>JAVHVY010000358.1:0-19750 GCA_032160305.1 Actinoplanes sp.
GGGTGGACTGCTGTCGGCTGGTCGAGGATCGCAGCGACGCCGGCGATGCGCCCGTATGCGGCGCGGCGTTCGGCTTCCTGCCAGGCGCGGGCCTCGGCGAGCACCTGCCGGCGCCGGATCTTCGCACCGTACGGCGGCATCAGCCACCACATCCACCGTTGCACGTCCGCTCCCGTCGTCGAATGGGGAGACGACGAGCAGCGGTCCTCGCGGCCTACGCCCGCCGCCTCCACACACGATCGTCAGCGTCCGATCACGAGCGGTGAAGGTGTTTGGTGTCCGCAGCACGTCCGCAGTGTCCGCAAGGTTGCGGACAGGCGGCCGTCAAGCCTCGAGCTGCGGCCGGAACGTCTCATACCCGTCGCGCAGTTCGCCGGCCCCGGAGACGCCCGAGAGCAGCACGCCGGTCACGACCTCGCGAGCTCGCCACCAGTTCGACGGCACGATGCGTCCCGACCTGATCGCCTGGCTCGCCGCGGCCGCCGCCTCGTCCGGCTTGTCGGCCGCCAGCAGCGCCAGGCTGAGGTCGAGTTGAGCCGACGCCACTCGACGCGGCCGAGCCCCGTCAGCCTCCAACTTGGTGATCACCTCCCGCGCGACGATCTCCGCGGCGGGGTCTCCCGACCATGCGAGAGTGGTGGCCGTGTACGAGTGGGCCTTGGCCGGGTCGTACTGGTAGTGGTGCTCGGGGTGCTCCGGCGCCGGACGGTTGCCGGTGAGGCGTTCGATGCGGCCGAGCACCGCGCTGGTGTTCGTGCGGTCGCCGAGTCGTGCCCACGCCCGGCCTTCCTGTGCGGTGGCCTGTATCAGCGCGGAGCTGCCCCGTGGCGCGATCTCCTGGGCCCGCTGCGAGAGCTCCAGGGCCTGCCGGAAGTCCCCGGCGGTGAGAACGTCCCAGGCGCGGGTCTCTAGTACCCAGGCGGCGATCTCGTGGTGGCCGGCCTGGTCGGCCATTGCCGCAGCGGTGAGCAGATAGGCGTCCGCGGCGACGCTCTGCCGTAGGTCGATGTGCAGGGTGGCGCGCAACAGCGACAGCCAGCCGCCGACTGTGACGAGGCGGCGTTGCTGGTCGAGGGTCTTGCGGGCATCGGTGAGCGACGACACGTAGCCGAGGTGCCGGCGTACGCGGGGCAGCAGGTCGGCGGGCGGGGTCGTGGCGTAGGACATGGCCATCCGGTCTGTCACGCGCTCAAGCCTGTCCAGGGTCTCCTGACTGACATCGGATGCCGTGACCCGCCGGACAAGTTCGATAGCCTCGATCTCGGATTCGTCGTCGTCCGGCGTGCCGCGCACGAGCAGCATGCCGGCGAGCCGCCCGTCGGTGCGCAGTGCCGTGTCGAGGGCTCGCACCATGGTGGGGGTCGGCTGCCTGCGACCGGTTTCGAGGTCGTTGACCTGGGTCTTGCCGCAGCTCGCGAGGTCGGCGAGCTCGCGGTAGGACAGGCCGCGCTGGTTGCGGAGCCTGCGCAGCTCTTCGGCGAACTCCGATGGCATCGGTTCACGTCCCTGCTAGCGGTCAGGGGTGGCGGACCGGCCCGCTAGAACCGGTCGCCATGGTCCACGGTAGCCGGGCACGAAAAGGGGCGACGTCCTAAGCTGGGGTTCGCCTTCGGCGATTCGATCCGACTGACCGACCTGCTTCACGGACAGTCGATGGTTACTCGGCGAAGGGCAGGGCCAGGGTGTGGGACGTGTGGCTGGCCTTGGTCTTCAGGTAGCGCACGTTCGACGGCGACACGTGCACGCCCGTCGGGATGCGTTCCGTCACTCCGATGCCGTACGTGTCCAGCTGGTCGGCTTTGTCGGGGTTGTTGCTGAGCAGGCGGATCCGGTCCACGCCGAGGGCGAAGAGCATCTGCGCCGCCACCGCGTAGTCGCGTTCATCCTCGCCGCGCCCCAGCGCCACGTTGGCCTCGTACGTGTCCATCCCGGCCTCCTGCAGCGCGTAGGCGTCCAGTTTGGCGTAGAGACCGATGCCGCGACCCTCCTGGCGCAGGTACAGCAGCAGGCCGCCGGTATCGGTGATCCGTTCGGCCGCCTCGCGCAGTTGCGGGCCGCAGTCGCAGCGCTGGCTGCCGAAGACGTCACCGGTCAGGCACTCGCTGTGCGGGCGTACCAGTGGGGCCGGGCCGCCCGCGGTGGCCCGGCGCAGTGCGCGTTGCCAGTCACCGAGGCCGAGCGCGAGGTGCTCCTGAGCGTCGACCAGGCCGTCGAAGGTCAGCACCTGGGCCGTCGTGGCGTAGCCGTCGGCGAAACGCAGCGGCACCGTGACCCGTCGCCGAACCGTGGCGGCCGGAACCATGGTGCGGGGCAGCTGCAGAGCTTCAGACATCGGTCCTCCTGGTGCTAAACGGTGTCAGCGGCGTTACCCGGCGAACGGGATCACCATGCCGCAACGAGTAGTGAATATGCCGGCAACACGGTGCGGGATTATGTTGGTGCGGGGTGACGACGGTTGCTCGACTGGAGGCACCATCAGTGAGCGACCGGCCGTACGTGCTGCTCAGCTGCGGTATGTCGATCGACGGCTACGTCGACGACGCGACCGCCGGGCGGCTGCTGCTGTCCAACGACGCGGATTTCGACCGGGTCGACGCGGTCCGGGCGAGCTGCGATGCGATCCTGGTCGGCGCCGGCACGGTCCGGCAGGACAATCCGCGGCTGCTGGTGCGCTCGGCCGAGCGTCGACAGGCCCGCGTCGCGCTCGGGCGGGGGCCGACGCCGGTGAAGGTCACGGTGACCGGCAGCTGCGACCTCGCCGCCGACGCCGCCTTCTTCACCACCGGCACGGTCGACAAACTCGTCTACTGCGCCCGCCCGGCGGTACCGGCGGCCCGCGCCAAGCTCGGTGAGCTGGCCACGGTGGTCGACGCCGGCGACCCGGTCGACCTGCGCCGGGTCACCGCCGACCTGAGCGCCCGGGGCGTCGAACGGCTGATGGTCGAGGGCGGCGGCATCATGCACACCCAGTTCCTCGAGGCGGGCCTGGCCGACGAGCTGCAGCTGGTGATCGCGCCGTTTTTCGTCGGCGACTCGCGGGCGCCGCGCTTCGTCTACGACGGCTCGTTCCCGTGGGGATCGGGCCGCCGGGCGAGGCTGGCCGAAGCGCGCCCGATCGGGGATGTCGTGCTGCTGCGGTACGCGCTTTCGGACCGTTTCGACGCTCTGGTGTGACAAAGGCTCAGACGCCCGAGGCCGCGAGCAGACGCACCCCGACCGGACCCGTGACGACCGGAGCCGTGACGACGGGGGTGGTGACTGCCGGGGCGGCGACCGCCCGGGCGGCCCGGGCCTTCGCGACGGCGCGGCCGATCAGAACCACGGCGCCGGGCAGGGCCGCCACGAAGGCGAACAACCCGTACACGACGGCGATCGTCAGGCCCTGGGTCGCGCTCAGGCCCGCCGCGCCGAAAGCCCACGCCGTGACTCCCTCGCGGGGTCCCCACCCGCCGATGTTGACCGGCAGGGTCATCGCGAGCAGGGCCAGCAGCATCAGCGGGGCCAGGCGCAGCAGCGAGGCGGTCGAACCGGCAGCCCGCGCCGCGACCACGAACGTGGCCAGGTGCCCGCCGAGCACGACCGTCGAGGCGAGCATGATGCCCGGCCAGTTCTTCTTCGCCAGCAGGCCGACCCGGATCTCGCTGACCCCGGTGCGGGCCGCCGAGGCCCACTTCGAGGTGCCGCGCCGCAGCCGGGCGCAGGCCAGGAAGACCACGGCGGCGACGCCCAACCCGGCTGCCGCGGTCACGGCGACCAGGTGGGCGTTCGCGTGCAGGTGGGTCAGGACCGGGGACGGTACGGTCAGCAGCACCGTCACGCCGACGCTGAGCAGGACGATCTGCCCGGCGGTCCGTTCGAGGACCACGGCCCGCACGCCGCGCCCGACGTCACCTGCGTCCTTGCCGTGTCGCACGGCCCGGTCGACGTCGCCGAGCACGCCGCCCGGTAGCGCCGCGTTGAGGAAGAGTGCCTTGTAATAGTCGGCGACCGCGGACGTCAACGGCAGCCGCATGCCCATGCCACGGGCGACCAGGCACCAGCGCCAGGCGCTGAAGACCGTGGTGGTCACCCCGATCAGAAAGGCCACCGCCAGCGTGCCGCCGTCGATGACGCGCAGCCCGTCCAGGAATGCGCTGGTACCCAGTCGCCAGAGCAGCAGTGCCAGAATTCCCACACCGCCGAGCATCCGTGTCCATGCCCAGACCGATCGCGTCACGCCGCCGCCCCCTCGCCTAGCTCGTCTGAGGCATATACGACCGATCCGGCTGACCGGTTCAGTTGAATATCGCCAGGACGTCACTATGCCCGACAGTGACCACGAGGTTACCCGGCTGGCGTTGCTGCCGGTAGGATTCGATCGGCAGGTCAGGGCGCTCCTCGGCGGCTGCGTCGAGCCAGCCGGTGAGCCATTCGGCGGTCAGCGCCGACCGGTCCCGGCCGAGCCGCCACGGGCTCGCCGCGACCCGCACGCTCGCCCCGGCCGCCGTGAACGCCCGCCGCGCCGCCTCGGCCGCGCCGGGTCCGAGCAACGGCCGGCCACCGTACGCGCGACGCTGGTGGGCGTTGAAGGCCGCGGCGACGTCGGCGTCGAGCGGGTCGGCCGGCTCGATGCTGACCTCGCCGAGGACCGACAAGGTCAGCAGCGCCGCGCACCGGGCGCCCGCGCACGCGGCGGCGAGGGCCTCGACCTCGGCGGCGGTGAGGATGTCGAGCAGCGCCGAGCAGGTCACCAGGTCGGTGCCGGCCAGATCCGCCGCAGTCAGGGCGGTCACGTCGCCGAGCCGGGTCTCGACGGTGACCCCGGCCGCGGCCGGCAGGTGCGCGGCAGCGTAGGCGAGCAACGCCGGATCGCGGTCCTCCATGATCCAGTGTTGCGGCGCCGGCAGCCGCGGCGCGAGCCAGCGCCCGAGCGATCCGGTGCCGCAGCCCAGATCGCGGATCACCAGCTCGGCCCGGCCCGTCAGCGCGCTGCGCAGCGGGTCTAGCAGGTCGCCCGCGCGGGCGTCGGCGTCGGCCGGTTCGCGCAGCGCCAGCCAGCCGGTGCTGAATTCGCCGGTCACCTCAAGCCTTTCGTCAATTCTCGGGCGGTCTTGTCCCAGCCGCTCAGGGTTACCCGGCGGCGCGCGGCCGCCGTGCGCCAGCGCCGCCGCAACGTGCCGTCGGTCAGCCAGCGCCGCACCGCGTCGGCCAGCGCCGCCGGATCCCCGGCCGGCACCAGCAGGCCGGGCCGCGAGCCGTCCGGCGCGAAGCCGAGTGCCTCGGGCACCCCGTCCACGGCCGTGCCCAGCACCGGAATCCCGCGGGCGAGGGCTTCGGTCACGACCATCCCGTAGGTCTCGGCGAGCGACGGCAAAATCAACAGATCCGCCTGCGCGTACGCCGCATCGAGCTCCTTGCCGGCCCTGGTCCCGACGAAGCGCACCCGAACGTCGGACCGCAGGCCCCGCACGAAGCCGGGATCGCGGTCCAGCGAACCCGCGCAGACGCAGTCCCAGTCCAGATCGCCCAGCGTGCCCAGCGCCTCGACCAGCACGTCCTGCCCCTTGCGCGGGATCACCGCGGCGACGCACAGCAACCGCCGCCCGCTCTCGACCGGTACGGCCGGCTCGGCCGCGTCCACTCCCGGCGCCGCGACGTGCACCTTCTCCGGCGCCAGGGCGTGCCGCTCGATCAGCCGCAGCGCCGCGCCCTCACTGGTGGTCACCACCGAGGTGACGGCGTGCACAGTGCGCCGCTCCAGGGCGGTCAGCTCGGTGATCCGCCGCGGGCTCAGCCCGGTCTCGTCACCCAGCGACAGGTGCACGAGCACGGCCATCCGCAACCGCCCGGCCGACGGCTCGATCAACTCCGGGACCCCGCACGCGACCAGCCCGTCGAGCAGCACCTCGGCGCCGTCCGGCAGCTCCGCGAGCCGCGCGGCCAGGGCCGGTGCACCCGGTCGGGGCCAGTCGCCGGGCAGGGCGATCTCGTGCACCGCCCGGCCGCGCCGCAGCTCGCCGATCACCTGCCGGTCGTAGCGGTTGCCGCCGCTCGGTTTCGCCGGGTCGTCGATGTCGCCCGGCAGCACCACGAACAGCGGCGCCGTCACAGCGTCCGCTCGTAGCCGGCCCAGGCAATGTGCGACTCGTGCAGGGTGACCTGGATGCCGGTCAGCCCGCTCGCGCCCGCGCCGAGCTCGCCGGCGGCGACCTTGCCGGCCAGCCTGTCCGCGATCACCTTGGCGAGGAACTCGGTGGACGTGTTGACGCCCGTGAACTCCGGCAGCTCGTCGAGGTTGCGATAGCTGAACGCGCCGACGATGGCCTTGAGCTCCGCGCTGGCCCGGCCGATGTCGACCACGATGTTGTCGTCGTCCAGCTCGGCACGTTTGAAGGTGGCGTCGACGACGAAGGTGGCCCCGTGCAGTTGCTGCGCGGGGCCGTACACCTCGCCGGTGAAGCTGTGCGCGATCATCATGTGGTCGCGGACGGTGACGCTGAACACGAGCTCACTCTCCTGGTTCGGGATAGTTCACCAGACGGCACAGTGCGGGCAGCGACCCGTCGGCCAGCCGCGGCAGGACGTCGGGCAGCTGGTCGAAGTCGGACTCCCCGGTGATCAGGGCGTCGAAACGCGGGTCAGCCAGCAGATCGAGGGCGATGGCGAGACGGTCCGCGTACGAGCGGGTGCCGCGGCGGGCCGGGGCGATCGCACCGACCTGGCTGCTCTTCACGACGAGGCGCCGGGAGTGGAAGAACTCGCCCAGCGGCACGCTGACCTGCCGGTCGCCGTACCAGCTCAGCTCGATCACGGTGGCCTCCGGGGCGAGCAACTCCAGCGCGCGGGTCAGCCCGGCCGAGGTGGCGCTGGCGTGGATCACCACGTCACAGTCGCCCTGCGCCTCGGCCGGCAGCGCGAAACCGACCCCGAGCGCTTCGGCGGTCGTAGCCCGCGCCGGGTCGACGTCGACCAACTGCACCCGCGCGCCGGGGAAGCGAGCCAGCACCGCCGCCACCGAGCACCCGACCATGCCGCCGCCGACCACGGCCACCCGGTCGCCGATCAGCGGGGCGGCGTCCCACAGCGCGTTCACGGCCGTCTCGACCGTGCCGGCCAGTACGGCCCGCGCGGCCGGGACGTCATCCGGCACGACGGTCACCGCGGTCGCCGGCACGACGAACCGGGTCTGGTGCGGATACAGGGAGAAGACGGTCTTTCCCGTCAACTCGGGCGGGCCGTGCTCGACGACGCCGACGTTCAGGTAGCCGTACTTCACCGGCGCCGGGAAGTCGCCCTGCTGGTAGGGCGCGCGCATCGCGTCCCACTGGCTGGCAGGCACGCCGCCGCGGAAGACCAGCGTCTCGGTGCCCCGGCTGACCCCGGAGTGCAGCGTGCGGACCAGAACCTCGTCGCGGGCCGGAGCCGGCACGTCCACGGCGCGGATCTCACCCCGGCCGGGCTCCGCGAGCCAGAACGCCCGGGCGTGGGTCACGCGATCATCCCTTCCGTGGCAGCCGTCCCGGCAACCATACCCATCGGCTGGATCTTGCCCGATGGGATCCGGCGGAGGGAATTCTCGGCCCATAATGAACCGTTCGCGCCCACGGAGCGTGTTCGTGGAGGAAGCCGAGACAGTTCGCCACTTCACGAGACACGGTGATCGAAATGCAGCAAGAGTCGTCCCGCGGGCCCCTGGCCGGGCTGGCCGTCCTGGCCGTTCTGCTGACGGCGCTGTCGGCGACGGTCGGCATCGGCGCCGCCGGCTGGCTGGCCGGCAGCCTCTACGGTGTGGTCCTGACGGTCGCGCTGAGCAGCGGACTGCGCCGGGCCGCGATGGCGAAGCTGGGTCCGGCCAACGTGGTCACCCTCTTCCGGGCGCTGCTCGTCGGCGGGGTGACCGCCCTGGTGGCGTACTCGTTCCAGCGTCCCGCCCCCACCGCCGTGCTGGTCGCGCTGGTGGCCGTGGCCCTGGCCCTGGACGGGGTCGACGGCCAGGTGGCGCGGCGCACCGGCAGCACCTCGGCGCTCGGCGCGCGGTTCGACATGGAGATCGACGCCTTCCTGATCCTGGTCCTCAGCGTCTTCGTGGCTGGACCGCTCGGCTGGTGGACGATCGCGATCGGCGCCTTCCGGTACGTCTTCGTCGCCGCCTCCTGGGGCGCGCCGTGGCTGACCGCCGCGCTGCCGCCGAAGTTCTCCCGCAAGGTCGTCGCCGCCCTGCAGGGCGTCGTCCTGGTCGTCGCCACCACCGGCCTGCTCCCGCCGCCGGTCATCCTGGTCCTGGTCGCCGCCGCGCTGGCGTCGCTGATCTGGTCCTTCGGCCGCGACATCGACTGGCTGTGGCGCACCGAGAGCGCGGCACGCCGGCTGGCGCTCGTCCCGGTCTCGCCGGCCCCGATGGTCCTGCTGCCCATCGTTGCGCGCGAGCGCCGCGGCGCCTCGATCTCGGTCTGACCGGCAGCGGATCCGGTCATCACGTCCGCCTCGATGCGACCGATATGGATCCGACCCGGCTGACCGTCGAGTGGACTACCGAAAGTGTTTCGCTCAATTTCGAGTCCGGTCACCGGGTTTTCGTTCCGGCAACTTCATTCGTCGGCGGCCGGTAGGCCGATTCATTCATCGATCCACAAAACAATGGCGGCCGGTTCAGCGTGCCGCAGGGCGTTGATCTGGGTGAGGACGTCGTCGTTCACTGGTCCATCATGCCGGACGCCGCTTGGGCGAAGGCGTCGGTGTTGAGCCGCCAGCCGTTGCGCTGCGGGTTTTCACTCGACGGTAGGGCGAGTCCGGCCTGCTCGAGGGCTTGGAACGCCCGCACTGCGGCGGAGACGCTGAGGCCGGTGCGCTTGGCCGCGCCGGTCTCGGTGAGGTAGGCGACGGTGATGGTGTTCGGCGGGTCCGGCCAGGACTGTTGCCGGCCGGGGCCCGTCGCGGCGATCAACGCGGCGAACACCTGGAGCTGTTCGGGATCATGGAGTGCGGCCAGCCTGGTTGCCGGCGTGGACTCGGTCATGCCGGTCATTGAACACGTCCAGTTCGTGAGCGCTCGTTCGTGGTGGCCGATCTGCAACGGTCAGCGTGGTCGGGGGCCGGATCCGGCGACACGGGCTTTCATGTGCCGGCCTCCGCTCACTCACCGAGCGCATTGTCATGCCGCGAGCCGCGCTCCGGCCTGTCTTGAAAGGTAACCGTGGGTAAGCGTGGAAGGTAGGCAAGCGCGGGCTGGGACGGCCTCTACTTGGGCTTCGTCCCCACCCACGGCTGGTGCTTCAGGCCTTCTTCTGCTGGCCGACCGGGATGTTGAACCCTGCTCGCGCAGCTGGTTCGCCCAGTCTCCGATCGTGCCGATTGACTTGCCGAACTTCGCGGCGAGTGCTTTGGACGAGCCGGCGGCGGCGAGATCGGCGCGGAACTGTTCACCGCTCGGCCGGTCGCCTGGCGGCCCGGGGTTCCCTCTCCCGGCTTCGCGGCCGGAGGATTTGGTCACTTTGGCGCCGCGCCGACCGGTCGGCTTCGCGGGCCGACCTCGCTTGGGCTACGGGTCCGGCGCCGGCTCCGGCTCGACGGGGACCTCCAGTTCAGCCGCGGTTCCAGGACACGCGAACTGGGCCGGAACGGGGCATGTACTGGCAGGGAGGCGTGGATTTGGCGGGCGCCGACATAAGGTGTGGCTTATACTGTGCTTATGTGGGACGTTGTGCTGCTCGCTGGTATCGGGAGAACATCCCGGTCGCGGAGGAGCGGTACGAGCAGTACACGGTCGAGCGCAAGAACAAGGAGAGGCCATGACCGGGCGCCGGTGGAGCGAAGTGAAGGCCGAGGCGGTGGCCAAGCAGCCGTGGCTGGCCAGCGACGAGGCGCGGGAGCAGCGAGCGGAGATCCGTGCCGAGAACCTCGGCCGTATCCGGGGGCATGAGCTTGCTGAGATGCGCAAGTCGGCCGGGCTCACCCAGGCCGAGGTGGCGGCGATCCTCGGGGTGAGCCAGGCCCGGATCTCGCAGATCGAGCATGGGCAGGTCGACAGCCTGGACACGCTGCGCGCGTACGCCGAGGCGCTGGGCGGCGAGGTTTCCATCGTCGTCTCTCGCGGGCCGCTGACCTTGCGGGTCGCCTGATCCGGTTGGCGGTTCACCACGTGACCGTGTTGGGCTCCGATTGGACACGTGGATGGCCATTCCCCTGCGCGTTCGGCGGCCATCGAGGCGTTGACGACAACGCACCAACCAAACGCCCCACAATATCGGCAGCCTCAACCCTTCGTCGGCATCTTGAATGTCTGGCAACACCCTCGTCGAGTCACTCGGGCGTGGGATTGCTCGATGCAGTCGTCGTCAAGCACGGTGTGATGAGGGGCGTACTCGTGATGGGGAGGTCGGTCGTGGTGACTCGTCGGCGGGCAGCGGCGACGATTCGGGTCCTGTCGCCTGATCTGGTGCCGATGAGCAAAGAAGATGAGCAGCAGGCGATCCACGCGATCTCGGCCATGATCTCGCAGTGGTGGCGGGAGCACGGCCGAGAAGATGATGCACCGGAGACCGCCACAAAAGACGATCATGGCGATGACCGCCGGCGCACGGCCGCGACTGGTACGTCGGGCTCCTGAACTGGGAAAACGCGGCTCTTATTCTGCCACGTATGGTCCGCCGGTGCGACCCTTCAGGTCCGGTGGCCCCAGCCAGCCGGCCGGCCGGCTGGGCCGTGCCGCTTAGGCCGTGTGGTCGAGGATCAGCGTCAACACGACATCCCAGACCGCGCGGGGCGGGAATTCGTGCCCGACCCCCGTCAGCGTGACCAGGGTCGCCTCGGGGATCTCGCGTTCCAGCTTCTCGGCCGCCGGCATCGCGAAGAGCTTGTCCTCGGTGCCGTGCAGGATCAGCGTCGGCGCGGTGATCTCGCCGAGCCGCCCGGCGATCGGGGCGCCCCGAGCGGCGAGCCAGTGGTTGGCCGCCGACGCCGCCATGTCGGTCGTCCGGTCGTAGACCCGTTCGGCGAGCCGCCGCAGGTGCCCCTCGTCGAAGGTCAGCGGCCCGGCCAGATCCAGCGTCTCGGCGACGATCCGGTCCACGGCCGCCCGGCGGTCGCGCCAGTCGGTCGGATCGTCCTGCTCCTCGACCGCGCCGTCGTCCAACTCCTCGGACTCGGGGCCGGTCGCCATCAGGGTCAGCGTGCGGACCCGGGCCGGATGCTCGACCGCGATCCGCTGGGCCAGTGCACCGCCGAGCGACAACCCGACGATGTGCGCCCGGCGGACTCCGATCGCGTCGAGCAGCCCGAGCGCGTCCGCGGCGAGGTCCGCCACCGAGTACGGCGGCTCCCCGGCCGGGAAGGACGAGGACCGGCCGGTGTCGCGGTGGTCGTAGCGGATCACGTACCGGCCGCCGGCGGCGAGGCGGCGACAGAACTCGTCCTCCCACCAGTCCATCGAGCTGGCGCCACCCGCGATGAGCAGCAGCGGCGGATCGGTGCGCTCACCGAACGTCTCGACGCAGACGTGGATCCCGTTGGCCGGCAGCAACGCGGCGCCCATCGTGGCCTCCCTCCCCGAAGTGGACCGCATTGTCGCGCATCTTGCGGCAAAATTCCTGAGACGGCGATGTCCGGATCCGCCCGCGCGTGTCCGCGGTCGGGAGCACCGCCACGGCGGCGCTGGTCAGAACCGTGCGGTCGAGACGGGCGGCCTGGCGATTCGCCCATCCCCGGCCGGCATGTCAGGATGACGAGCTGCTCGGTGGCCCGGGTGTGAACTCCTGCTTCCCGCCGATCGTCCGCCGTGCCGACGCCTTCTCCGCCCGTGCGGGCACCGTTTCCTGCTTCCGGAGGCAAACCCTGTGACCGGGCCGTCGCGGTGAGGTCATATTCTTCGTGGGGCACGCAATCATCACCGGGAAGGGCGTTATGAGCACGGAGACGTTGGAGTTTCAGGCCGAGGCGCGGCAACTGCTGCAGTTGATGGTCCACTCGATCTACTCGAACAAGGACATCTTCCTGCGGGAGCTCATCTCGAACGCGTCCGACGCGCTGGACAAGCTGCGGCTGGCCGCGCTGGCCGACGGGCTCGAGGCGGACACGTCGGACCTGCACATCGCGGTGATCGCCGACGCCGAGGCGCGGACGCTGACCGTACGTGACAACGGCATCGGCATGTCCCGCGAGGAGGTCGTCGACCTGATCGGCACGATCGCCAAGTCGGGCACCGCCGAGCTGCTGAGCAAGCTCAAGGAGAGCGACAGCGACTCCAAGGAGCTGATCGGGCAGTTCGGCGTCGGCTTCTACTCGACCTTCATGGTCGCCGACCGGGTCACGCTGGTGACCCGCAAGGCCGGCACCGACCACGGCGTGCGGTGGGCGTCCGACGGCGCGGGCACGTACACGATCGAGGCCGTCGACGACGCTGCGGTCGGCACGTCGGTGATCGTGCACCTGCGGCCCAAGGACGAGGAGGACGCGCTCTTCGACTACACCGACGAGTGGAAGATCCGGGAGATCGTCAAGAAGTACTCGGACTTCATCTCGTTCCCGATCCGCTTCGGCGAGGCCGCGGACGCCCCCGTGCTCAACTCGATGAAGGCACTCTGGGCGCGGCCGCGCTCCGAGGTGTCCGACGAGGAGTACAAGGAGTTCTACCGGCACATCAGTCACGACTGGACCGACCCGCTCGAGACGATCACGATGAAGGCCGAGGGCACCTTCGAGTACGAGGCGCTGCTCTTCCTGCCGGCCCGCGCCCCGCACGACCTCTTCCAGCGCGACGGCAGCCGCGGCCTGCAGCTCTACGTCAAGCGCGTCTTCATCATGGACGACAGTAAGGAGCTGATCCCCGACTACCTGCGCTTCGTCAAGGGCGTGGTGGACGCGGCCGACCTCTCGCTGAACATCTCCCGCGAGATCCTGCAGCAGGACCGGCATATCCAGCTGATCCGTCGGCGCCTGGTCAAGAAGGTCCTGTCCACCATCAAGGACATGATGACCACGGACGCGGAGAAGTACGCGACGTTCTGGCGCGAGTTCGGCCGCGCGCTCAAGGAGGGCCTGCTCGCCGGCGACGACAACCAGAGGGCGATCCTGGACGTCGCGTCGTTCGCGTCCAGCGGCGGCGCCGAGCCGACGACCCTGGCCGGCTACGTGGAGCGGATGAAGGAAGGCCAGGAGGAGATCTACTACATGACCGGCGAGAGCCGGGTCCAGGTGGAGAATTCCCCGCACATGGAGGCGTTCCAGGCTCAGGGCTACGAGGTGCTGCTGCTCACCGACCCGGTCGACGAGCTCTGGGTCGAAGCCGTGCCGGACGTCGACGGCAGGAAGCTGCAGTCCATCGCCCGCGGCTCGGTCGACCTGCCGCGCCCCGACGAGCTGGAGAAGCCGGAGCAGGAGGGCGACTTCGCCGCGCTGCTCACCTTCCTCACCGGGTCGCTGGCCGAGCAGGTCAAGCAGGTCCGGCTGTCGCACCGGCTGACCACCTCGGCGGCCTGCCTGGTCAGCGACACCGACGACATGACCCCCACGCTGGAGAAGATGTACCGCGCGATGGGCCAGGAGGTCCCCAAGGTGAAGCGGATCCTCGAGCTGAACCCGGGACACCCGCTGGTCGGCGGCCTGAAGGCGGCGCTGGCGGGCAACGCCGGCGACCCGGCGCTGCCGGAGACCGCCGAGCTGCTCTACGGTACGGCGCTGCTGGCCGAGGGCGGCGACCTGGACGACCCGGCCCGCTTCGCGAAGTTGCTCGCGGACCGGCTGGCCAAGACCGTCTGACAGAGATCAGGCTGGCGGCCCGGCCACCCGGCCGGCCCACCGTCGACCTGGTCGCCGTCGCCGAGACCGAGGTGGCCGGTCCGGGTCCGGATCAGCGGAAACGGGCCAGCGTGGGGTCGGCCAGCCAGGACCGTGGCCCGGGGTGCCGCACCCGGACCCCGGCCACCTCGATCGCGAAGCGCAGCGCTTCGGTGAAGTCCGGGATCTTCGCGTCCCGGCCCACCGCCACGGCGAGCGCGCCGTGGAAGGCGTCCCCGGCGCCGGTCGTGTCGACCGCCGCGACCCTCGGGACGGGCAACCGGCCGGAGTCGCCGCCGGCCCACCAGCACACCGGGTCCGGGCCGTGGGTGACGGCCACCCGGCGCACGCCGGCGGCGCGGATCGAGTCGGCCATCGCGCTCTGACTGTTCGCCCCCGGCACCCGGAAGCGGGGCGAGCAGGCGACCACGGCGGCGTGCGGCAGCACCTGGGTCAGCACCGGCCGCCAGCTCCCGGCGTCCACGACCAGCGGTCGCCCGCTGCGGGAGGCGGCCAGTGCCAGGGCGGGATGGTGCCCGTCGACCAGCACGACATCGGCCGTGGCGATCAGCCGGGCGAAGGCGGTGGGCACGGTCGCGTGCACGTCGGCGGCGTTGCGGCTGACGACGGTGCGCTGCCCGGTGTCGGACTGCACGGTCACCGCGGACAGTGCCGGCGGATCGGTCGCGGACGGCGCCGCGTCGAGCACGCCGACGCCGTTGGCCGCCAGGTCGGCGCGGATCAGGGCGCCCAGCGGGTGCAGGCCCAGGGCGGTCACCAGGATGGCTTCGGCGCCCAGCGCCACCGCGGTGACGGCCGCGTTGGTCGCCGGGCCGCCCGCCGCGATCTCGACCGACTCGGCCTCGGTTTTTTCGTCCGGTCGGGGGATCTTCTCGACTCTGTGCACGAGGTCCACCGTGGTCAGTCCCACGCAGACGACCCGCAGCCCAGCCATCTCGCAAACCTACCCTGAGCAGTGCTTCAGGAGATCACTTCGCGAGGTTGGAAAAGAACACGCCGATGTTGCGGAACACCTGGGCGGTGCCCGAGCCGAGGCCCTGCGCGATGTCCGCCGCCGGCCCGGGGTTGGTGCCGATGTAGAAGATGATCAGAATGAGCACGACCCAGCCGACGATCTTCTTCATCGGTCGCCCCTCTCTCGCCGGTCGCTCGTCACGCAGATCGTGGCATGGATTGTTCAGCAAGACCCGCAACTCGCTAAGGTCTCGTCGTGGCGAAGTTGCGGATCGGCGTTCTGGGTGCGGCGCGCATCACCCCATCGGCATTGATCAGGCCCGCGCGCTCGGTGCCCGAGGTCGAGGTGGCCGCCGTGGCGGCCCGCGATCCGGCCCGGGCCACGGCCTTCGCCGCGAAGCACCGGATCCCGCAGACCTTTTCCTCGTACGCCGACCTGCTGTCCGACCGTAGCATCGGCGCGGTCTACATTCCGCTGCCGAACGGGCTGCACGCCGAATGGGCGGTGCGGGCAATCGAGGCCGGTAAACACGTGCTCTGCGAGAAGCCGATGACCGCGAACGCCGCCGAGGCCGGCCAGGTCGCCGACGCCGCCGAGAAGGCCGGGGTGGTCGTCACCGAGGCGTTCCACTACCGCTACCACCCGTTGCTGGCCCGGGTGCTGGAGCTGGTGCCGCGGCTGGGCGAGATCCGGCACGTCGAGGCGCGGATGTGCTTCCCATTGCCCGGTTCCCGCGACATCCGGTACTCCTACGAGCTGGCCGGCGGGGCCATGATGGACGCCGGCTGCTACGCGGTGCACGCGCTGCGCACGCTGGCCGGGCAGGAGCCGGAGGTGGTCGCCGCCTCGGCCCGGCTCAAATCGCCCCAAGTGGACCGGCTGATGATCGCCGACTACGCCTTCCCGCGCGGGGCGACCGGCCGGACGACGGCCAGCCTGTGGTCGCGGGCCGTGCTCGGGATCTCCGCCAAGGTGGTCGGCGAGCAGGGCTCCCTGCGGATCTTCAACTATGTGGCCCCGCAGGTCTACCACCGGCTGACCATCGACCTGGACGGCCGGACGAGTCACGAGCGGGTGCCCGGCGAGACCAGCTACGTGTGCCAGTTGCGCGGCTTCGCCGGGGCGGTCGCGGGTGGGACCAACCTGACCCCGGCGTCGGACGCGGTCAACACGATGCGGCTGATCGACTCGGCCTACCGCAAGGCGGGGCTCAAGCCGCGAGGCTGAACACGCGGCGTCACTCGGCCTGCCGAGCGCCTGATTCCCGAGTCGCGGGACGAGACGATGGAGATCGGCCGCTCCGGGGTCAGCCCGCGTTCTGCGCGTCCCGCCAGGCCAGCCAGGGCTTCAGCGCCGACAGGTCGGGCTCCGGCCCGCCCCGGCCCAGCGTGAACAGTGAAACGCCCTGCTCGCGGAGCTGCGCGCCCAACTCCTCGGGAGCCGAGTCACCCGGCACTCCGGAGGAGATCTCGATCTCGGCCGGGTCGCGGCCCACGTCGGTGCAGTGCTGCCGCAGGATGGCGACCTTGCGCCGCACCGTGGCCACGTCGCCGAAGCTGTGCCAGATGTCGGCGTGCTGCGCGACCAGCCGCAGCGTCTTCTTCTCGCCGCCGCCGCCGATCAGCACCGGGATGTCGCGCACCGGCGGCGGGTTCAGCTTGGCGAAGCGGGACTCGATCCGGGGCAGCGCCTCGGCCAGGTCGGCGATCCGGCCGCCGGCGGTGCCGAACTCGTAGCCGTACTGCTGGTAGTCCTTGTCGAACCAGCCGGAGCCGATGCCGAGGATCAGCCGGCCGTCGCTGATGTTGTCGACGGTTCGGGCCATGTCGGCCAGCAACTCCGGATTGCGATAGCTGTTGCAGGTCACGAGGGCGCCGATCTCCACCCGGGAGGTCGCCTCCGCCCAGGCGCCGAGCATGGTCCAGCACTCGTAGTGCTTGCCGTCGGGGTCGCCGTACAGGGGGTAGAAGTGATCCCAGGTGAACAGGACGTCGACGCCGATCTCCTCGGCCTGCGCCGCGGTGCGGCGGATGGTCGGATAGTCCATGTGCTGGGGCTGGAGCTGCAGTGCGATACGCACCGGCCGCAAGGTCATGACCCCCAGCCTAGAAGGCCGCTGTGACGCAGCACTCGGGAGTCTCGTACGGCGCGCACAGGTGGGTCCGGGACAATGGTGACCATGCGTAGACGGACGTTGATTTTCGGTGTGGCCGGCGCGGGTGGCCTGGCTGCCTGCGGCGATGACTCCGGTGCCGGCACGCCCGGCGCTGCGACCGCCTCGGGCTCGGCCGCGCCGATCCTCGCCTCGACCACCGAGTCCTCCTTGGCCCCCCGCGACATTACCGCCCGTTTCTCTCCTGTGACGGGTGTCGCCCCAGCTCAGGCGTATGCGGTCGGCCGCCGGGTGTTCGCCGGGTTTCAGCGTGGCGCGGGCCGGCCGCTGCCGACGACGGTGTGGTATCCGGCCGCGGGCGTGGCTGCGGCGGCCGGTCCGGCACCGGTCGAGAAGGCCGACGGAGCGGCCGGCGTCTTCCCGCTGGTGCTCTTCAGCCACGGCCTGACGGCCCAGCCCACCGATTACTCAGAGATACTTTCACGTTGGGCGCGGGCCGGTTTCGTCGTTGCCGGACCGCGCTACCCGTTCACCCACTACAACGCCGCGGGCTATGACCCGGGTGACATCGTCAACCAGCCCGCGGACGCCTCGGCGGTGCTCGACCATCTGCTCGGCCTGCCCGCGACCGATCCGATGCGCGCGATCGTCGACCCGGCCCGGATCGCGGCGGCCGGCCATTCCGGCGGCGGCATCACCACGGTCGGCCTCTTCAGCGCGGCCCGCGACAAACGCCTCCAGGCGGGCGTGGTGATGGCCGGGACCGACTTCCAGGGCACCCCGTTCACCGGCCCGGCGGCCGCGATGCTCTTCGTGCACGGCCGCAAGGACACCACGGTCACCTGGCGGGCCGGCCACACGGTATTCGAGGCGGTCCCGTGGTCGCGCGCCATGCTGTCCCTCACCGACGGCGGCCACGTGATCTCCCGGCCGGATTTCGAGCCGACAATCCAGACCACGACCCAATTCCTCCGGTACGCCCTCTACGGCGACCCAACCGCAAAGGCGGCCCTCCCCACGGCTGCCGCAGCCGGCGACGTAGCCACCCTGGAGAACCAGCTGTAACACCTACCGGGGACCGGCGCGACTCGGGCAGGTCGTCGAAGCCGACCACGCTCAGGTCCTCCGGGATCCGCAGACCGTGGCGGCGGGCGGCCTCGAAGACGCCGCGGAAACTAGATCGAAACAGGTGGCTGCGATAAAAAGTGAATGGGTTTAACATCTGCGCATATTGATCGTCCTCTCTGCACGGAGGGTGTCGTGTCGCTCAGATCCCGTTCACCGCTGTCGGCCGTCGTGGCCGCACTTCTGCTCCTGTTCACGCTCAGCCCACCCGGCACCGCCGCCGCTGCCCCCGCGGCGGCGGGTTACCGGGTCGGGGTCGGGATCGGCGACATCACCGGCGAGGCCGCCGACGTCGACATGCTCGGCTACGCCGATCCCAGCCAGACCTCAGCGGGCATCGCCTCCCGGCAATGGGCCCGGGCTTTCGTCATCGCGGACGCGGCGGGCAACCACGTCGCCTTCGTCAGCACCGAGATCGACTTCGTCACCCAGGCCGTCCAGATGGAGGTGCTCAAGCGGCTCAAAGCCCGGTACGGCGACACGTACACGGACCAGAACGTGGTCCTGACCGCGACGCACACGCACTCCGGACCGGGCGGCTTCTCCGAGTACACCCTGTGGAATCTGACCACCCTGGGCTTCGAGCAGAAGACCTTCGACGCGATCGTGGACGGCATCATGCGGGCGATCACCGCCGCCGACGCCAACCTCGCCCCGGGCACGGTGAAGATCGCCGAGGGCACTCTCGCCGGTGCCAATGTCAACAGGTCGCTGCAGGCCTTCAACGCCGACCCGGCCGCCGACAAGGCGAAATTTCCCAACGCCGTCGACCAGCGGATGACCGTGCTGCGTTTCGAGCAGGCCGGCAAACCCGTCGGGCTGCTCGACTTCTTCGCCACCCACGGCACCTCGATGACCAAGCTCAACCACCTGATCAGCGCCGACAACAAGGGCTACGCCGCGCACCTGGTCGAGGCCGGGCGGTTCGGCGTGGACTGGGCGCACCGTGGCGACTTCGTGGCCGCGTTCGCGCAGACCAGCGCGGGTGACATGTCGCCCAACCTGCGCGACGGCGGTGCCAAGGGCCCGACCGACGACGAGTTCGCCAACACCCGGATCATCGGCAAACTGCAGGCCGACAAGGCACTCGAACTCTTCGACAGCGCGACCGAGGTGCTCTCCGGGCCGATCGTCGCCCGCGGACACTACGTCGACTTCTCCGCCCTCAGCGTGTCCGGCGCCTACACGCCGGACGGGCAGCCGCACGTCACCTGCCCGGGCGCCCTCGGGCAGAACTTCACCGCCGGCGCCGAGGACGGCCCCGGCCCGCCGATCGTCGAAGAGGGCGACCTGAGTACCAACCTGCTGCTGCTGGTCGCCGGGATCGTGGTCAACCCGACACCGCACGACGTGCGCGTATGCCAGGAACCGAAGCAGGTCTTTCTGGGTACGGGCAGCCAGAACCCGCCGTGGACCCCGCAGGTCATGCCGCTGCAGATGCTGCGGATCGGCCAGCTGGCGATGTCCACGGCGCCCGGCGAGTTCACCATCGTCGCCGGCCAGCGCGTCCAGGACGTGGTGAAGGCCCAGCTCGGCACACCGATCACGCACCAGATCCTGGCCGACTACGCGAACGCCTACGCGGGCTACGTGGCCACCACGGAGGAGTACGACACCCAGAACTACGAAGGCGCGGCCACCCACTTCGGGCGGTACACCGAGTCGGCGTACGCGCAGGAGCTGGCGAAACTGGCGGCGGCGGTGCGCGACGGGCAGCCCACCCCGAGCGCGGTGCAGCCGCCGTCACTGGCCAACCAGCGGATCAGCGTACGGGTGTGGCCGCTGCC
>JAVHVY010000377.1:0-8954 GCA_032160305.1 Actinoplanes sp.
GTGCAGTGCGCCACGCTGCGGGTGCCGATCGACTGGTCCGACCCGTACTCGGCGCGGATCGGCCTCGCCGTGGCACGCCGCCCGGCCGCGGATCCGGCCGCCCGGATCGGTGCCCTGATCGTCAACCCGGGCGGGCCCGGCGGGTCCGGCGTGGATTTCGCGGTCGACTCGGCCGGCTTCTTCACCGCCGCTATCCGGCAGCGCTTCGACATCGTCGGCTTCGACCCGCGCGGGGTGAGCCGGAGCAGCCCGGTGCAGTGCACGGCGGCACTGGTGGCGGCGGCGCCGTCGCCGCTGATCACCACCCCGCAGGCGTACGTCGACCAGATCGCCTACAACCGGCGGCTGGCCGCCGACTGCGCGGCCGGCACCGGCCCGGTCTTCGGCCACCTCGACACCGCGAGCGCGGCCCGGGACACCGACGCCCTGCGGGCCGCGCTGGGCGAGCAGACGATCAGCTTCTACGGCGCCTCGTACGGCAGCCTGCTCGGCGCGCAGTACGCGGATCTGTTCCCGGACCGGGTCCGGGCCGTCGTGCTGGACAGTGTGATGGACCACAGCGCCGGCCTGGACGCCTTCCTCGGCCCTGAGACCGCCGCCGCGCAGGACTCGTTCGACCAGTTCACGCTCTGGTGCGACCGCGAGAAACTGTGCGCGGTGCACGGCCGGGACGTGTCCCGGATCTGGGCCCGGCTGCTGGAGCGGGCCCGCGTCGGAACGCTGCGCGACCCGTACGACGTGGGTTCCGCGGTGACGCCGGCGGATCTGCTGAAGGTCGCCTTTACGTCCTTCTACCAGCCGCAGTGGTATTCGCTGGGCTACTACCTCAAGGAGGCGGACGCCGAGCCGGACCAGAGCGACGGCAAGGCCGCGTACGCCCCCGCGGGCCTGATCGCCAACCCGTTCGCGGCCGTCTTCTGCTCGGACTGGAGCCTGCCGGTCACCGGCTTCGCCGACTACCGCGCCCGGCTGGACGCACTGCGCCGGATCGCGCCGCAGATGCTGGTCTCGCCGCTGGCGCTGAACGGCACGGCCGACTGCCTCGGCTGGCCGTCGCCCCCGGCCAACCCGCAACGCGACCTGCGGCCGGCCCGGACCCCGGTCCTGCTGCTCAACGCCCGGCACGACCCGGCCACCGCGTACGCCTGGGCGCAGCACGTCAGGGCGCAACTCGGCCCGAAGGCGGTGCTGGTCACCTACGACGGCTGGGGACACGTCGTCTACAACCGCACGTCCTGTACGACCGGGGTGGCCGACGCCTACCTGATCAGCGGCGTGGCGCCGGCGCCCGGCACGCACTGTGCGGCCAAGCTGCCCGATCCGTTCGGGGTCGGCGGTGTCGGCGTCGGGGTGGCCGTGGGTGTGGGCAAGCACGCACCCGCGGGGCGGCGGGCACGCGCGCGGCCGGGGTATCGTTAGCCAAGCTAACAACCCGTCGGCCCGCCGAGGAGCCCATGACCCGCCGCGCACCGAAGGCCGCGATCGATCCCGATGTCCGCAAAACCTGGCTACGCCGAGCCCTGCCCCTGGTCCGTGCCCACCGCGGCCTGCTGATCACCTCGCTGACGCTGTCCTTCATCGGCCTCGTCGTGCAGGTGCAGATCCCCAACCTGGTCCGGATCGGCATCGACGACGCGATCGTCAGCCGCACCGCCCAGCTCGCCACCTACGTCTGGTGGATCGTCGCACTGGCCCTGCTGCAAGGCGTGATCAACTACCTGGCCCGGCTCTACCTGCTGCGCACGGCGTACGAGATGGAGTACGACCTGCGCAACATCGTCTACGCCCACCTGGCCCGGATGCCGTTCGGCTTCTACGACCGGGTGCAGTCCGGCGAGCTGATGTCGCGGTCCAGTTCCGACATCCGGGCGGTGCAGATGTATCTGGCGTTCGGGCCGTCGATCGTGGTTCAGTGCCTGATCGCGGTCGTCGCCTTCGCGCTGATGCTGACGATCAACGTGCCGCTCGCCGTCGTCGCGATGATCACCATGCCGATCATCGGGGTGCTCGGGATCAGCATGCGCAAGGCGATCTTCCCGATCTCCTGGATGATCCAGGCCCGGCTGGCCCAGCTCGCCACGGTGGTGGACGAGAACATCCAAGGCGTCCGGATCGTCAAGGCGTTCGCGGCCGAGGGGCGCCAGCTGCGCTCGCTCGCCGAGACGGCCGACCGGATCCGTTGGGCGTACCAGCAGGACGCGAAGATCCGCAGCCGGTGGAACCCGCTGCTGGACAACCTGCCCCGGCTCGGGCTCGCCCTGGTGCTGCTGATCGGCGGGATCATGGCGATCCGCGGCCAGACCACGGTCGGCACGATCGTCGCCTTCAACTCGTACGTGCTGATGCTCCAGCCGCCGTTCCGGATGCTCGGCATGATGATCATGATGGGCCAGCGGGCGTCCGCCTCGGCCCGGCGCATCTACGAGATCCTGGACACCCCGAGTGACGTGGTCGATCCGGCCGAGCCGGTCGACCTACCGCTGCGCGGGGAGCTGCGCTTCGAGGCGGTGACCTTCGCGTACCCGAACGGAACTGTCGCTCTTGAGGGTATTGACCTGCATGTCCGGCCGGGCGAGACGGTGGCCGTGGTCGGCGGGACCGGCTCGGGCAAGTCGACGCTGGGCCGGCTGGCCGCCCGGTTCTACGACGTCAGCTCCGGGCGGATCACCCTGGACGGGCACGACGTGCGTACCCTGCGCCTGGCCGGGTTGCGCGAGCAGGTCGGCATCGTGCCGGACGAGCCGTTCCTGTTCTCCGTCTCGATCCACGACAACATCGCCTACGGCCGGCCCGAGGCGGACCGCGCGGCGGTGGTCGCCGCCGCCCGTGCAGCCGGGGCCGACGACTTCATCGAGGCGCTGCCGGCCGGCTACGACACAGTCGTCGGCGAGCGCGGCTACACCCTTTCGGGCGGCCAGCGGCAGCGGATCGCGATCGCCCGAGCCCTGCTGGTCAACCCGCCGGTGCTGATCCTCGACGACGCCACCAGCGCCATCGACGTCACCGTCGAGCAGCGCATCCACGCCTCGCTGAAGAACCAGATGCGCGGTCGCACGACGCTGATCGTCGCGCACCGGCTCTCCACGATCGGCCTGGCCGACCGGGTCGTCCTGGTCGAAGACGGCGCGATCATCGCCGACGGCACCCACGCCACCCTGCTCGCCGGCGAGCCGCGCTACGCCCAGGTGCTGGCCTCCCAGAACGATCCGGTCGGCGCGCTGAACGACCCGGAGGAGGTTGCCGCATGAGATCAAGCGGGGGACTCGGGCAACAGGATGGTGCACCGGTGAGCTCGCGCACCGAGCGAAGCGAGGGCCACGAGGGCATGCGAAGGGTGGATACAGCATGAGCTCGCGCACCGAGCGAAGCGAGGGCCACGAGGGCATGCGAAGGGTGGGCACAGCGTGAGCATGTTCGGCGGCGGGTTCGGGGGGCCCAGTGGGGGCAGCGGGCGGCCGGCATTCGGGGCGGCCGGGCGGCCGGGCAACGGGCTGCCGTTCGCCGGCATCCCGGCCGATCTGGTCGCGGGCGTCGCCAAGCTGGAGGCGGTCGAGCCCAACCACGGCGACCCGCACGCGGATTACGACCCGCGCGGCGACACCGGCGGCACGGTCTCGCTCGGCCGGTTGCTGGTCCGCCGGCCCGCCCTGCTGGCCGCCGCCGGCGCCGCGATCCTGGTCGAGACCCTGCTGCTGCAGGCCGGTCCCTACCTCGTCCAGGTCGGCATCGACCACGGCATCGCCCGCGACGACCTGCGGGTGCTCATCGTCGCCACGGTCGCCTTCGCGGCGGCGGTGCTGCTCACCGGGCTCGCCACCGCGGTCCGGATGCGCCAGACCGGCCGGCTGGCCGCCTCGGCGACCCGGGACCTGCGGGTGCGGATCTTCGCCCACCTGCAGCGGATGTCGCTCGACTACTACATCCAGGAGAAGGCCGGCGTCACGATGACCCGGATGACCTCCGACGTGGAGTCGCTGCAAAATCTGCTGCAGGACGGCTTCGCCCAGTTCCTGATCCAGGCGCTGACCATGGTCGTGGTCACCGGCGTGCTGTTCCACTACAACGTCGACCTGGCGATCATCACGTTGGTGCTGGTCGTGCCGCCGCTGACGATCGCCTCGCTGTGGTTCCGGCACGCCGCCGACAAGGGCTACAACCGGCAGCGCGACACCATCGCCGCGATGTTCGCCGACCTTTCCGAGAGCCTCAACGGCGTACGGGTCGTGACGGCGCACAACCGCCAGGACCGCAACGTCGTCAACCACCGCGAGGTGGTCGGCGACTACCGCGACGCGAACGACTGGACCGGCAAGATCAACGCGATCTACGGGCCCGGCACGTCGGTGATCGGGCTGATCGCGATGGCGGTGATGCTGCTGATCGGCGGCCGGATGGTGCTGCGGGGAACGCTCACGGTCGGCGAGCTGACCGCCTTCGTGCTCTACATCAACGCCTTCTTCCAGCCCGTGCAGCAGCTGGTCCAGCTGTACACCCAGTATCAGCAGGCCCGGGCAGCGGTCCGGAAGATCGGCGGGCTGCTGGGCACCCGGCCCACCGTCTTCGAGTCGCCGGCCGCGGTCGAGCTGCCGCCGGTGCAGGGTGCTGTGGTGTTCGAGGATCTGAGTTTCGGCTACCTGCCTGGGCGGCCGGTGTTCTCCCACGTCGACCTGCGGATCGAGCCCGGCGAGACGGTCGCCTGCGTCGGCCCGACCGGGGCCGGCAAGTCGACGCTGGCCAAGCTGGTCACCCGCTTCTACGACCCGACCGGCGGGCGGATCCGGATCGACGGCCACGACCTGCGCGACGTCACCCTGGCCTCGCTGCGCCGGCAGATCGGCGTCGTTCCGCAGGAGCCGTTCCTGTTCGCCGGCAGCCTGCGCGACAACATCGCCTTCGGCCGCCCGGCGGCCACCGACGCCGAGGTGTGGGCGGCGGTGGACGCGGTCGGCCTGCGCGAGCTGGTCGAACGCGCCCCGGAAGGACTCGACACGCCGCTGCACGAGCGCGGCCAGTCGGTGTCGTCGGGGGAGCGGCAGCTGCTGGCACTGGCCCGGGCCTTCCTGGCCGAACCGCGGGTGGTCGTGCTGGACGAGGCCACCTCCAGCCTCGACCTGCACTCCGAGCTGCGCGTCGAGACGGCGCTGGACACCCTGCTGGAAGGCCGTACCGCGATCCTGGTCGCGCATCGGCTCTCCACCGCGATGCGCGCCGACCGGATCATCGTCGTGGACGGCGGCGGCATCGTGGAAGCCGGCACCCACGCCGAGCTGATCACCGCCGGGGGACAGTACGCGGCGATGTTCGAGACCTGGGCCGCGCACACCTCCGGTCCACGGATCGAGGCCCAGCGCGTTCAAGTTGTGCCGGTCGGTGATCACGAGTAGGCAGGGGACAGACCATCACGACTGTATACGGAGGATCGATGCGGCTCCGAAGTGTTCTGGCGCTGGCCGGCACGGCAACGCTCGCTCTCACGTTCGTCTCTGCACCGGCGCAGGCTGCCGCCTCCGCGGCGACCTCGGCCGGGTACGGTGGGGCCGTCGCCACGGTCGACCCGACCGCCACCGCGGTCGGCCTGCAGGTGCTCCGTCGCGGCGGCAACGCGGTCGACGCGGCGGTGGCGGCCGCCGCCACGCTCGGCGTGACCGAGCCGTTCTCGGCCGGTATCGGCGGGGGCGGCTTCTTCGTCTATTACGACGCGAAATCCGGCACGGTGCACACGATCGACGGGCGCGAGTCGGGCCCGGCGGACATGACCGAGAACTATTTCGTCGACCCGGCCGACGGGCTGCCGTACGCCTTCCAGGAGGCCCGGGTCAGCGGGCTGGCGGTCGGCGCTCCGGGCACGCTGGCCACCTGGCAGTCGGCCGCTCAGCAGTGGGGCACCCGGCCGCTCAGCGCGCTGCTGCAGCCCGCCGCGAAGGTCGCCGACCAGGGCTTCACCGTCGACGCCACCTTCAACCAGCAGGTCACCGATAACCTGGCCGCGTTCGGGCAGTTCGATGCGACCAAGGCCATCTACCTGCCCGGCGGGGCGCCCCCGGCGGTCGGCTCGACCCTGCGCAACCCGGACCTGGCGGACACCTACCGGCTGATCGCCCACAGTGGCACCGGCGTCCTCTACGGTGGCCCGATCGGCACCGAGATCGCCCGGACCGTGCAGCACCCGCCGGTCTCCTCGAACCCGATCGGCACCTGGGCGTATCCGATCCGGCCGGGCACGCTGACCGCCGCGGACATCGCCGCCTACCACGTCAACCACCCGGCCCCGACCAGGTCGGACTTCCGCGGGCTGAACGTATACGGCATGTCCACCCCGTCCAGCGGAGGCACAGCGGTCGGCGAGGCGCTGAACATTCTGGAGACCGCCGACCTGCCGGCGCTGACCCCGACCGAGGTGGAGCACTACTACCTCGAGGCGAGCGCACTCGCCTTCGCCGACCGCAACCGGTACGTCGGGGCGTACACCCCGCAGTCGGTTCTGGATAAGTTGATCTCCGATCCGTGGGCCGCGCAGCGGGCCTGCCAGATCGACCCGGCACACGCGCTGGTCAAGCCGGTGCCGCCGGGCGACATCACCGCCACCGGCTGCACACCGGCCCCGGTCGGCGGCCCCGTCGAGCAGGGGCAGAGCACGACCAACCTCACCGTGGCCGACAAATGGGGCAACGTGGTCGAGTACACGCTGACCATCGAGCAGACGGGCGGCACCGCGATGGTCGTGCCCGGGCGCGGCTTCCTGCTCAACAACGAGATGACCGACTTCAATTTCATCGGTTCCCAGGGCAGCGCGCCGGACCCGAACCTGCCCGGCCCGACCAAGCGCCCGCGCAGCTCGATGTCGCCGACGATCGTGCTGAAGAACGGCAAGCCGTACCTCGCACTCGGCTCGCCTGGCGGCGCGACCATCATCACGACCGTGCTGCAGGTGCTGGTCAACCGGCTCGAACTGGGGATGACGCTACCCGAGGCGATGGCCGCCCCGCGCGCGTCGCAACGCAACTCGGCCGACATCCAGGCCGAGCCCGCCTACCACACCCAGTACGGGACTGGGCTGGCCACGCTCGGGCACACCTTCGGCCCGGACATCGCCGAACTGGGCGCGGCCACCGCGATCGAATTCCGGCCGTACGGCGCCCTGATCGCCTCGGCCGAACCGGTCCGCCGCGGCGGCGGCTCGGCCGCCACCGTCCGACCGCTGCGCTGACCGTGCTACCCGGAGAGCGGGCGGCGACTCGCGCCGCCCGCTCCCTCAGGCGGTCAAGGCGATTTGCTCACGGGTTGCGGACCTGGGTACGCAATCTGGGAGGGTACCGTTTTGGCGTGGCGGCCGGTTGTAGCGGCCGGTCCCGCCCTGACCGCTACCAGGGACGTGGACTGTGGATCAACTGGCGCCAACCTTCGGAGAACAGCTACGACAGCTGAGAACGAAGCGAGGTCTTTCGCTGCGCCAATTCGAGCGAACCACCCATCACTCCAGGACGCTGATCTGGGAGTGGGAGAACGGCCGGAAGGTGCCGACCGCCGACGTTGTAGCCCGCCTCGACCAAATTCTGGACGCCGAGGGGGCACTTGCTGCGGCCGCGGCACAGTTCACGCCGGCCGCGGCGAATCCCCACGGCGATGTTGAGGCGGCTCGGCTCCACCCCCACCAGGGTTCCGTGGCCGAGGAGATCCGTCGATGCGCGGCCGTGGCCGAGCAACTCGACGTCCTGGCCGTCCGGGGACTAGGCATTGTCGGCCTCAACGACTCACTGCTCAGATCAGCCTTGATGAAGCGGACCGACCCGCTAAGGGCCCGGATACTGCTGCTCGATCCTGATTGCGACGCTGCAGCCCAGAGGGCCGCCGAGATCCGCGAGTCCACCCCGACGTTCGCCGCCGGCGTCCGGCTCGCGGTAGCCCGCCTCGAGGAATTTGCCGGAACCACAGCCAACCTCGACCTCGAGGTTCACCTCTACGACCGGCTTCCCATCTGGCGGATCATCCGCCTCGACCGGTGGGCATGGGTGTCCTGTTTTGACGCCCAGTGGGAAGGCCACGAGTCCACTGTGTACCAGATCACTCAGACCCCGGCCGGATCGCTCTGGGCTGGCTACCGCCGCCAGTTCGAGGACCTCTACGCCCACGCCCGCCGCGTCATCTAGGAGAGCCTCCCCGTGATCGAAGCCGAGCTCAAAGCCCAGCTCAGAGAGGCTGGAGTTGTTCGCACCAACCTTGGCCGCCGTGCGACCGTCGAGCGCGCGATCTACCGCGATACCTACTACGACACGCCAGCCGGTCAGCTTGAGCGCGAGGGCCGAGAGCTACGGTTGCGAACCGTCGAAACGCCTGGCCTGATCCGGCATCTGCTTACCTACAAGGAGGCGGCCGTCGATCAGGCATCCGGGTCGAAGCCGGAGTACGAATCAACCGTTTCGATGCCCTCTGCGGTCGCCCACATGCTCGAAGGCCTCGGGTACGTGCCCTCAATCGAGCTGACCAAGGAGTGCGAGAACTACCGGTTCAGCGACGACGGTCGAGACTTTCTCGCTACGGTCGTTCAGGTGCCGGAAATCGAGGGCACCTTCCTGGAGGTCGAAACCCCGGCTGAAGTGCAGTACCTCGCTGCCGCGCTGGCCGCCGTTCGCTCATTGATGCAGAACCTGGGTGTCGATGAGTGCGAGCTGACAACCGAGCTGTACACCGACGCGGTTCGCTCGACGCGGGAGGGCTGAGCACCCCTGTCCACGCTGTCCGCGTCCGCGTCCGCGATCGGCGGCGCTGACAGGACACGGACTCCGGACGCGTTCATCACCGGTAACCGGTCGTTGACGATCGAGTGTGGAGGCGGCGGCCGTTGGGCCGCGAGAACCGCTGCCCTCGCCGCCCCCATTCGACGACGGGAGCTGACGTGCGACGGTGGATGTGGTGGCTGATGCCGCCGTACGGTGCGAAGATCCGGCGCCGGCAGG
>JAVHVY010000397.1:0-12726 GCA_032160305.1 Actinoplanes sp.
CCGACTGATAGTCCAGGCTTGGGTAGAGACACAGCCGACTGATAGTCCAGGCTTGGGTAGAGACACAGCCGACTGATAGTCCAGGCTTGGGTAGAGACACAGCCGACTGATAGTCCAGGCTTGGGTAGAGGCACTGCTTGACCGCTGACCGGCGCGCGCAGCTGGCCGCCAACCTCGACGAGGTGCGGGGGCGAATCGCGCGCGCCTGTTCGGCGGCCGGGCGGGACCCGTCGTCGGTGACGCTGGTGGCGGTCACCAAGACCTATCCGGCGAGTGACGTCGAGCTGCTGGCGTCACTAGGCATCACCGACGTGGCTGAGAACAAGGACCAGGAGGCCGCGGCCAAGGCCGCCACGGTGAGTGCGCCGCTGCGCTGGCACGTCGTCGGCCGGCTTCAGCGCAACAAGGCCACCAGCGTGACCGGGTACGCGGACGTCGTCGAATCCGTCGACTCGCTGCGCCTGGTCGCGGCTCTGTCGAAGGCGTCGGTGGCCAGGCGCAGGTCGCCGCTGGAGGTGCTGATTCAAATCAGTCTAGACGGGGATCCGGCCCGGGGCGGTGCGATCGTTTCGACCGGGTCGGCGCCGGGTGACCAGAGCTTGACTGATTCGTGGCCGGGGGGCGGGTCTTCGCGTACGCCGGGATCGTTGCTTTCTGCCGCTGGGGAATCACTCAGCGTAGCTTCGGCACCCAGCGTGCTCGGCTCGTCTCCCTCTGCGCCCGCCTCTGCCTCATTTGACATATCCGGATTTCCGGATTCGGTGAACCCGGAGGGTGACCTCTGGCGGGTGGCCGCCGCGGCGGACGCGGCCGACGGGTTGCGACTCGCCGGGGTCATGGCGGTCGCGCCCCGCGGGTGGGATCCGGACGCGGCGTTCGCGATCTTGGCCGGCTTGGCGCGGCGTCTGTGGGTGCGTTATCCGGACGCGACGGTCATATCGGCGGGCATGAGTGGGGACCTCGAAGCGGCGATCACGCACGGTGCGACACACGTACGGATCGGCACTTCTTTGCTCGGGATGCGTAACACGCTGCGGTAGCCTTGCGGCGGGCAGCAAACTACATCCGTGTTGTTCTGTGCGACCTGCTCTATCGGGCGACGGCTCTCGGGCCGCGGGCCCGGGCCGGGTGGCGGCGCCCGACGGCACAGCGTCACAGCGAGCGGTTGCGACAACGCCCGTGCAAGGGGGGACGCGGTTCGCCGAGGGGGCGCGGATCGCACGGCCGAAAGAGGTGGGGGCATGGACGGGCGGTTCAGCACGGAGCGGGACGAGGTGGGGGCATGAGCGCACTGCGCAAGGCCGGCGTGTGGCTCGGCCTCGTCGAGGAGGACGACGAGCGCGGCTACGAGGAGCGCGGCTATCGCGAAAGCGGCGGCTACCGGGAGCGGGAGCGCGAGTCCAGCTATCGCTATGCCGACGAGTTCGCCGACGAGGACGACGAGGTCGAGGAGGCTCCGGCGCTGCCTAGGGCCCGGATGTCCGAGCGTGGGCGGGCCTCCGAGCGGCTGTCGCGGGCCGAGGTGGCCGAGCAGGATCGCGACACCGAGCGGGCCGAGCGCGCCGAGCGGGCGAGCGTCCGCTCGATCACCCGCAACAGCCCGGTCAGCGAGCCGGTCGGCGGCTACCAGACCCGGGACAACCTCGCGCTCGCCCCGCAGGCCCAGGTCCACCAGCGCGCGGTCGAGGAGGATCAGCGCTACCAGATCACCACGCTGCACCCGACCACATACCGGGAAGCACGCACGATCGGGGAGCATTTCCGCGACGGGGTGCCGGTGATCATCAATCTCACCGAGATGGATGAGGGAGATGCCCGCCGCCTGGTTGACTTCGCCGCCGGTCTGGCGTTCGGTCTTCGCGGTACGATCGAGCGCGTGACCAACCGGGTTTTTCTGCTCTCACCGGCAAATGTCCAGGTCACCGCTGAGGACAAGGCCAAGATCGCTGAGGGCGGCTTCTTCACCCAGAGTTGACCCGAACGAGGGAACCGCCTGCCGTGCTGTCGATCGTGTTCCAAGTCCTTTATTTGCTGCTTTACCTCTTCTTTCTCACCCTATTGGCTAGATTCGTCCTGGGTGCAGTGCTGCAGTACGGGCGGCGCTGGCAACCTGGCCGGGGGGCGTCCGCGGCGATGGAGTCGGTGTGGAGCGTCACTGATCCGCCTCTCAAGGCGTTGAGGCGTGTGATCCCGCCGCTCCGAATTGGTAACGTGAGTTTGGACCTGGCGTCCCTGGTCCTGCTGGTTATCCTGTTCGTGCTTTTGTACTTCGTGTTAGTGCCCCTGATCAAAGCCAGCGTGTGACTGAGCGTGTGACTGGCGGCACCCCACGCGGCCGCAACTGACCCGAGGAGTTTCGATGCCGCTGACGCCGGCGGACGTGCATAACGTCGCCTTCAAGAAGCCCCCGATCGGCAAACGGGGGTACGACGAGGAGGAGGTCGACGCCTTCCTGGACGAGGTCGAGCGCGAGCTCGCCCGTCTGATCGAAGAGAACAACGAGCTGCGCGCCCAGGTGGAGCGCGGCGGTCGGGGTGGCGCACCAGCCGGCCCGGGCGCCGATCCGCGGATGGCGGCGGAGCTCAACGACATGAAGTCCCAGCTTGACCGGGTGCAGCGCGACAAGGCTGCCGCCGAGCAGGCGGCCCGGTCGATGCAGGCCGAGCTCGAGCAGGTCCGGGCCCAGGGCCCGGCCAGCGCCCCCACGTCCGGCGGCGGCGACGGCGAGCAGCAGGCGCTGCGCGTGCTGATGATGGCCCAGCGCACGGCCGACGACCACGTGTCGGACGCCCGCCGCGAGGCCGACAAGCTGCTCGCCGACGCCCGCGGTAAGGCCGAGGAGGTCACCCGCGAGGCCCGCGCCAAGGCGGACGCCCTCGAACGGGACGCTCGCCAGCGCCACCAGGAGGCCATGGGCGGCCTGGACGCCAAGCGGTCGGCCCTGCAGAAGCACATCGAGGAGCTGAAGCAGTTCGAGCGCGAGTACCGCACCCGGCTGAAGGCGTACCTGGAGAGCCAACTGCGTGACCTCGACGGTCGCGGTCAGGGTCTCGAAGCCGAGATGACCCGGGCGGACGGCAACCGGGCGGTGGGCGGCTCCGGCGGTCTCGCCGCGGTCGGCCTGGCGGGTTCGTACGGCGGTGGCCGCACGGGCTCGATCGAGACCGGCCGCTGACCACCCTGCGGTGACCCCGATCGACACTCGGCGGGGATGAGCCATGATTGTCTTCAGTCTGGTGCTCATCCTCGCCGCTGCGGCGTTACTCGCGCTGGGCCTCACCGGCGGGGCGAGCACGCTGCTGATCGCCTCGATCGTCACCAGCCTGCTGGCGGCGATAGCCCTCGTCATCGGCGCCCGGCGAGCCGCGGCCACCCGACGCGCCACACCCACCGGCGCGTTCGCACCCGGCGAGTCGGCCCGGATGGGGTACGGCAACCGCCACGCCCGTCCGGCTGGTTCCAACACCGCCCCCGCCGATCCGGCCGATGGCGACGCTGGGCCCGCTCCGGCTGATTTTGACGCTCGGCCCGCTCCGGCCGATGGTGAGGCTCGGCCTGGTCCGGCTGATTTTGACGCTCGGCCTGCTGGTTCGGCTGGGTTCGACCACCGGCCTGGTGATCCAGTCGGCTATCCCAGCCCACATGCTGATTCGGCTGGTCCGGACCATGCTGAGGCCGCTGCTTTCGCGGCCGGGTGGCGCGATACCGACGAATCATTCCGCGATGCGGACGATCTCGGCGAGACCCCCGGGGCGCCACGCCGCGAACCCATCTGGGCCGACGAGCCCGCGCCGGCACCCTGGGACCCGGAGCAGAGCCCAGGCGTGACCCTCCCGGCCGCAGACCTGGACGCCGATCCGGCCGATCCGGAGCCGGATCCCGAGGATCCCGAGGACGAGCCGCGCCCGCAGGCGGTCCAGCCGGCCGACGCGGTGCGCGTTGCCCGAATGCAGGACGACGTGGTGGTGGTCGACGGCCGTCCGCGCTACCACATGGCCGACTGCCTCACTCTGAGCGGGCGTACCGTCGAAGCGCTGCCGGTCGCCGAGGCCGTCGAGTTGGGCTTCAGCCCGTGCGGCCGGTGCCGCCCCGTCGACCGCCTCGTAGCGGCCGCTGCCGCCCGCCCCTGATCGGCCCGCCTGGGATCGGCCTGACGAGGGCCGTCAGCCCGGCTGCGCCGGGGGCCGGACGGTCGGCACAATGAGGCATGGCGAACCGGCGGGCCCCACGTTCGACGTCGGCTGACGCCACCGTGGCCGTGCCGGTCGCCGTACGGGTCCGCCCGGGCGCCGGGCGGACCCGGGTCGGCGGCCGCTACGACGGCCCGCGAGGCAGCGCCCTGATCATCGCCGTCGGCGCGCCCGCGGTGGACGGCAAGGCCACCGAGGCCGTTCGCCGAGCCCTCGCCGAAGCGTTCGGCCTGCGCCCCGCCGCGGTCGCCCTGCGCCTCGGCGCCACCAGCCGGGACAAGGTCTTCACGGTCACCGGCGAGCCGGCCGCGATCGAGGCCCGGCTGACCGCCCTGCGCGACGGGCCGGCGTGACCGGTCACCTGGATCTCGCCCTGCTGATCGGGGCGGCGGTGCTGCTGGTCGCGGTCGCCGCCGTCCGGCTCTCCACCCGGCTCGGACTGCCCAGCCTGCTCGTCTATCTGCTGCTCGGGATGGTGCTCGGCGAGTCCGGCTTCGGGATCGCCTTCGACGACGCCGAGCTGACCCGTACGCTCGGCTTCTGTGCTCTGATCATGATCATCGCCGAGGGTGGGCTGACCGCCCGGTGGAGCACGCTGCGACCGGTGCTGGGCCTGTCCGCCACGCTGGCGACCGTCGGGGTGGCGGTCAGCATCGTGGTGGTCGGGGTGGCCGTGCATTTCGTGCTCGGCCTGGACTGGCGGCTGGCCCTGCTCTACGGCGCGGTGCTGTCCTCGACCGACGCCGCCGCGGTCTTCGCCACTCTGCGCCGGCTGCGGCTGCCACCCCGTCTGGTCGCCACCCTGGAAGCCGAGTCCGGCATGAACGACGCCCCGGTCGTGCTGCTGGTCGTGCTGCTGGCCAGCACCGCCGCTACCGCTCACCCGTGGTGGCAGGAACTGCTGGCCCTGGCGTACGAGTTGTCCGCCGGGGCGGCGATCGGCCTGTTCGTCGGCGCTGCCGGGCGCTGGCTGCTGCGCCGGGCCGCGCTGCCCTCGGCGGGGCTCTACCCGATCGCCGCGGTGGGACTGGCTTTCCTCGCGTACGCGGGCGGCGCCGTCGCCCACGCCTCCGGCTTCCTCGCGGTCTATGCCGCCGGGGTGGTCCTCGGCAACGCCCGGCTGCCGCACCGCCGGGCGATCCTCGGCTTCGCCGACGGGCTGGCCTGGCTCGCCCAGATCGGCCTCTTCGTGCTGCTCGGCCTGCTCGTCTCGCCCGGCCGGCTGACCGCGGCCCTGGTGCCGGCCCTGGTCGTCGGCGCCGCGTTGACGATTGTGGCCCGGCCGCTGTCGGTGCTCGCCTCGGCGCTGGTCACCCGGAGCCGCTTCGGCTGGCGGGCGAGCGCGTTCCTGTCCTGGGCCGGGCTGCGCGGCGCGGTGCCGATCGTGCTGGCCACCATCCCGATGTCGATCGGTACGCCCGGTGCCGAGGGGCTCTTCGACGCCGTCTTCCTGCTGGTGATCATCTTTACCGTGGTGCAGGCCGGCGGGCTCGGCCCAGTGGCGAGACTGCTCGGGATCGGCGCGCCGGACGAGGCGACCGAGATCCACGTGGAGACCGCGCCCCTGGAGAACATGCACGCCGACCTGCTGCAGATCGACGTGGCGCCGGGGTCGCGGCTGGCCGGGGTGCACATCGACGAGCTGCGGCTACCGGTCGGCGCGGTGGTAACGCTCGTAGTCCGTGACTCGGCGGGTTTCGTACCGGGACCGGACACCCGGCTGCGCACCGGCGATGCGCTGCTGATCGTCGCCACGGCTGACGCCCGCGACGTGGCCGAGCGGCGGATGCGCGCGGTCAGCCGCCGCGGCCGGCTGGCCCGCTGGTTCGGCGAGGAGGGCCTTGAGAAGCGCTGAGCGACCGGGCCAGCGGATCAGTCAGGTTTCCGACCGCACGTTTGGATGATTTTGTCCGGTTAGGCCGTGTCCTGATCGGTGTGCCGTGTTGTCGCAGCCCTTCACGTTCCGTATCCTTGCGAGCCTCTGGAATGGGCGGCGTTTCTTCAGCGCGCCATTCGGGCACGCTGGGGTCGTGCCCAGGGGGACCATTCATGGCGGCGGCGACCGGCCCCCGGGCGTCCGCCGGCCGGTTGCGCAGGGGGCGGGCCGGCATTGCAGGGGACAAGGTGGGGCGGCTGACCATGGAGCCGCCGCGACCTTGGCGCGACCGCGGAACCGGTCGTGCCGTCCGTGTCCCCACACACCGCCGATGCCGCGACAACCGCGGCCGAGGGAGCGAGCGACGATGGCCAAGGCAACCGAAACCCGGCCCGCCACGACCGCCAAGGCCGCGTCGACGCGGACCCGCAGTGCGGCGGAGACGGAGAAGATTCGCGTGGCGCTGACCGGCCGGCGCGACGAGCTCCAGGCGGAGTACGACAGCACGATCACCGAGATCACCGAGCTGCAGCGCGAGCGGCTGACCGACTCGGCCGGCGACGACCAGGCGGACACGGGCTCCAAGACACTCGAACGTGAGCAGGAGATCACCCTGGCCAACAACCTGCTGGAGCGGATCACCCAGGTGGAACGCGCCATCGACCGCCTCGGCGCGGGCAACTACGGTTACTGCGAGCGGTGCGGCAACGCCATCCCCGTCGAACGGCTGGCGGCGTTCCCCTCCGCGACTCTCTGCGTGACCTGCAAACAGCTGGAGGAACGACGCTGAACGCCGACCAGGCAACCGGTGGCACGGCAGTGACCGAGACGCCGGGCAGCTCCCGTACGCCCTTCTCCCGGGCCGCGATCGCGACGCTGAGCGGCACCGCCGTACTTGCCGTCGCGCTCGACCAGATCGTCAAGCACCTCTGCACCGAGCATCTGACCGAAGGGCGGCCCGTCCGCATACTCGGCGGGCTGATCTACCTCTCCCTGCTGCGCAACGGCGGGGCCGCGTTCAGCCTGGGCCGGGGCTACACCTGGATCTTCCCGCTGATCACCGTGGCGGTGATCGTCTGGATCGGCTGGATGGCCCGCAGGCTGCGCTCGGTGCCGTGGGCGATCTCGCTGGGCCTGGTCCTCGGCGGGGCCCTGGGCAACCTGGTCGACCGGTTGTTCCGCGCGCCGGGCCCGTTCGAGGGACACGTGGTCGACATGATCAGCCTCTTCGCCCCGTACGGTCAGGGTTTCGCGGTTTTCAACATCGCCGACAGCTGTCTCAGCGTCGGTGTGGCGCTGGCCGTGCTACTCGAACTGACCGGCCGGCAGCGCGACGGCTCCCGGGCCCAACGCAAGCCGGACGCGACATGAGCGTCTGCACCGAGCGGCAACCCGCTGCGGCGGACGACGGCCTCGCCGCGGCGGACGACGCCCCCGCCGGCGCGGGCCGGAAGCGCACGCCAGAGGCAGGCACAGCGTGAGCGCCCAGCGGTCGCTGCCGGTTCCGGACGGGCTCGACGGGATGCGGTTGGACCAGGCCGTCTCGCGGCTCTTCGGACTCTCCCGGACCGCCGCGGCGAGCCTGGTCGAGGCCGGGGACGCCCTGGTCGACGGGTATCCGCGGCCCAAGTCCGACAAGGTCAGCGCCGGTTCCTGGCTGGAGGTGACGCTGCCCGCGCCGGTCACCGCCCCCGTCGTGGTGGCCGAGGCGGTCGACGGGATGACGATCAGCTACGAGGACGACGACATCGTGGTGGTCGACAAGCCGGTCGGCGTTGCCGCGCACCCGAGCCCGGGCTGGACCGGCCCGACCGTGATCGGTGGCCTGGCCGCGATGGGTCAGCGGGTGGCGACCACCGGCGCGGCCGAGCGGCAGGGCATCGTGCACCGCCTCGACGTCGGCACCACCGGCCTGATGGTGGTGGCGAAGAGCGAGCTGGCGTACAGCGCCTTGAAGCGGGCGTTCAAGGAGCGCGAGGTCGACAAGCGCTACCACGCCGTCGTGCAGGGTCACCTGGACCCGCTGCGCGGCACGATCGACGCGCCGATCGACCGGCATCCGACCGCCGACTACCGGTATGCGGTGATGTCCGGCGGCAAGCCGAGCGTCACTCACTACGACACGATCGAGGCGTTCCGGTCGGCCAGCCTGATCGACGTCAAGCTGGAGACCGGCCGGACCCATCAGATCCGGGTGCATTTCTCCGCGTTGCGGCATCCGTGCGTCGGCGATCTCACCTATGGCGCCGATCCGACGCTGTCCGCCCGGCTCGGCCTGCACCGGCAGTGGCTGCACGCCCGGGAGCTGGCCTTCCTGCATCCGCGCACCCTCGACGAGGTCCGCTTCGTCAGCGACTACCCGGCGGATCTCGAGCAGGCGCTGGACGTGCTGCGCGACGGCAGCTGAAGCTGAGCCCGCGGATCTCGAGCAGGCGCTGGACGTGCTGCATCCGGGCAACTTCGTGAGGGCTGGCAGTTGCTCCGCAAACGTCGGCACCACTACCCTCGTGGCTCGGGGCAGCTGTGACATTTGCCTCATCTCCGGGCCGCGGGATCGGCCCGGCCCCGTCCGCCCCGCCATTGGAGGAGCGCGCTGTCGTATCCTCTCCAGCAGTGCCGGGCCCGGTTTCGCCGGGGCCGGCTGCTCGTGCGAGGGCAACCCGGGGAGTTGTCGGGCGATATATCGGGCGCCGGCCCAGCCTGGGCCGGCACGGGCGTGTCAAGAACGAGACCCCGGGTAGTGGCCCGAACAGGGTTCACGTCCGTAGCCTGTCAAGGGCGACGACAGCCCCGGAATGCTTCGTGGAAATGCAGGGAGGACGAGCCGTGGACGGGACCGAGACCGGCTGGGGCCGGCCTGCGGAAGCATCCCCGCGTTGGCGGGCGCTGCTCGGTCGTGGCCGCCACGGCGCGCAGACGACCGAGGATCCTCGGGCCGAGGAGCCGCCGGCCGCGGCGGAGCCGCCGCGGATGGCCCCGCACGCGCAGCCCCTGCCGACGCGCGGCCCGATCGAGCGGCGCTCGTTCACCCCGCTCGAGCCGCCGCCCCGGCCGGTGCCCGAGCCCCGCTCGGCCAACCCGCTGGACCGCCGCCCGTTCACCCCGCTGGATCGCCGGCCCGGCCGGTTGGAGTCGCGCCCGGCGGAGCCGCCGCGGCTGGCGGACCGCCCGCTGGAGCGCCCGGTCAATCCGCTGGACGCCCGGCGCGGCTCCCGGCTCTCCGAGGGTTTCCACGGCCGGAGCAGTTCCCCACTGGCCGAGCCGGACCAGCCGCACAGCTATTTCAACCCGCCGGCCCGCTCGGCGCCTCCGCTGGCCTCCCGTTCGGACGCGCCCCCGGCGGTCCCGCGGTCCGATCTGCTGCCGCCGCGCGCCGACTCGGGCTATCCGCCGATCCGGGCGGCCGCCTCGGTCGGCTCGGCGCAGGTCATGCCGGCTCCCGCCGCGCTGCCGCCGGGCCCGTTACCGACATCGCCCGCGCCGGCCCGCATCGAGTGGCGCCAGGCCCGCCCGGAGCAGGATCTCGACCGGGCCGTGCAGTTGCTGCGGCGCAAGCTCGGCCGGCCCCGCGTTGTCGCCTTCGCCAACCCGAAAGGCGGCGTGCACAAGACCACCGCCACGGTACTGGCCGCCGCCACGATCGGCAGTGTCCGCGGCCGGGGCGTACTGGCCTGGGACGACAACGAGTTGCGCGGCACCCTCGGGCTGCGGGCCGGCAGCGCCCGGCACGCCCGGACGATCCGGCACCTGATCGGCGACCTGCTCCAGATCGAGAACCTGCACGGAGAGGCGCTGCTGCGCGAGCTCGACGACTACCTGCGGCACGCCTCGGACGGCTCGTACGACGTGCTGGCCGGCGAGGAGAATCCGCGGTTCGCCCAGCGTCTCGACCAGAGCACCGTGCACCGGGTGATGGAGCTGCTGAGGCGTACGCATGACGTGATCTGTGTCGACACCGGCAACAACGTGGAGAGCGTCAACTGGCAGACCGTGATGAAGGCGGCCGACCAGCTGGTCATCACGACGGTCCCGCGCGAGGACGCCGCCTTCACCGCCGACTGGATGCTGGATCTGCTCAACGAGACCGGCATGGAGGAGCTCGCGGCGAACGCGGTGACGTTGATCTCCTGCCCGACCGCCGGCAAGCTCCCGATGCTCGAGGACTTCAAGAAGCACTTCGCCACCCGCACCCGGGGCGTGGCCGTGGTGCCCTACGACCCGTCGCTGGAGGTCGGCTCGTCGATCGAGTATGCGGAGCTGCAGCCGGAGACCCGCGCGGCGTGGATGCGGGCCGCCGCTCTCATGATCGAGCCGTTCGCCGAGTGACGACGATGACCCGGGTGTCGCCGCGGTCCGACCTGAAGACGATCCTGGGACCGTCGGCGGTCGGCTGACAGTGCCTGGCAGGATCGTAGGGTGAACCCGAATCAGGAGCCGCTCGAGTACCCGTACTCGTACCCGGTGACAGCGCCGGAACGGCCGCGCCGTTCCTGGCGGCGCACCGCGCTCGTCGTCGCGCTCGCCGGCCTCGTCGTCGCGGTCGCCGGCGCCCCGCTGGGGGTGCTCTGGCACTTCGTCGCGCCGACCGTCCCGGTGGTCGACGCGGGCGGCAACGGCTTCGTCGTCAACGACCCGTCCCCGGAGGAGTACGTCGCCGCGGACGGCTGGTTCACCCTCATCGGCTTCGCCTTCGGCCTGGTCGTGGCGGTCGTCGGCTGGCTGGTGCTGCGCCGGTACCGCGGTCCGGGCCTGCTGCTCGCACTCACCGTCGGCGCGCTCGCGGCCGCCCCGGTGGCCTGGTACGCGGGACGCCAGCTCGGCAGGTCCGCCTATGAGCACTGGCGTGCCGTGGCGGCCACCGGCGCCACCTATGCGGCGCCGCCCGACCTGCACGCCAAGGGCGCGCTGCTGGTGCCCGCCTTCGCCGCGGTGATCGCGCTGACCCTGCTGGCCGGCTGGTCCAACGACCCCGACCTGGAGCGCCCGGGCGCCAGGCCCGGCTACGGCAGCCAGCTGCCGCACCAGCCGGATCAGGAGGAGCCGGACTATCTCAGTTCGGGCTTGCCGGGCGAGCCAGATCCGACAGCGGCACCGGCACCGCACGCACCCGGGCAAGCAGGCCAGCCTCGCGGTTGAGCAGCTTCAGCTCGGCGCGCAGCCGGGCGGTCGTGTCCGTCGCCGCCAGCAGGCCGTGCCGCTCGTCGGTGGTCAGCTGCGCGGTCGCGGCGACCAGGTGCGACAGCACGGTCGGGTCGCCGGGCACCTGGTCGAGCACCTCGGTGTCGGGTCGCAGCAGGTCCAGATAGGTACGGAAGGCGGCCAGCACCCGCGGGGCGAGCAGGTCGGCCGTCGCCGTGTCGGCGTCCCCGTCGGGCGGCCACTCCACTTGGGCGGTCAGGTAAGGGTGCGTGCCGGCCTCGACGGACAGCACCCGGAAGCGCCGCCGGCCCACGGTGACGATGTCGAAACGCCCGTCGGGCAGCTCGGTGACCTGCCGCAACTCGGCGGTGCAGCCGATCTCGTAGAGCCCGTCGGCGGTGACCGGCTCCTCGTCGGCCGGTTTTACCTCGCCGTCCGGCACCGCCTGCACCTCGAAGCCCCGCCGTAGTGTCACCACGCCGAACTCGTGCGGCCCGTCGTCGGGCTTGGCGACCAGATCCCGCACCAGCGCCCGGTGACGCTCCTCGAAAATGTGCAGGGGCAGCACCAGGCCGGGAAACAGGACAGTTTCCAGCGGAAAGACCGGGAGAATCGCACCCACGCAGCGAGCGTATCGGTCCGGTCGCCCTTCGCGCCCGCCGGACCAACCTGCAAAACCGATCAAAGCCCATTTATCGTACGGGCAATCCCGACCCCGCCCCCGCAGTCAGTCCCACGGCGCCGGGTCCCAGTGCCTGGAATGCGGCCGGTAGGCTGTCATACCGGCCGCCTAGACTCGTCCCCGTGCTGAATCGGATCGACCTGCGCGGCTCCCACCGGGACCCACGCGGTCTGCTGCCCCGCGCCCAGCTCGACGTCTCCGTGGCAGTCGAGCGGATCCGTCCCGTCGTCGAAGCGGTCCGTGAGCATGGCTTCAGTGCGATCCGCGAGGCCACCCAGCGCTTCGACGGCATCGAGCTGTCCCGGCTGCGGGTCAGCCGCGAGGACATCGCCGACGCCGAGGGCACACTCGACCCGGACGTCCGCGCCGCCCTGATCGAGGCGATCCGGCGTGCCCGCAAGGTGCACACCGACCAGCGCCGCACCGACGTGACCACCCAGGTGGTCCCCGGCGGCACGGTGACCGAGCGCTGGGTCCCGGTCGCCAGAGTCGGCCTCTACGTTCCCGGCGGCCTCGCGATGTATCCGTCGACAGTCGTGATGAACGTGGTGCCCGCCCAGGTCGCCGGCGTCGGCTCGCTGGTCGTGGCCAGCCCGCCCCAGCCGGAGAACGGCGGCCTGCCCGACGCCCGGGTGCTCGCCGCGTGCGCGCTGCTCGGCGTCGAGGAGGTCTATGCGGTCGGCGGCGCCCAGGCCATCGCGATGCTGGGCTACGGCTCAGCCGGCCGCGCCGGCTCAGAAGGCTCAGCCGGCGGCGCCGGCTCAGAAGGCTCAGCCGGCGGCGCCGGCTCAGAAGGCTCAGCCGGCGGCGCCGGCTCAGAAGGCTCTGCCGGCGGCGCC
>JAVHVY010000404.1:0-12074 GCA_032160305.1 Actinoplanes sp.
TGTTCGATCTTGGGTGTCTTCAGACAACACACATGATCGTCTCGAGGCCGTACCACTGTCCAGCTTGGACAGCCGCAGGACCGTCAGCTACGCGACTTCGGTGCCGGCCCGGTTAAACGACAAGCTAGGGCAAGGGCTCCCTAAAGGCCTCCCACGAAGTGCAGTTCTACATGAAGAAACTGGACGCCACCGGTCGATTCACCCACGTCAAGGCGGGCTTCAAGGTCCTGCCTGAGCCGATGTTCAACGACGTGCCCGGCAGTGACGGGTTCGTCATCGTGGTCAACGGCTCAGGCGGGCGTTGCCCTACCAGGTGCGCCGGCCGCGTAAGCCGGAGCCGGTGCCCGTACCGGTGCCGGTTCCCGAGCCGCAGAAGGTGCCGGAGCCCGAGCCCGACCGCTGCTGGAGGCCGAACTGGTGGGTCGTGGGCGGTGCGGTCTTGGTTGGCGGTGCGGTGATTGCTTGTACCGTGGCTTCGGCCGGCGTGAGCGGCGTCGTTATCGGAGGCGGGTTGCTCGCGGGCGGAGCCGCTGCCAGCTGACAAAGAGGGAGAAGCATGTCCGCCGAGTCGTCGTTCAACCGCTTCGTTCGCGAGCTGCAGCGGTTCCTGGCGGAGCACGGATACCAACGTGTGGGCGGGCGGGTATTCCGCAAATACTCGCCCGCCGGCGACGCGCTGGTGCTGGACGTGCAGATGTACAGCGGCTCGGACCGTACGGCCAGGGTGTTCTTCCTGAACACGGCGCTGTCGAGGCCGTCACCGGGCGCGTCGCCCTTTCCTCGGAGGTGAAGCTTCGCCGTCGCTTCCGCACCGCGCTGAAGGCCACGCCCGTCGCTTCCGGCGCTCGTTCCGCTGACCGGAGCTTGTCGCCGTGCCTTCGGAAAGGGCCGATGCCCAAGACGAGATTCCATGCAATTGGGCACAACAGGGTCCGACCAGTCACAGTCGCCTCACAGGCCGCCCAAACGGACCTCACACAAATGGCTCGCACTCTCGGCGTAGCCGCCTAGGCAAGAGGCGTAGCTGTTAAGTAGGAGGAGCGCCATCAAGAACGAGTACGACCCAGCAAACCCCGCGGGGACCCTCCCCCCACCGGCGTCTTCGCCAGACTCGTCGGCCCCGGGAACTGTGGCCGGGCAGGCACGCCGGCCATGGCTGCGGCGATTGCTGTCGAACAGAAAAGGTCGATGGATCGTGGCCGCTTGCGCTGTGCTGGTGTGTGCGGTGATCGGAGTTTCCGTCGGTTTCGCCTCGTCATCCCCGTCGGCGACAACCGCGTCCTCCTCGGCGACATCAGGGCAGGCCGGGCCCGGTCGCGGCGCCGCCGGCAGTCTTGGATCTGGCGGCGTCGGATCGAACGCGCGGTCTGGACCGGCCGCCGGGGGATCCTCCGGCACGGTTGACGGCGTGTCCACGTCGGGCTTCACCCTGACGACCTCGGCGGGTCAGAAGGTGACCGTTAACGAGGCCTCTTCCACGGCCTACCAGAACGGGACGAACTCGACCTCGGCGAGTGCCATTACGACTGGGGAGAGCGTCCTCGTACTGGGGACGACCAACGGAACGACCATCACGGCCACACAGGTCATCGTGCAACCGGCCGGTGGCGGCACTGCGGCTTCCGCGGCGGCGGGCGTGGTTCCCTTCCAGCAGGGTGCGCCGAGCACGTCCAAGCAGGTAGGTCAGATCCCGGCGAACTACACGCAGGGGTCAGGGACGATCGTCAGCGGAACGACGGCGAACAAGGCGACGGAAGCCGCGCTGGCCGCCTACCCGGGCGGCGTCGTCGACCGTGTCGTGCAGCTGAGCAACGGTGAGTACGAGGTCCACTACATCGGCGTCAACTGGCCGCACCACATCTTCGTCAACCAGAACTTCCAGGTCGTCGGCGCCTTCTAGCCACGCCGTAGACCGCACGCCGGATGTGCCTCCGCCGCAAAGGGGAGGCACATCCGGCGCGATGCACGTGAGCGGAGAAGAACCGCGGAGCTTGTGGGCCGTGAGGAGATGGTGATCGTGGCCGGCGGCAGCCACCACTTCGCCGACGAGCCCTCGGTCAGCACGGCCGCGCTGACCAAGGAACCGTTCACCTACCACGACCCGAAGAACGGCCGGTCGGTCTGGGTCGACGAGCTGGCCGCCGAGCAGGGCGAAAATGCTTCCGCGTGCGACGTCGATGTCGACACCGCGCAACACCTTCACATCCTTGAACGACTTCTCCATGCCTCGCACGCGTATGGCGGGCTGGCCAGTCTGGTGGGTTGTCGGTGGAATGCTCATGCCCGTCAGCATGGAGGGTTGACGTAGCGTCAGGGTCAAGCACTTCCTTCGTTCTGCTGCAATTAAGCGCGCCGACGCAAAGAAGACTGGCCGGGACCGGACTTTGCGTCTAGCGTCGCGGTACGTCTCGACCAGTTCGGCCGCCAACTGCACGGCCAGGGCCGCCGAGGTCGGGTAGTCGAAGTCCAAGGTGGGCGACAACCGCAGGCCCGGTCGCCGCGGACAGCCGGTTGCGCAGCTCGACCGCGGTCAACGAGTCGATGCCCAGTTCGTGGAAGCCCCGGTTCTCGGCCACCGCACCCGCCGACGCGTGGCCCAGCACGGCCGCGGCCTCGGCGCGTGCCAGAAATGGCCCATGGCGGTCTGCACCGAGAATGCGAAGCCGGATCAGATGACCAGGGTCGGCCATGACGGGCAGCTTCGTGCAAGATCCCGCGGCCCGCAGCCGGCTCAGGAGGCGCCCGGTTTGCCGCGCAGCCTGTCTCGGATCGCCGCGGAAGTGGGTGGGCACCGGTCGTCGACCGCGGGATGCAGGTTGATGTTCAGACAGAGGCCGTATGTTGGGCCCGTCTGATTCAGGGTCTTTTATTCTTGTTTTGGTGGGCGTCGGCGTTGTTGAGCGTCGGCTGGATGCCGTGTAGGGCCATGTCGATCACGTTGGTGGTGAATCGGTCGTTGAGCGGGGCGTGGCCGTGTAGCAGCCGGTGGTAGAGCGGGCCGTAGAGCAGGTCGATGGCGACCTCGATGTTGGTGTTGGGTGGGATCTCGCCGCGTTCGACGGCCCGTTGGAAGATCGTTCGGACCTGGTCTCGGCGCGGTTCGACGAAGCCTTGGTGGTATTGGCTCGCGAAGGCCGGGTCGGTGTGCGCCTGGGTGATCAGGGCGGCGATGATCCGGGCGTAGGGGCGGCTGCCGACCCGCCGGGTCCAGGGGCGCAGCAGGGCGAGGAGGTCGCCGCGCAGGGTGCCGGTGTCCCGGGTGCGGGGTTGGGCGGTGGCCCATTCGATGTAGAGGGCGTCCAGGGCGAGGGTTTCCTTGGTGGGCCACCAGCGGTAGATGGTGGCCTTGCTGACCCCGGCGCGTTCGGCCACCGCGTCCATGGTGACCGCGGCGAGGCCGTGGGTGAGTAGCAGGGTGGCGGCCGCATCGAGGATGGCCCGGCGGGCCGCCTCGCTGCGTGGGCGCCCGCGTGGCGGCGACTCGCTCGGGCCGTCGCCGCCGTCGCGGGGCCGTCTGCGCGGCTCGGTCGGCGTGGTCATGTGGTCATGCCGCCGCCGGGTGGGCGGTGGCTGGGTCGATGGTCGCGTTCTCGGGTGCGGCGGCCAGGACGGCTAGCATGCCGGCGATGTCCCGGTCGCCGTAGCCGGTCTGCTCGGCGAGGCTGAGCAGGTGGTCGGCGGCGGTGGCCGCGGGCATCGGGACGTGGGTTCGGTGGGCGGCCCGCAGGGCGAGGCGGATGTCCTTGTGCATGAGCCGCATATCAAACCACGCCTGTTTCGGCAGGTCGAGAACGAGCGGCGCACGTGTCCGCAGCATCGGTGACCCGATCGGCGAGCTGGCCATGACGTGGGCGGCGAGTCCTGGATCGATCCCGCCCCGCTGGGCCAGCAGCATGCCCTCGCTGAAGGCGAGCATCTGGCACGCGAGGCTGATGTTGATCGCGAGTTTGAGTAGCAGGCCGCCGCCGTTGTCGCCGACGTGGATGACGTTGTCGCCCAGCCGGCGCAGCAGCGGTTCGGCGGCGCGGAACGCGGGTTCCGGTCCGCCGGCCATGATGGTGAGCGTGCCGGTGCGGGCGGCCGGGACGCTTCCGGACACCGGGGCGTCGATCATGGCGGCACCGATGCTCCGGACTCGGCCGGCGAGCCGGCGGCTGGCCTCGGGGCTTACCGTGCTCATGTCGACGTAGATTGCGCCGGGCCGCAGCCCGGCCAGGATGCCGCGCGGGCCGGTGGTGATCGCGGCGAGCGCGGTGTCGTCGGTGACCATGCTGAAGATCACGTCCGCGGCCGCGGCGACGTCGCGGGGGGTGTCGGACCAGATCAGGCCCTGCTCGATGAGTGTGGCCGCCTTGGCTTTCGTGCGGCTGGTCCCGTAAACCTGGTGGCCGTCGAGCAGGCGGCCGGCGAGCGGCGTACCCATCGCGCCGAGACCGATGAATCCGATGGTCGTCATGGTGTCGTCCCTACTTGGTTGCTTCGATGTCGGTCATGTCCTGATCGGTCAGCGTGAGGCCGGCTCCGGCGAGGATCGGATCCACCTGATCCGGCCGGCGCAGACCGACGATCGCGCCGTCCACCGCGGGGTGGTGAAGCGTCCAGGCGACGGCGACCGCGCCCGGTGTGGTGTCGTGCCGGCTTGCCACGTTCTGCAGCCGGGCGGCGAGGGCGAGGTGCCCGCTGAGCTGTGGCTCGGTGAACCGCTGGTCGGTGCGGCGCCAGTCGTCGCCGGGCAGCTCGGCGATCCGCTCCCGCGTCATCGCCCCGGTGAGTAGCCCGGAGCCCATCGGCGAGTAGACGATCACGCCGATCCCGTCTTGTTCGGCCGCGGGCAGGATCTCCTGCTCGGCGTGCCGGTCGATCAACGAGTACGGCGGCTGGATCGTCTCGACCGGCGCGATCGACGCCACCTGTCGCACCTGCTCGGCGGTGAAGTTGGACACCCCGATGTGGCGCACCATGCCCTGTTCTTTCAGCTCGGCCAGCGCCGCCCAGCCCTGCTCGACGTCCGCCGCGGGGATCGGCCAGTGCACCTGGTACAGGTCGATGACGTCGACGCCGAGACGCCCCAGGCTGGCCTCCGCCTCGCGCAGGATCGAGTCGCGCTGCAGGCTGTGGCGTACGCGCCCGGTGCCGTCGTCCAGCAGCGAGCACTTGGTGAACACGTACGGCCGCTCGGACAGACCCTGCAGCGCGCGTCCGACGATCCGTTCCGAGGGGCCGAACCCGTAAGCCGCGGCCGTGTCGATCCAGTTGATCCCGAGCTGCTGCGCCCGGTGGATCGCCGCGATCGACTCGTTGTCCGCCTGTGGCCCCCACCCGAACTCCCAGCCACCGCCGCCGATGGCCCAGGCGCCGAATCCGACGCGGGTGATCTCCAGCCCGGTGCGGCCCAGTGTGGTGGTGGGCAACCGTGTCGCTTGCATGATCCCTCCCATGGATCTGTCAACTTATACCGAAACTGTACTGTCAGTTTCGTATATACCTGCAAGGATTCGATCTATTCCCTGTGTCACACGTGTGGTTCGGGCAGGCGATCTACGGATCAGAAGGTTAGGGGTTCGAGTCCCTTCGGGCGCACAAGATCATCAAAGGCCTGAGCTGCGGCGACGCGGGTCAGGCCTTGCTCTGTGTCCGGCCTGTGTGGACGGTGGGTGTCACGTGGGTGCCACTTGAGTGCCATCACACTGCGTGACGGGGTGGTGGTTGGCGGCGTCATGACCTGCGGCTTCGTCCGCTTCGTGGGTGCCTTGCGGGCGGGAGTACCTGCCGTCGGTCGGGGCTTGGGCCGGTTGCGGCGGCCTCTCTTGCGGATGCTGGCGCGGGTGCGGTGGGCGGCGGCGAGGACGAGGTGGGCGGTGGCGTCGGCGGTGCGCCGCTGGGCGAGGGACAACCGGACCGGGAAGTCGTCGGCGTCTCACGGGTGGCCCACGACCAGGCGCAGCGAGCCGACGAACTCGGGTGGGGTGCGCAGGGCGCCGTACCGGTAGTCCCAGGCGCAGATCTCTGCCGGACGAGGCTGATGAGGACCGGTAGCGACAGCACGATCTGCCACAGCACGTCGAGCAACACGAAGCCCTCTCGCGTGACTGTGTCCGCTCGGAGGTGCCGGCCACGCAGGCGGTCGAGCAGGCCCTTGACCCGATGAACCTGTTCAATCCCGGCAAGGTCGTCGGGATCCCTGGAGTTCGACGCAGCAACCGCCGGGCCGGGGCACCAGCGCGGCCTGCCATCCGGCTAGCCCGAGGCCGTCGAGCAGGCCGCCGAGGAAGGCCAGGTTGATGCCGCAGACGAGCGCGGTGTGCCGAGCGGCGAGCGCGTGGAACGGGCAGTTGTGCAACCGCACGAGATCGTCGGCCTGGCTGGGTTCGAAGCCCAGCCCGGTGAGCACCTCGACGAGGCCGCCGTCGAGGTGACGAAGCTGATCGCCGAGGTCGCGGCCGCACCCCCTGGCGATCGTGTCCGGCACGTCGTCGGCGGCGATTGCCTCGGCGAGGATGTCCGCGATCAGTTCGTAGCGGCGTTCCGGGAGCGTGACGCTCAGGCCGTCGTCGGCCGGCTGGTAGACCTTGGGCGTCCGGCCCCGGCCCCTCGGTCGGCCGGCCGGCGCCTCGTAGTGGGCGGTGAGCAGGCCGGCGGCGACGAGCTTGTCGAGGTGGAACGCGGCCAGGCCACGCGACATCGCGGTCGCCTCGGCCGCCTCCTCGCGGCGGACCGGGTGGTCCTGGTGGCGTACGAAGTCGTAGAGCGCGCGGCGCGACGTGTCAGTCAGCGTGGTCACGGCGGTCCAGCGATCCGTCATGTCCGCACATTATCACTAGCCGCCACTATTGAAATTGCGTTGATCCCGGAGCAGGATGACGGGGATAACATCTAGCGTTCGCTGGTGAAAATCACCGGAGGAGTCGCGATGACGGTCACCGCCGAACGGATCCTGGCCGGGCCCGGCGTACGCGACCTGCCGGCGGCCGAGCGCGCCGCAGCGGACTTCCTGACCGCTCTCGGGCTGGACGTCACGTCCGACGCGATGACCGACACGCCGGGCCGGATGGCCAGGGCCTACGCGGAACTGCTCACGCCCCGCGATTTCGCCCTGACCACGTTCGACAACGACGAGCGGTACGACGAACTGGTGCTGGCCCGGTCGATCCCGATCCGGTCGGTATGTGAGCACCACCTGCTGCCGTTCGTCGGTGTCGCGCACGTCGGCTGCCTGCCCGGCGACCGGATCCTCGGCCTGTCCAAGCTCGCCCGGGTGGTCGAGCTGTTCGCCCGCCGCGCCCAGGTGCAGGAACGCCTCACCAAGCAGGTGGCCGACTACCTGCACCTGCACCTGTGCCCGCGCGGCGTGGGCGTGGTGATCGAGGCCGAGCACATGTGCATGACACTGCGTGGCGTCCAGGCCGGCGGTTCCCGCACGGTGACCTCGACGTTGCTCGGCGCGCTGCGCGAGGACGCCCGCTCCCGGGCCGAGTTCCTGGCCGCCGCCGCGATCGGGCAGCATTGATTCCGTACCTCGACGAGGAGCCTGTCATGCAAACGGAGAGCACATTCGTGATCGTCGGCGCTGGCCTGGCCGGCGCCAAGGCCGCCGAGACGCTGCGCGCGGAGGGCTTCGACGGGCGGGTGGTCCTGCTCGGCGCCGGGCAGGAGCGACCGTACGAACGGCCGCCGCTGTCCAAAGGGCTGCTGCTCGGCACCGCGGAGCCGGGCAGCCCGTACGTGCACGACGCGGGTTGGTACGCACAGAACGACATCGACCTGCGCACCGGGACCACGGTGACCCACCTCGACCCGGCTGCGCACCTGGTCCGTACCGCGCCGGGCGCCGAGATCCGGTACCACAAACTGCTGCTGGCCACCGGCGCCGCACCACGTTCACTGCCGATCCCGGGCGCGGATAACGCGCTGACGCTGCGCACGCTCGCCGACTCGAACCGGATCGCCGAGACGGTCCAGGACGGCACCCGGCTGGTGATCGTCGGCGCCGGATGGATCGGCCTGGAGATCGCCGCCGCCGCCCGCGAACGCGGCGCCTCGGTCACTGTGCTGGAGACCGCCACGCTCCCCCTGCAACGCGTCCTGGGCAGCCGGCTGGCACAGGTGTTCGCGGATCTGCATCGCGCGCACGGCATCGAGTTCCGGTTCGGCGCGCAGATCGAAGACCTGCGCGACAACCGGGTAGTGCTGGCCGACGGGACCACGCTCGACGCGGACGCCGTGCTGATCGCGGTCGGCGTACGCCCGAACACCGGGCTGGCCGAGCAGGCCGGACTGGCCGTCGGCGACGGCGTGCTGGTCGACCGCCACCTGCGTACCTCCGATGCGGACATCTTCGCCGCCGGCGACGTCGCCGCCGTGGATCATCCGCTGTTGCACGCCCGGGTCCGCGTCGAGCACTGGGCCAACGCGCTGAACGCAGGGCCGGTCGCCGCCCGCGCGATGCTGGGCCAGGACGTCCAGTCCGACGCGCTGCCGTACTTCTTCACCGACCAGTACGACCTGGGCATGGAGTACGCCGGCTGGGTACCGCCCGGCGTCGACGCCGAGGTGGTGATCCGAGGCGATCTCGGCGGCCGCGAGTTCATCGCGTTCTGGACGATCGACGGGCGGGTCGCCGCCGGGATGAACGTCAACATCTGGGACGTCACCGACGCGGTGCAGGATCTGATCCGCGCCGGACTGGCCGGTGCGCGGATCAACCCGGCCCGGCTGGCCGACCCGGACGTCCCGCTCGAGGACCTGACGTGACCGGCGACGAACTCGCCAGGTTGCGCCGCTGGGAGGACGCCGGCGCCACCTGGCGAGTGATCGTCCGTACGCCCGAGGGCGTCGAGATCGCGCTGCTCACCTGCGACGCGGGCGAGGAGATGGACCGGTTGCGCTCCGCCGACCCCGACCTGCTCGACTACCTCGACGACCGGGACACGCCTTAGTAGGACTTTGTTAGGTCGGTACGGGTTGGTGGCAGTGTGGGCAGAACCCGAGCCAGGTGGCGAGTTGGTATTGCAGGTGCCGGAGGACGGCGTAGAGGTTCAGGACACAGACGTAAGGCTCTCGGCCGGGCCCGCCCCGGGGACGAGCGGCGGCCTTCCGCATGCCCACCGACGTCACACACAGTCGCGATGATCTCGCCCAAACACCGCAGACAGCTTCCGGATCTACGAGTTGCGGACGTTCACACGGTGACAACCGCCCCTCCGTTGGCCAAGATATTGAGAACGCCTACCGTGGCAGGCACATGGTCGATACAACGACGGGAGCGCGGTCGATGCCACATGTACGACGCTTCGACCACGTCGGCATCACGGTCGCAGATCTCGACGTCGTGACCGCCTTCTTCGTGGCGCTCGGCCTGGAGGTCGAGGGCAGAGCGTTCGTCGAGGGCGAGTTCTTGGAGACGGTCTGCGGCATTCCCGACTCCCGCACCGAGATCGTCATGCTGAAGTCGCCCGACGATGGAGCCCGCTTGGAGCTCGCGAGCTTCGTGCGGCCCGACTCCGTGCCGGGCTCGCCCGCCGCAATGGCCAACGAGCTGGGATTGCGCAACGTGTCCTTCGAGGTCAACGACTTGCAGGCCGCCGTCGATTGGGCAGCGAACGAGGGCTACGGACTGGTCGGTGGCATCGGGGAGTACGAGGGTGCTTGGCGGATGGCCTACGTCCGGGGGCCGGAAGGGATCATCGTCTCGCTGGCCGAGCGCATTGGCTGAGCTCGCAACGGCGCGGATCAGCTCCCGGCATGTCTGTTCGACGACAGACGGACGCCGACAGACGTCAACCCTTAACCTCTATATCAGCCCAGCGCCTTGAGCTGCGCCTCAAGGCGCTCTCGGCGTTGCTCAAGCACGTCGATGACCGCCTCGGTCTCGTTGAGTCCGGTCAGCTCGGTGGCGATGTCCTCCGGCTCCTGGAAGCCCTCAGAGGTGTCGCTGTCCTCGCCGCGACGGGACTGGACGTCGCCGGTTACCCGGCGCAACTCGGCCAGCTCGCTGTCGAGGTCCTTGAGTTTCTGACGCAGCTGGTCGGGCGTCGTTTCATCGGTCATGCGGCCATCATAGGGACAGTGAACGTCTCGTTCCGGGATTGATCCGCGACGGTAACGCGGACGACCTCGATCGCGCTTTGATACACCGCGAAGTCTTGCTCGAGGCGTCCTCTTCTGCCGCGATTCGGTCGCTACGCAGCGTGGCGGTGCGTGGCGGCGGCCGGCTCACGGACATGCCGCGCCGAGAACGGTGGTGCTTGGGTCGAAGGTGACGCATCGTGAGACATGTCTGCATCCTGTACGGGATTGCCTCAAAAGCGATCCGGCTACGACGAAGCCGCCACCTGGGCCCATCTTCAGCCAACACTTGACGTTGAAAACATGGGGTGTCTGCCGCGATCCGCGCGCCGACTCATTCTGGCTTGTCACCGTGCGTGAGCGGCGGACCCGCTCGGTGCCCCAGCGGCGCCGTCGCTGGGGCACCGGACCTTGCCCTGTCGCAGTTCGGCGACCGTCCCGCCGGGCGTGGGGAAGTCACGCTGTGAGCCCGCGAGCCAGGGTTACGGGGTGAACTGCCAGGTGGCCGCGCCCGTCGCGGCCAGCCCGACGACCAGGCGGTTATTCGAGACGGCCACGGCCCCCGGGTTGTAGGCGACGTGCGTCCACCCCGCTGCGCCGGTGGTCCGGGAGTAGACGACGCCCACGTTCGTGCGGCTCGGCCCGTCGAGGCCCTCGCCCACGAGTATCGTGCCGTCGGGGCTCACGCCATACGGCTGCATCGGCTGGAAGTCTCCGGGCAGCTGCGGAGCATTGTGCGCGACATACTGCTGCGACGGCCCGGTGCGGTCCCACACGAGACCGAGGCCCGACGCCTGCCCGACAAGGACCGTGCCGTCGGCCGAGATCCCGTTGACGCGGTTCACCGAGGTGCCCCCTGGCGTCTCCAGCGGCTGCACCGTGCCGGGCGAGTCTCCGTCGACGACGATCGAGAACGCCCCCGTGACGAAGCTGGCCCCGACGACGACGTTGCCGCGGGACCGGTTGGTCAGGTGCGGGCCTGGGGCGGCGTCCCAGCTGAAGAGTCCCAGGGGCGTCACCGGTAGGGGCGTCGCCGACAGCGGCACTGCGTCGCCCTTGACGAAACCGACGGCGAGCCCGTCGCCGAACATGGAGGTACCTGGTGGGAAGGCAAGGCCAACGATCTCACCCACGTCGTTGACGCCGGTCGCCATCGTGTCCCCGGTGTAGTGGGGCGCGAGGAGCGTGAGGTGCCCGGCGCTGTCCCACTTCGCGGCCCGGCGGAGGATGTCGGGGCAGTAGCCGTCGGGGCGGCGCGGCTGCGTGGTGGTCACCACGCCGACTGTGGTGCCGAGGTTGTTCTGCGCGAACGCCGTACTCCACGCGTCGGCCGGCGTCTCCAGGACGGTGACCGTCCCGGCGGTCCACCGCAGGGCCCGGTGTCCGCAATGCGGCGGACTTACGGCCTCGTCGCCCGGACCCTCGTACGGGCCGCCGGCGCCGACGACCGTGCCGGCGTCGTTGACAGCGAAGCCCTGGCTCCACGTGAAGCCGGCAGGCACGGGCAGCGCAGTTGGGCCGGCCAGGCTACCCGCGGCCTGCGCGGGCACGGCGGCGGCCAGCAGGGTGAGCGTGGCGGCGGCCACGATGGTCAGCGGGCGGGACGCACGGGGCACGCGACTCCAATCGACCGAGGCGAGGACCGGTGCATCCTCTCAGGGCGGCCCGCCGGACCGCTTGCCCGATGGGGCGGCGTCGGGTGCGGCGTGCCCGGTTTGAGCTGTGTCAAGGATCTTGGACAGTGCCTCGTTGGTGTGCTGGTCAGGCGGCGACGCGGAGTTGGTGATCGGTGAGGGCTTCGGCTGAGGTGCGGTAGCCGAGGGTGGAATGTAGGCGTTGCCAGTTGCAGAAGCTTGCAAGCATCGAATACTCGGATTCCGGACGCACTGATTTGCCGTTGCGACACGATGTCGCACTTTGCGAGTGGACTCGCAGTTAGGAGGGCCGACGTGATGTCGGTTGTGTAGTCCCGGGCGTGTGCTCGATGCCTGGCCCCGCCCTTGGCGTGC
>JAVHVY010000406.1:0-3042 GCA_032160305.1 Actinoplanes sp.
CGCGGTCTGCGGGCCGGACGTTTCATCCGAGCAACCCTCGAGCAACAAGCCGTCGTGGACGCGCCGTGAGTGGCTGCGTTCGCCGGCGTGCGGGCCACGCCTGCCGATGGATTGCAATCCTGCGCCCGGGTGAGGGCCGGAAGCCGCATGGGATTTACGACGATGCGAACCTTGCGGTTGAACGCCCGGCCCGCATCGAAGGATACGGGGGCCGGTTGACGTTGATTGGGTCACGCCCGCGCGTCAGGTGACACGCGACGATCTTTGGGCGGATCGCCGGGGACACCTTGCATCTTGGAACATACGTTCTAACATGTGGCGGGCGACTGACCTCGTCGAACACTGGTTCAACCGGCGCTACCGCACCCTGCACCGGGACATCTACCTGCGTCACGACGCGTTCGGCTGGTACGTCCGGGCCCGGCGCGGTGGCGCCGAAGGGGTCGAGGTCACTCCCTGGTGACTGGCCGTCGGCAACGTTTTGTTCCATCTGCCGGCTACCGGCCGCGCCGCCACGCCTACCTGCATGCGAGGCAATCCAGTGCATTGTCATGCCGAGAACAGTGCGTTCGGACGCATGCTTGGGTTCGGTTTCAGCTGGCCGGGCTGGGTTCCTGTGGCTTAAGCCCGACCAACCATCGTCGGCTGCCTACGGGTGGCCGCGGTCAGCCGGCCGCGGCGTTGACGAGTTTCAGGAGCTCGGCGGTGAACTCGGCCCGACGTTCGATATGTGGTGAGTGGCCGCAATTGTCGTAGACGATCTCACGGTAGCTGCCACCCCTCTCCGCGTATCGCTGCAGCACCGCCCGGGTTTGGCCGACCATTGGCTGCGGCGGGCACGCGTCGGCGCCGGGCCAGTCCGGCATTGCGCCGATCAAGCCCAGGTACGCCCGGTCGAACAGCGACGTATCCGACACGATCACGTCCCGGTCGCCGCGAACCCAGACGATCGGCGGCTTCTGCGCCACGCCGACCAAAGCGTCAGCGACGTGGAAATGCTTGGGTGACATGGCGTTGAGGACGCCACGGTCACCCGGCCCGAAGAATGGCCAGCTGTCCGCCGGCTTGCTGTCGCCCGGGTAGCTGTCCGCACCGACCGCAATACTGAGCACCGTCTTGAGCAGAAGCTCCTCGTCGTCGCCGAGCGTTGCCGGGTCAGCCACGTACATGGAGCGCAGCACCGACAGTGGGCTGGTCCGCGCCTCGGCGCTGCGGTCGCCCGCCTCGATGCGGGCCACGAAGTCGGGGTGGGCGCCGCCGCCCCCGGTGCCGGCGAATTCTGCGGTTGTCGGGGTGCCGTCGAGGTCGCGGGTGCCGCCGAAGCCGTACGGGCTCAGCGGCGATTCCAGCAGGACCGACGTGAATCGGTCCGGGTGGTCGGCGATCATCTGCATGACCACGCCGCAACCCATCGAGTGCGCCGCCACTATCACCGGGCCGCCCTGTGGGAACAGGTCGCGGTCGTCGAGTAGTGCGGCCAGGTCGTCGGCGAAGTCCCGCAGGCCCCGGGTGGCGTCCACCGGTGCCGCCTCGCTGCGGCCGTACCCGCGTAGGTGCGGGGCGACGACCCGGACGCTGTTTGGGAGCCGGCGGATGAGCGGCAGCCAGAATTCGGCGGACGAGCCGTTGCCGTGCACCAGCAGAACCGGCACGCCCTCGTGCGGTCCGCCGACGAGTACGTTGTAGGTGACGCCGCGGGCCGGGACAAGCCACTCAATGTGCTCCGGGAGCAACCGTGTGCCTCGGGTTCCCTGATCGCGGCGCTCGTCATGCCGGCGGGCCGCCACGACGTACGTCTCGCCGGTTTCCGCTATTCGTGCCCGGATCGCCCGCTGACGTGCCCGGCGTGCTGAGCTGAAAATGCGGTCGTTGTTGACCATGTTCATCTTCTTCCCGCGGAAACCCCATGCCACCGCGCGGTCGAAAATGATCACGAAATGGTTCCACGCTGCGTCATCGACGGCTTGTCCTCGGTCGTGCGGCAAGGTGACGGCATGGGCGTCGAGCCGAACTCGGAGTCGGGCAGAGCGTGGCTGCCGCCAAGAACTGTACCGGTCCGGGCCGTCCCTTGGTAGAGCTGTGCCGGTCCTGCGGTGTGTGTGTCCGCTGTCCAGTCGTTGATCGTTACTCCGGCGGTCTGCCGTCGCATAAGGGCGACATTCTCGCCCCGCCTGTCGGCTCGCGCGTAGCAGGCGACCAGGGCCTCGGCCCCGACGAAGCCTGAGCAACATCTGCGCCCAGATTAGGAACGTGCTTGGTCACTGAGGCCGTGGATGAGGTCACGGTTGCGACATAGCGCCCGGTGCCTTCCACGAAGTCCGCGCCCAGATCGCCACGCTCATCTGCCGCGAACCGTTCGCTACAGAGTGTCACGAGCTTCCTCGCCGTCGTGAACTCGCGCCGAGAGGCAGACGCCGCGCCCCGGATGTCATGTCGTCAACGCCTGGTTCTCGCGTGGTCGGGATCTGGCGATAAGGTCTGGCGTCATGGCAGAAAATCAACCGGGTCGTTGGCTGCTGCAGTTCGACGTGGACGACCGAGCGGAGGCGCAACACGTCAGTCTGGTGATGTCACGACTTTGACCAGGCACCGTCGGAACGGACCACACGGATTTGCCGCCGACAGCGCGGATCTTATCCTCCGAGGCCGCGTGGGTCATACCCATCAGCAGTATCGAGAACCGTCTTGCGAAGAAGTTGCGTGGCACCGATGACCTCTACGCCCAGCAGGCGTCCGTCGGCATCGAAGTCAAGAACGATGTCACCCCGGCCGGGGCGCTCAACGACGACGTTCTCGACGGCAGTTCCGCCGGCGACGTCATCCCCGAGCTCGACGTAGGCCGCATTCGCTTCGCTGTCGTACGTGACTCGCATGATGCATTCGACCATGCCCAGCGGTTCGCAGGCCACAGCTGCCGCACTGATTTGCCGTTGCGACACGATGTCGCACTTTGCGAGTGGACTCGCAGTTAGGAGGGCCGACGTGATGTCGGTTGTGTAGTCCCGGGCGTGTGCTCGATGCCTGGCCCCGCCCTTGGCGTGC
>JAVHVY010000413.1:0-3141 GCA_032160305.1 Actinoplanes sp.
GCGTCGGGCCGCGTTGATCGGCTATCTCCCTGCGGGGTACCCGTCGGTGGCCGGAGCGGCGGACGCCTTGTGCGCCATGGTGGCTGCCGGCGTTGACGTCGTCGAGATCGGGCTGCCGTACTCCGACCCGTTGATGGACGGGCCCACCATCCAACAGGCGGTCGAGGCGGCGCTGGAGAACGGGACGTCAACCGACGACGTGCTCGCGACAGTTCGCTCGGTCGCCGCCACCGGTGCACCTACGCTGGTCATGAGCTACTGGAACCCGATCCAGCGCTACGGAGTGGACCGTTTCGCCGCCGGGCTGGCGGACGCGGGAGGGGCCGGGGCCATCACCCCCGACCTCACGCCGGACGAGGCGTCCCGCGCGGACACCGACTGGCTCGCGGCCACCGATGCGGCACGTCTCGACCGGGTCTTCCTGGTCGCCCCGTCCTCGACCGAGCAGCGGCTGCGCTACACGACGGAGCACTGCCGCGGTTTTGTCTACGCCGCCTCGACCATGGGCGTGACTGGCGCCCGCGTGTCGGTGAGCGGAGCCGCCAAGGAGCTCGTCGAGCGGGTCCGGCGAGTGAGTGACATCCCTGTCTGCGTGGGCCTGGGAGTCTCCACGGCGGCACAGGCCGCCGAGGTGGCCTCGTTCGCCGACGGGGTCATCGTGGGCTCCGCGTTCGTGCGTCGGATGCTGGACGCGCCGGGCATTCAGGCCGGCGAGAAGGCCGTCGCAGACCTCGCCTCGGAACTGGCCGACGGTGTCCGCCAGGCGACACCGCGATGACACCCCGGCTGCGCCTGGCAGGCGCCATGGCGGTCGTGGCGTTGATCGTCGTCACGGGCTGCTCCGCGGGCTCGGGGGAGAACGGCTCGGTCGCCGCGGTGGCGACCAACCCCAGCGGCTTCCACGGGATCGCGATCCAGCAGCCCTACCCGCTGCCGGATGTTACGTTCCGCGACACCTCGGGGCAGCCGTTCAACCTCGCGTCGGACGCGCCAAGCCCGGTCACCCTGGTCTTCTTCGGCTACACGCACTGCCCGGACCTGTGCAACCTGGTTTTGGCCAATGTCGCCGCGGCTCTGCGGCGGTCAGACCCCGGCGTACGCAGCCAGGTGCGGTTGTTGTTCATCAGCACCGACCCCGATCGGGACACCCCGTCGATCCTTCGCGGCTACCTGGACCGGTTCGACCCGTCGTACGTGGGACTGCGGGCGCCCGAAGCGACGATGGAGGCGACCGCGTCGGCCCTGCACATCGGGTACGCCGGGAAACAGACCGTCGCCGGGGGCGGCTACGAGGTCACGCACGGTACCCAGATCACCGCCTTCCGGGGTGGGACGGCCCGGGTGGTCTGGATGGCCGACACCCCGGTCCGGGACATGCGCACCGACCTCGCCCGGCTGGCCAAGGCGCGGTCGTGATCCGCAGGTAGCCTGCTGGAGTGATCCTGCCCGCCTCTATCCCCAGTCCGGCGCACGGGGTCTGGCACCTCGGACCGGTGCCGATCCGCGCGTACGCGCTGTGCATCATCGTCGGCGTCGTCGTCGCGGTGTGGCTCGGCGAGCGGCGCTGGGCGGCCCGTGGCGGGAAGGCCGGCCAGGTCACCGAGGTGGCCACCTGGATGGTGCCCTTCGGGATCATCGGTGGCCGGATCTACCACGTGATCACCACCCCGGAGCCGTACTTCGGCTCGGGAGGCCGCCCGCTGCACGCGCTCTACATCTGGGAGGGCGGGCTCGGGATCTGGGGCGCCGTGGCTCTCGGTGGGGTGGGTGCCTGGATCGGCTGCCGCCGGCGCGGGATCGCGCTGCCGCCGTTCGCGGACGCCATCGCCCCGGGCATCGCCATCGCCCAGGCGATCGGGCGGTTCGGCAACTACTTCAACCAGGAGCTGTACGGCCGGCCCACCGGCCTCCCGTGGGGCCTGCAGATCGATCCCGCCCACCGGCCCGCGGGCGACAGCGCAGCAACCACCTTCCAGCCGACGTTCCTCTACGAGTCCTTGTGGGACCTGGGCGTCGCTGCCCTCGTCATCTGGGCGGACCGGCGGTTCCGGCTCGGCCACGGCCGGGCCTTCGCGCTCTACGTCGCCGCCTACACCGTCGGCCGTGGCTGGATCGAGGCGCTGCGGGCCGACCCGGCGCACCACCTGCTCGGCCTGCGCCTCAACGACTGGGTCAGCATCGTCGTGTTCCTCGGTGCGGTGACGTACCTGGTCGTCTCGGCCCGGCGTCGGCCGGGGCGCGAGACGCTGGGCGAGGACGTCATCGAAGACCGGCCCGACCCGGGGCGCACTCCCAGTGACGAGGAGGTGCCCGCGTGAGCGATCCCGGCGGCACCGAGACGGACGAGTCGCGCCGGCTTGCGGAGAACGAGCGCATCCAGCACGAGCACAGCGACGTGACCGGTGGCTGGCTGCGGCCGGCCGTCTTCGGCGCCTCGGACGGGCTCGTCTCCAACTTCGCGCTGATCGCCGGTGTCGCGGCCGGCACCAGCAACCACAAGGTCGTCCTGCTCGCGGGCATCGCCGGGTTAGCGGCCGGCGCGTTCTCGATGGCTGCGGGGGAGTACATCTCCGTGCGCTCGCAGGCCGAGCAGGCGTTGGCCGAGATCGAGAAGGAGCGCAACGAGATCGAGCAGCGGCCGCACGCCGAGCAGCGCGAGCTCGCCGCCATGTACGAGGCCAAGGGGCTGGAGCCCGATCTGGCCCGCCAGGTGGCGCAGCAGCTGTCCCGTGACCCGGCCGTCGCGCTGGGGGTGCACGTCCGGGAGGAGCTCGGCTTCGACCCGGGCGCGCTGCCGTCGGCGAGCCTCGCCGCGGGCTCGTCGTTCGTGTCCTTCGGGGTGGGGGCCGCGCTGCCGGTGCTGCCCTACGTTCTCGGCGCCACGGGGTTGTGGCCCGCCATCGTTCTCACGCTGCTCGGGCTGTTCCTCTGCGGCGCGCTGGTCACCCGGCTGACGCCGCGGCCGTGGTGGTACGGCGGCACGCGGCAGGCGCTGATCGGCGCGTTGGCGGCGGCCGTCACCTACGGCGTCGGGTCGCTGGTCAACGTCGGCATCAGCTGACGCCGGGGGCGCACCGCCGGCTTGTCGACCAGGCCATTGGGCACGAAAGAATCTTGACCATTCTTTGCTGAACCCCTTAT
>JAVHVY010000427.1:0-4641 GCA_032160305.1 Actinoplanes sp.
CACGCTCAGCACCAGGTATTGTTGGAAGGCTTGGCGCAAGCGCTCCCACTTTTCGTTACACCCGACGATGAGCGCTTGGTAGCGCGAGTTAGGCTTGCCCATTATCTGGAGCTAGTTCGCGCGGAACTTCACCTGCTGGTCAACAGCGGAACCGCTATCGCGGATTGCGTCAAGCATGCGCGCGATCGTGTTCCGTTTTGGCCTGACGAGGCTATTGCAGACATGCTTGCAGACCGATCAGTAAATCCGTTATTGCGCTCTTATTTGTGGGCCTACCCGGCTGGTATTGATTGGTTTGTTGCATTGGCTGACAAGGCCGATAAGGAAACCGTATCCGAGGTCCTTCGTTCGTCCTATCGCGAACCGCTTACGCCGGGCGACCTCGCGCGGGCATGGCAGGCTGGCCCACTAATCGGCGGATGACAGATGGTCCGAGGTGGTTTCATCGGAGTCGACAATAAATCGCCCCTTGCCATGAATTGTTGCGATTAGCCCCGACGCCTCCAATTCGCCTAGCGCCAGGCGAGCCGCGTATCGCGAGACGCCGAATCTTTCGCATAACGTCTTCTCGGAAGGGAACGGCCGGTCGACGGGATGCTCACCCGCGGCAAGCTCTGCGCGGAGCATTGCCGCAACCTCATGAGCCTTCTCGGCCGGCGCAGACATACCATCCCTGCCAAACGCGGCTCGCACGTACCGCCCTTTCGCGGGCACGACCTCAATCAGCCCAGCCTGTTCTAGCGCTGACAGAGCTGCCCGAACCGTCCCTCGCGCGACTCCGAACGTGGTCGCCAGCCGCGCTTCGGAGTCCATCTCCGCGCCGGGTAACAACTCGCCACTCTCGATGCGTTCGCGCAAGACCGACTCGATCCGCTGAGCCTGACCCTGACCCTGAACTGGCACGCTGCTCCCTTCTAAGGGGACTCGTTACAGACGAGACTAGTGGGAGGAAGCCGATGGCAACTCCGCCAGGTGCGCGGCAGGTTCTATTGGCATCCCGAGCTCCAGCGGTTCGTGGGAGAACGAGCAGGGTTCATCGACGAGATGCAGCGTCGCAGAATCCGGGACCAACGGGCTTGATTGCATCGACCCTCCGGGTACGCTGTGGTAAATACGTGGCAACGGCGTGGGCTATGGGTCTGTTTATGCAGGTAGGATGCGGTCTGAGCCCCGGTCTTCAACACCGGTGTGGCCCGGCATCCGGGCCGGGCGGGTTCGATTCCCGTCCGCCTCCGCAAATCCCGCCTACCCTCGCTGAGCTGCCCAGACATCCTCGCGAGGCGAGGCCGGCAGGGGACCAGACGACGCCGCACGCTGTGGCTTCGCGCTGCCGGTAGGGTTGGGTCCGGCATGCCTTCGGGCTGTTCTTCCCGGCTGCCGAGGTCGGAGGCGATGGTGGGGCGGGCGTTGGGCGATCCGCGGCGGCGGGTTCCGCGTACCGATGCGGTGCTGGCCGATCCCCGGCTGGTCGCCGCGGCCGACCGCCTCGGCCGCGCCCCGGTGAAGGCCGCGGTCGTCGCCGCCCAGCAGCGGTCCCGCGCCGGGGAGCTCGCCCCCGACCGGGTCGCGGACGCGGCCGTCGCCGCCTTGCCCGACACCGCCGGCGGGTTGCGGCCGGTTCTCAACGCGACCGGCGTGGTGCTGCACACCAATCTCGGCCGGGCCGCGCTGTCGCCGGCCGCGCTCGCCGCCGTCGCCGCCGCCGGCGGGGCCACCGACGTCGAGCTGGACCTGGTCACGGGGCGCCGCGCCCGGCGCGGGCGCGGCGCGCTGGCGGCGCTGGCCGCGGCCGTGCCCGGCGCCGGCGACGTGCACGTGGTCAACAACGGTGCGGCCGCTCTCGTGTTGACCGCGACCGCGCTCGCCGCCGGCCGGGAGATCATCGTCAGCCGGGGGGAGATGATCGAGATCGGCGACGGCTTCCGGCTGCCCGACCTGCTGACCTGCACCGGCGCGCGGCTGCGCGAGGTCGGCACCACCAACCGCACCTCGCTCGGCGACTACACGGCGGCGGTCGGGCCGGCCACCGGCTTCATCCTCAAGGTCCATCCGTCCAATTTCGTCGTCCGGGGGTTCACCAGCGCCGTCGGCGTCGGCGAGCTGACCGGGCTGGGACCGCCGGTGGTCGCGGACATCGGCTCCGGGCTGCTCGTCCCGGAGCCGCTGCTGGGCGCCGAACCGGACGCCGCGACCACGCTGCGGGCCGGCGCCGATCTGGTCATCGCCAGCGGCGACAAACTGCTCGGCGGTCCGCAGGCGGGTCTAATGCTGGGCCGGACCGAGCTGATCGAACGGCTGCGCCGGCATCCGCTGGCCCGCGCCCTGCGGGTGGACAAGCTGACGCTGGCCGCCCTGCAGGCCACCCTGACCGGCCCGCCGACGCCGACCCGGCAGGCGCTGCACGTCGACCCCGACGCCCTGCGGACCCGCACCGAACGCCTCCGCGCCCAGCTCAGCGCGGCGGGCGTCGCCGTCGCCGTGGTCCCGGCCGTCGCGGTGGCCGGTGGCGGTGGCGCTCCCGAGGTGGAGCTGCCGTCCTGGGCCCTCGCGCTCCCCGAGCCGTACGCGGCCCCGCTACGCACCGGCACGCCCGCGGTGCTGGGCCGCGTCGAGCACGGCCGGCTACTGCTCGACCTGCGGTGCGTCCCGGGCGACCGCGATCCCGATCTGGCCGCCGCCGTCCTCGCCGTCGCGGGCGGCTGACGTGCACGTGCTGGCCATCGCCGGGCACGTCGATCACGGCAAGTCCACTCTGGTCCGGGCGCTGACCGGGATGGAACCGGACCGGTGGGCCGAGGAGCGCCGCCGGGGGATGACCATCGACCTCGGTTTCGCCTGGACGACGCTGCCGTCCGGAGCCACGGTGGCGTTCGTCGACGTGCCCGGGCACGAACGGTTCGTGCCGACCATGCTCGCCGGGGTCGGGCCGGTGCCCGCCGCACTGATCGTCGTCGCCGCGGACGAAGGCTGGATGCCGCAGTCGGCGGAGCACCTGGCCGCGCTGCACGCCCTCGGCGTGCGGCATGGCCTGCTCGTGGTCACCCGGTCCGACCTGGCCGGTCCCGGCCCGGCGACGGCCCGGGCGCTGCGCGAGATCGCCGCGACGTCGCTGGCCGCCGTGCCGGCGGTGGCGGTCAGCGCGGTCACCGGCAGCGGTCTCGACGAACTACGCTCCGCCCTGGACCGGCTGGTCGCCGGTCTGCCGCCGGCCGACGCCGGTGCGCCGGTCCGCTTCTGGGTTGACCGCGCGTTCACGATCAAGGGTGCCGGGACAGTGGTCACCGGGACGTTGGGCGCCGGCCGGCTGCGCCCCGGTGACCTGCTGGAACTGTCCGGCATGACCCGGCCGGTGCGGGTGCGCGGCCTGCAGAGCCTTGGCGTCGCCGTCCCGGAGGCGAGCGCCACCGCCCGGGTGGCCGTCAACCTGCGCGGCGTCGACAAGGCCGCGATCGGCCGCGGCCGGGCGCTGCTCACCCCCGGCCGGTTCTTGAGCACGGACCTGATCGACGTACGGGTGCACGGGGACGCCGTGGCCGACCTGCCGGCGACGCTGACACTGCACACCGGTTCGGCCGCGGTGCCGGTGCGGGTGCGTCCGCTCGGCGCGGACACCGCCCGGCTGCGGCTGGGCACCGCGTTGCCGCTGCGGATCGGTGACCGGGCGCTGCTGCGCGACCCGGGCCGGCACCACGTCGCGGGCGGGGTGACGGTGCTCGACGTGGTGCCGCCGGGACTGCGGCGACGGGGGGCGGGCGCGGCCCGGGCGGCGGAGCTCGCCGGGATGGACGGCACACCCGACCTGGTCGCGGAGCTACGCCGGCGCCGGCTGGCCCGGCACGACGATCTGGACCGGATGGGCGTGAGCGCCAGCGCGTACGCGGTGGCCGGCCCGTGGCACGCCGACCCGGCGTACTGGGCCGGGCTGCGCGACCGGCTGGGGGAGGAGGTCGCCCGGTACGCCCGCGAGCACCCGCTGGAGCCCGGCGTGCCGGTCGAGGCGCTGCGGCACCGGCTGGAGCTGCCCGACCGGGTGCTCGTCGAAGCGCTGGTCAGCCCGCCGCTCAGCCTCCGCGGCGGCCGCGTCGGCGCCGGGGCGGGGTCGGTGCCCCAGGAACTGGTCGCGGCGGTCGGGCGGGCGTTCGAGGGGCTGGGCCCGTACGCGGCGCCCGAGGCGTACCGGCTGCAGGAGCTGGGCCTGGGAGTCAGACAGCTGGCGGCCGCGGTCCGGGCCGAGCTCGTGGTGCAGCTGGCCGCCGGCGTGATCCTGCGCGCCGAGGCGCCGTCGCGGGCGGTTCCGGTGCTGGCCACGCTGCCCCAGCCGTTCACGCTCAGCGCGGCACGCCAGGCCCTGGACACCAGTCGCCGGGTCATCGTCCCGCTGCTCGAGCATCTCGACCGCACCGGCGCCACCAGCCGGCTGCCCGACGACCGGCGGATGATCGTCGCGTAGCTGCCCGGGTGGCAGACCGCGAGGAACTCGACTGGCGCTCTTCGGCACGGCCGCCCGCGAGCGGGCGATGAGCCGCCTGGCCGATGGCGACGCCGCCCGCCGCCTCTGATCGTCGCGCCACTCTCCTACGTGCTCCTGCTGCCCTGGTCCTGCTGCGGTGGTCGTGCTGCCGTGGTCGCCGGGATGCGTGT
>JAVHVY010000069.1:0-4090 GCA_032160305.1 Actinoplanes sp.
CGAAGACGGACCGCAAGGAGTACGCGAAGGAGCACCAGGGTCTCGGCTACTGCAACATCACCAAGTGCTGCACCGAGGTCTGTCCCGAGCACATCAAGATCACCGACAACGCGATCATCCCGATGAAGGAGCGCGTGGTCGACCGCCGGTACGACCCGCTGGTCCAGCTCGGTCGCAGGATCTTCCGCCGGGACCAGCTGCCCGCCGAGTCGACGGCCCTGCCGGTCGCCGTGGCGGCGCACACGACCCCGTTCTCCAGCGCGCGGGGGCCCGAGGCCCCGCCGGTGGGCCCGGACGGCAAGCTGGACGTCGCCGAGTTGCTCTCCCAGCACCAGGGCGGTCCGTCCCCGTTCGGTGGCGAGCAGGAGTTCCCGCTGCCCGGCTCCGGCATCAGCTACGTCCACCCGGAGCCCGACCAGAACTGAGCACCGATCCGTCCGACGCCGCCCGCCCGGGCAGAGGGTGGGCGGCGAGGGGACACGGCAAGGAATGGAGTCACCGGATGACGCAACTGACCGGCCACGTGGCGATCGTGACGGGGGCGAGCCGGGGTATCGGCTTCGCGATCGCGCAACGCTTCGTCGCGGAGGGCGCCAAGGTGGCCGTCACCGGGCGCGACGCGGCAGCGCTGGACAACGCGGTCAAAGACCTGGGCGGTCCGGACGTCGCGATCGCGGTGGCCGGCAAGGGTGACGACGCCGATCACCGCGCCGAGGTGGTGGACACCGCGCTGGGCGCGTTCGGGCCGGTGACGCTGCTGGTCAACAACATCGGGATCAATCCGGCGTACGGGCCGCTGCGCACGCTGGACCTGGGCGCGGCCCGCAAGATGGTGGACGTCAACGTGCTCGGCACGCTCGGCTGGGTGCAGGAGGCGTTGCGGGGCGGGCTGGCCGAGCAGGGCGGTTCGATCGTCAACATCTCCTCGGTCTCCGGCGTGCGCCCATCCCCCGGCATCGCCTTCTACGGCGTCACCAAGGCCGCCCTGATCCACCTGACCGAGGAACTGGCCGTCGAGCTGGCCCCGACAGTGCGGGTGAACGCGGTGGCCCCGGCCGTAGTCAAGACCCGCTTCGCGACAGCCCTGTACGAAGGCCGGGAGGAGCAGCTGGCCGCCACCTATCCGTTGCGGCGCCTCGGCGTCCCCGAAGACGTGGCCGGCGCGGTCACCTTCCTGTGCTCCCGGGACGCGAGCTGGATCACCGGCCAGACCATCGTCCTGGACGGCGGCGTGACGCTGACGGGCGCGGTCCAGTGACTCCCACCAGGGTCGTCGTGACCAGTGCGGGCGGCGGGACGCTGACGGGCGCGCTCCAGTGACTCGCACCAGGGTCGTCGTGACCGGTGCGGGCGGCGGGATCGGCGCGGCGCTGGCCCGCCGGTTCGCCGCCGACGGCGCCCAGGTGATCGTGAACGACCTGAACGCGGCCGCCGCCGAGGCGGTGGCCGCCGAGATCGGCGGGCAGGCGATCCCGGGCGACGCCGCGAACGAGGCGGACGTGCTACGGCTCGTCGACACGGCCTGGGCGACCCTCGGCGGCCTCGACCTGTTCTGCGCGAACGCGGGCGTGCTCGCCCCCGGCTCCGAGGCCGCCCCGGACGCGGCGTGGGAGCGGGCCTGGCAGGTCAACGTGATGTCGCACGTCTACGCCTCCCGCGCGCTGCTACCCCGCTGGCTGGACACCGAGGCGGGCGGCCGGCTGCTGGTCACCGTCTCGGCGGCCGGACTGCTCACCCTGCTCGGTAGCGCCCCGTACTCGGCCACGAAGCACGCCGCGCTGGCCTTCGCGGAGTGGCTGCGTGCCACCTACGCGCACCGGGGCCTGATCGTGCAGGCGCTCTGCCCGCAAGGTGTGAACACCGACATGCTGAACGCCGACGGCGACAGCGCGAGCAAGGCGCAGCTGGCCGAGGGCGCGCTGGAGCCGGACGAGGTCGCCGCGGTCGTGGCGAAGGCCCTCGACGGCACCGGCTTCCTGATCCTGCCGCACCCCGAGGCGGCCGGGTACTACCAGCTCAGAGCTACCGAGCCGGACCGCTGGCTGGGCGGGATGAACAAGATCCAGCGCTCGTTCGACCGGGCCGGCCTCTCGTGAGCGGACTCCCTGGGCTGGATCTGGAACGGCTGCGGGAGTTCCTCGACTCGGGGCCGCTGACCGCGACCATGTTCGTCGGCGGCCGGTCGAACCTGACGTACGCGGTGACCGACGGCCAGACCCGGTGGGTGCTGCGCCGGCCGCCGCTCGGGCACGTACTGCCGACCGCACACGACATGGCCCGCGAGCACACCGTGCTGGCGGCGTTGTCGCGGGCCGGTTATCCCGTACCGAAACCGGTCCTGCTCTGTTCGGATCCGGAGCCGATCGGGGCGCCGTTCTATCTGATGGAGCACGTCGACGGCACGATCTACTCCGACGTCGCCGCGCTGGAGGCGATCGGCCCGCAGGGGATGCACGCACTGACGTTGTCGCTGGTGGACAACCTGGCGGATCTGCACGCGCTGGACCCGGTGGCGATCGGGCTGGGCGACTTCGGCCGGCCGGCGGGCTTCAACGAGCGGCAGGTCCGCCGGTGGAAGAAACAGCTGGACTCGTCGCGCAGCCGGGAGGTGCCCGGCATCGAGGAGCTGCACGCCCAACTGGCCGTGGATATTCCGGAGGGCGCCGGGACGGTCGTGCACGGCGACTATCGGCTGGACAACGTGCTGATCGGGCCGCAGCTGGAGATCAGGGCGGTGCTCGACTGGGAGATGTCCACCCTGGGTGACCCGCTGGGCGACCTCGCCCTGATGCTGGTCTACGCCGGCCGCCCGCTGCTGGCCAAGGGCGGCAAGCGGTGGGCTTCCCTCGACGTCCCCGGCCACCCGAGCCTGGGCGACATGTCCGCCGCGTACGCGAAACGGTCGGGTCGTGATGTTTCTGACCTGCACTGGTATGTAGCATTCGCCGCATTCAAGCTCGCCGTCATCCTTGAGGGCGTGCACTACCGGTACGTCCAGGGAAAGACCGTGGGCAAGGGGTTCGATACGGTCGGTGCGCTGGTCGATCCCCTGGTCCGTCAGGGACGCGAGGCGTTGGAGGCAAACTGATGGACTTCGGGTTCGACGAGAAGACCGAGGACTACCGCAAACGCCTACTCGCCTTCATGGACGAGTTCGTCTACCCGGCCGAGCCCGGCTTCGACGCGGCGTACGCCGACGACTGGGCGCCCCCGGCGTTCATCCACGAGCTGAAGGCCGAGGCGAAGGGCCGCGGCCTGTGGAATCTGTTCCTGCCGGGCGAGCACGGCGCAGGCCTGACCAACGTGCAGTACGCCCCGCTGGCCGAGATCACCGGCCGCAGCCCGGCGATCGCCCCGGTCGCGCTGAACTGCGCGGCGCCGGACACGGGCAACATGGAGGTGCTGGCCGCGTTCGGTAACCCGGCCCAGCAGGAGCAGTGGCTGCGCCCGCTGCTCGACGGCGAGATCCGCTCGGCGTTCGCGATGACCGAGCCGCAGGTGGCCTCCTCCGACGCGACGAACATCGGCACCCTGATCACCCGCGACGGCGACGACTACGTGATCAACGGCCGCAAGTTCTACATTTCGGGCGCGATGAACCCCGGTTGCGCGATCTTCATCGTGATGGGCAAGACCGATCCGCAGGCGGCCCGGCACGTGCAGCAGAGCATGGTGCTGGTCCCGCGCGACACTCCCGGCCTCACGGTCGAGCGCGGCATGACCGTCTTCGGCTGGGACGACGGCGACCACGGCGGCCACGCCGAGATGACCTTCGACAACGTCCGGGTCCCGATGACCAACCTGATCGGCGAGGAGGGCTCCGGCTTCGCCATCTCGCAGGCCCGCCTCGGCCCCGGCCGGATCCACCACTGCATGCGGCTGATCGGCATGGCCGAACGCGCGCTGGAGCTGATGTGCCGGCGCGCTCTCGACCGGACGGCGTTCGGTAAGCCGCTGGCCGAGCAGGGCGTCATCCAGGAGTGGATCGCCGAGTCCCGGGTCGGGATCGAGCAGGCCCGGCTGCTGGTGCTGAAGGCGGCCTGGCTGATGGACACGGTCGGCAACAAGGGCGCGCACACCGAGATCCAGG
>JAVHVY010000082.1:0-33274 GCA_032160305.1 Actinoplanes sp.
AGCCTGCCACACGGTGATCTTCGCCTACGTCAGCGGCGGAACCGCCTGGCGGCAGATGCCGTTCCTGCACACGATCACCGCGGCCGCGAGCGCACCCGTCGTACCTACTGATGTCCGACCGGAGTAGGCCCCACGCTTGTGTAGCTGACCAGCACCACAAATATTTGATCTTGAGGATTGTGCATGTTTGGTCTCGTCGCGCGTCCAGGGCCGACGACAGGTCTACCTTGGTCAATCGTGCTGGCCGGGCGGGGCCGCGCGTTCCGGTCTCTGCAGAAGGTCATCGTCCGTCAGGGCGGCTACCACGTGCTGTTCGGCAGTGCGCTGGCCGTGGCCGCCGTGCTGTTGCGATGGTCGCAGCTGACCGGGGTTGCTGTGCCGCAGCTCGCCAGGGAGCACATCCGGTAAGACTTGCCGCGCGGTGTTACTGCCCGCCTGTGTCGAGGAGCCGGTCGAGCATGGTGATGATCCGGTCGAGCTTGCCGTGCGCCGCGGTCAGGGAGTCCTCGTGGCGGTCGAGTCTCTCATTGTGCTGCGACTGGATGATGGCGAGGGCCTGGATGGTGTGCTGCTGGGCGCGCAGGGTCTGGGCCATGTCGCCGAGGTCGCGGTCGCCGCTGGCGCGTAGCCCGGCCTCCTCCCCGAGGCGGTCCTCGATCGCGGTGATGCGACGTTCGAGTTCCTCCAGGCTGCTCATGCGGTGGCTGCTCTCGTCGCGGCGGTGGTGGCAGGGCGTAGGTAGGCGTACACGGTTTCGCGGCTGATGCCGTACTCCTTGGCCAACAGGGATTTGCGTTCGCCAGCGGCGGCGCGCTGGCGCAGCTGGTCTGCCTGCTCGGAGCTGAGGGCCGGTTTGCGGCCGGTGTAGGCGCCGCGCTGCTTGGCCGCGGCCATGCCTTCGCGCTGGCGTTCCCGGATCAGAGCCCGCTCGAACTCGGCGAACGCGCCCATGACGCTCAACAGTAGATTGGCCATCGGTAAGTCCTCGCCGGTGAAGGTCAGGCTCTCCTTGACGAACTCCACTCGCACCCCCTTGCCGGTCAAGGTCCGCACGAGCCGGCGCAGATCGTCGAGGTTGCGGGCGAGACGGTCCATCGAATGCACGAGGACGGTGTCGACGTCGCGGACGAATGCGATCAACTCGTCGAGCTTCGGCCGGGCGGTGTCCTTGCCCGACGCTCGGTCGGTGAAGACCCGGCCGATGTCGACGCCGTCGAGCTGACGGACGATGTTCTGCTCGACGGTGCTCACCCTGATGTAGCCGACCCGCACCCGCTCGCCCTCCATCTGGCTCGAAACGTCAGGCTGAACTTAATGAGCCTGGCGGACAAGCGTCAAGAAACGCCACAACGGAGCCGAGATGCCCTCCACCAGCACCCTCACCGTCGAATCGGCGTCCCCGCTCGGCCCGCCGGCATGGTCCTCCAACGCCGCCGAGCGGGGCGTCCGCCCGCCGGGCGCCGCTACCCCGGATCGCCGTGCGACACCTCGGCGCCTGGTCGAGCCGCGGTCGTAGGTCTCCTTCTCGACGGCCTCCGGACGCCTCTCGCTTTTTAAAGTCGAGTTGTGTAGAGTTTCGCCATGCCCCGGATCCCGCACACCTCTCCCCAGACCTTGCAACTGTTCGAAGCGCTGCTCGACGACCCACAGCGCTGGCGCTACGGCTACGACCTGAGCAAGGAGACCTCGCTCGCCTCCGGCACCCTCTATCCGATCCTGATGCGCCTCACCGACCAGCGCCTGCTCGAGACCACCTGGGAGCCCTCCGACGAGCCCGGCCGCCCGCCACGCCACATCTACCGCCTGACCGCCGACGGAGTCGCCGTGGCCCAGCAGCGCCTGGCCGCCCGCAAGACCTCAGGCAGGCCGATCGTGCAGACCCGCCCCGCGGGTGGTCTCGCATGAGCATTTCAATTTCGAGTACGCCCCGACAGTTGCACGACTCCCCGATTCGCCGAATCGCTTACGCCGTACTCGTCGCCGCCGTTCGTGGAAGACGAGAACGAGGGGGCGACTGGGGCGAGGCCATACTCGCCGAATTCGCCGAGACCAACCGCAACCTCGAGGCCGTCCGGTGGACCTTGGGGGGCCTGCGCGCCGCCTGGCACGAGCGCCGCCGGCGGACGCGGCAGCTTCCCCGAAACGTACGCCTTACCCGGCGCGCTCTGACCGTACTCGTCATCGCGGTCGTCGCCGGCCTCGTGGTCAACCAATGGGTCATGACCGTGCACAAGGCGGCCAGCGGCAGCATGGAGAACACCCTGCAGATCGGCGATCGCTACCTCGTCGACAAGGTCAGCTTTCGCGTCACGGGCCTGCATCGGGGCGACATCGTCGAGGCCAGCATGCCCACCTCGCTGCGCGTCAAGCGAGTGATCGGGCTGCCCGGCGACACCATCTCCTGCGCCAACGGCCGGGTGCTGGTCAACGGAAGCCAGCTGGACGAGCCGTACCTGAAAAACGAAGACCTGGCCCAGGTACGCACCGACTGCACCACCGTGACCGTGCCGCCGGACCATTTCTACCTGCTCGGCGACCACCGTCTCGTGTCGCAGGACTCTCGCCAGAGCGGGCCGGTGAGCGAGGACGCCATCAAGGGCCGCATGCTCTTCAAGGTCTGGCCCTTGCTCGCCTGATTCCCCTCCTGCGGCGCGGCCCAGCCCGCGAGCGCAACATTGCACCTCGACGGGGTCTAGCGGCGTACCTTGAACTTCACGTGTAGCACCCGGTCGCCCTGGATGACGACGTGGGGATCCTCCAGTAGATGCTGCCCGTCGAGGCTGCCGAAGTAGCGTTTGCCCGACTCGGACGACGCCGAGACGTCGATGCCGGCTGCACGCATGCAGGTGATCCAGTCCCGCAGCTTGTCGGCGTATCGCGGGTCAGTGCGCCGTGCGCGGTCCACGATCGACTCGGGAAATTTGTTCGCGCAAGCCTTCTGGGCCGCGACGACCTTGGGCGGCTCGTCGCCTCTTCCGGGTGCGTTTACTTGTGGCGCTCCCGGGCCAACAAGGCCTGGTTTCTGCAGCCGGAGGTCCCCGTGATCCTTGAGGCACTGCTCGTACACGTAGTAGATCTGCAGCTCCTCCTCCTTGGAAGTATCGGAGCGGATCAGGGGACGCTCATCCGCCGCGGGCGTGCGGGTGGCTGTCGGGCTGCTGCTCGCCAGCGACGCGACGTGGTCCTGGCTGGAGCCGCCGGAGGTCGTTTTCCCGCCGGCGCAAGCGGCCGGCAGCACGGCCAGTGCGATGGACAGGACGACGCCGGTGAGGCGTCGGCTGGGAAATTGTGAAGCCGTCATGTCCGATTTCCTTCGGTTGATGGTCGTTGCTATCTGAAGCCTCACGCGAAGCCCGATGCCTCAAATAGAGGCGAGGGCCGCGTCGGCGTGAGCCGCGCGGCGCGTATCGAGGGGTACACGCCGGCGATCACGCCGACCAGCACGGCACCGCCGAGAGCGGCGGAAACCGACCAGATCGGAATCACGACCGGCCAGTTGTGGATCATGTCGTACCCGGTCGTGCCCGCCGTACCAAGTACGGTCCCGATCGCACCACCGAGGGCGGAAAGGACGACGGACTCGGTCAGGAACTGGGCACGGATCTGACCCCGGTTCGCGCCCAGAGCTCGCCGGAGACCAACTTCCGTACGGCGCTGAAGCACCGAGATCACCATGGTGTTGGCCACGCCGATGCCGCCCACCAGCAGGGCCACCAGCGCTAGGCCGACAAACAGAACGGAGAGCGTCTGCTGCGTGGCACGCTTCGCGGCCAGTGCGTCGGACGGCAGGGTGACCATGACCTGGCCGGGCTCCTCTGGGTAGATCGTCGCGGGAAGCACTGAGCGCACCGCCTCGATCTGGGGCTCGAGCGCGCGCAGGTAGATCACCGTCGGATGACCGTCGAAGCCGAGTTCGGCCTTAGCCGATTCCCAGCCCACCAGCACGGCTCGGTCGACGTCCGGCGACAACGGGATGGGTGCCAGGATGCCGATCACGCTGAACCAGACGTTCGAAATCATGACCTGGGGCGGCGGTCCACCGGCCGGCACCGTGGGGAAGCCGAGCCGGGACGCGGCGACCCAACCGAGTACCACCGTGGGAAATGCCTCGCTGGCCTGGTCCAGGAATCGTCCCGAGTGCATCCGAGCTCCAAGGGTTGCGAGCAGATCGGTCCGGCTGGCGAGGACGGTCAGGCCTGACCCGTCGTGGGGGTCGGTGACATCAGACCGGCGCACGATCGTGTGCGTGTTCGCCACTGCTGTCACGCTGATCACCGGTGCGATACGACCCACCATGGCGACGGATTCCTCGGGCAGGAGCGGCGTTTCTCCCGAGTTCGGAGCCGGCTCGGCCTGGAGCAGGTTGGTGCCCAGCGCGGACAGTTCGTTCAGCAGGGCCCGCTCGCTGGACGCCGGGATACCGGTGACCATGATCATGGTGGCGATGCCGACCGCGATTCCGAGCGAGGAGAGCAGAGCCCGTATCCGGTGGATCCGGATGCCGATGGTCCCGAGCGACAGCACGTCGACCGGCGCCAACCGGACCGGTCGGACCGCGCCGGCCGGGAGGAGACCGCCAGCTGCCAGGGACCCGCCCGCCGCCTTCCGGTCCCGGGTCACCGCGCCATCTCGGTGGTCTCGTCCTTGTCGCGGAAAACGCCGGTGGCCGGCCGGCCGGTGTCTCGAATGATTCTGCCGTCGCGCATCTCCACCTGGCGGGGCAGTCGCTCGGCGATGCTCCGGTCATGCGTGATGATCGCAATCGTTGCGCCTTCCTGGTGGAGCTGGGTCAATAGGTCGAGCACGGCACGCCCGCTCGCGGTGTCCAACGCCCCGGTAGGCTCGTCGGCCAGCAGCAATGCGGGCTCGTTGACGAGTGCCCGGGCGATGGCGACCCGCTGCCGCTCCCCGCCCGAGAGCTGAGTGGGCAGGTGCGTGGTGCGGTGCCCGAGCCCGACACGTTCCAGCGCGGCCACCGCGAGCGGCCGGCGGCGGCGGCGCGATATGCCGGCGTAGAGGAGTCCGGTCGCGACATTTTCCACGGCGGTCAGCCCGTCGGTCAGGTGGAACTGCTGGAACACGAAGCCGAGCCAGCGGCCGCGCAGCGCGGACAGCCAACGGTCGCCCAGCGCAGCCACGTCCTGCCCCGCGAGCTCGACCGGCCGCCGGATCGTACTGACCACAATGAACCGCACGCCGATCGCAGGATCGACGGCGGAAGCGGAGCGAGCTGCCGTCGGGTCCGCCGTCGCGACCGCCACCGTCGACCCGCTCTATCTCGACGCAGGACTCGCTGGCGACTCCGCCGGGCGGATCGACCCGCGCGCGGTAGGCCCGTACCGGCTGACCGAAGCCGAACGCCAATCGCTGCGCCGGATCGCCGTCGATCAGGTCGACTGCTTGCGCGACAAAGCGATTCACGCGGAGGTCGTCGAGACACCGAGCGGGCGCCCGACCGTACGCCTGGTCAGCGGAGACCTCTATGGCACGCCGTCCTCGAGCTGCCATCCGGGCGACCTGCTGACGCCCGTCAAGTCAGAGGAACAACCGCTGCTCGAACTGACCAACATGATGAACGAATGCTTCGGCGGGGGCGTGCCTGCCAGATCCGGCGGAAGCGGACTGGGACTGCCGATCGCCCGCCAACTCGCTCGCGCCCACGACGGTGACATCACCGCAACGAGCCGGCCTGGCAGCGGCTCGACGTTCACCGTCGACCTGCCGACCTGATACCGCCCGCCCGCCCATTCTGGGATGGGTACTGGCAAGAGCGGCGGAGCCGAGCGCAGTTCGTACCTCGTCCTCGACGTACCCGGAACGGGCCAGGGTGCTGAGGTGCGCTGCAGGGGAGTGAATTCGTGTCAGTCGAGAGTAGTTGCAGGGCCGCTTACTTCTCCGCGTCGGCGGGTAACTTGCGCACGGCCCTTTTCGAACGTGCCCAGACGATCACGGCGAGCAACACGGCATCGATAGCGGCCCTGGCCCAGTGCCGCTGGAACAGGTCGGCCACGAGCATCGCAAGAATGATGAGCATCGCCACGTGCAGCACGAAGCCAACGGTCCGTCCCGCCGGTGCCAAGGCCCCGGCTGTGGCTGGCCGATCCGGCGACCGCCGCCGCGTACGTACCCACCGGGCCGAACTCGTCATTAGGGGACGCGGCGGTGTCGGCGAGATGCGCGCGGGCCTCATCGACGAGGTGTCTTCGGTCGTGCGTCCCGTTGCGCCAGCCGCTCACGTTGCGGCACCACGGTGTATTTCGGGTCCTTCGCGGAGGCGATGCCACCCTCGAAGATCCCGAACCGGGTGAGCAGCGACGCGGTCAGCAGCGAGATCCCGGACAGCGCGGAGATCATGCGGTTGCGCCGCCCGAGCAGCGCGCCGGCGACGCCGGTCGCGGTGAGGATCCGGCCCGCGCGCAGCAGCCGGCCGGGCCGGCCCTCGGCGTACGGCTCGCTGAGGATGCCTTTCGTGGTCTCCACCCGGTGCGCACCGTAGAGTTCCAGCGCGGCGCCCAGGACGGCCATCCGCCGGGCCGGGCCGGCCTGCTCGCACGGGGCACCGATGAGCCCGACGCCGGCACCGCTGGCCAGCGCGCTGCCGGCGAAGACGAACGGCAGTTCCGGGTACGCGGCGTGCCAGCTCGGCGTCGCCGTGTCGGACAGCAGCACGGCCGTGTAGGTGCCCAGCGCGGGCGCCAGCAGTGCCGCGCCGTACTGCCCGGCGGTGCCGATCGGCGCCAGGACCGACCGGGCCAGGCCGAGCGCGCCCCGGGTGGGCAGCAGCGGCGCCGCCTCCGCCACGGCGGCGGCGCCGGCGGCCACCCCGAAGCCGCTCAGGACCCAGGTGCCCATCGACATCGGTGAGGTCGGCTTGGCGACGCGCAGCATGTGTAGGAAACGTTCCGGTCGGCCCAGGTCGTTGACCAGGAAGTAGCCGCTGGTGACGAGCGCGCCCAGCGCGGTGAGGCGCCCGGCTCGGCGCAGGGCGGGGCGGCCGGTGGCATCGCCCCCGGCGGCGAGCAGCGCGCTGCCCGCCGCCAGGCCGCCGGTGAACAGGTACGCGGCGATGTCGTGCCGCCAGACCGCCGGCCGGACGATCGGCCGGCCGTAGTAGGACCGGAAGTCGGCCGGCGGCACCATCGACCGGTCACCACCCCGCCCACCACCGCGCCCGCCGCTGCCGCCACGCCCGCCGCCATCGCTACGCCCACCGCCATCGCTACGCCCACCGCCATCGCCGCGCCCACCACCGTCGCCGCGCCCACCACCGTCGCCACGCCCACCACCGTCGCCACGCGCGCCACCGCCATGCCCACGGTGGCGTGGAGCCGGCTCCCCGCCAGGGCCGCCGGGTCGCCGGTCACCGCTACCGCCGGGCGGCTCGGTGCCGAAGCTGCCGGATGGCTCTGCCCGCGGGGTCATGGCCGGCCGCCGGCGAAGGAGACGACGACGGCGGCGGTCATCGCCAGGGCGGCCAGCCCGGCCCGCTTCCACATCGCGGGCAGGTCCCGGGTGGCCACCACCGGGTCCGGGGGCAGGCCGTACACCTCGGGCTCGTCCAGTAGCAGGAAGAAGGCGCCGTCGCCGCCGACCCCGTCCGCCGGATCATGGCCGTACAGCCGGGCCGAGGTCTCGCCGTGCTCGTGCAGCTTCTCCAGCCGATGCTGGGCGCGCGACCGCAACTCGTCGAGTTCGCCGTACTGGATCGACTCGGTGGGGCACGCTGTGGCGCACGCGGGGGTGAGCCCGTCGCCGATTCGGTCGTAGCAGAGCGTGCACTTCCACGCCCGGCCGTCATCCTTGCGCTGGTCGATCACCCCGTACGGGCAGGCGGGAATGCAGTAGCCGCACCCGTTGCAGATGTCCGGCTGCACCACCACGGTGCCGAATTCGGTGCGGAACAACGCGCCGGTCGGGCAGACGTCCAGGCAGGCGGCGTGCGTGCAGTGCTTGCACACATTCGACATCATCAGCCAGCGGAAATCGGTGCGTGGGGCGTCGATCGTGCGGCCGGGTAGGTCGGCCATCGGCATCCCGAGGAACTGCGGGCCGGGCGCGGCGATGGTCGCAGCAGCGGCCAGCGCGTCGACCGCCGGCACCGCCCCCGACAATGCGGCCGGCGACCCGACCGCCGCGATGGGCGCGACAGCGGCCGAGGCGGCAGCCCGGGCAGCGGCCGGGGCAGCGGCCGGGATGGCGGCCGGGATGGCGGCCGGGATGGCGGCCGGGATGGCGGCCGGGATGGCGGGCTGCTCGACGAAGGCCACGTGCCGCCACGAATTCGCGCTGAGTCCCCCGGTGTTGTCGTAGGACTGGCCGAGCAGGTCGAAGCCGTCGTCCGGGATGAGATTCCACTCCTTGCAGGCCACCTCGCACGCCTTGCACCCGATGCAGACGCTGGTGTCCGTGAAGAAGCCCATCCGGGGCGGCGCGTCGACGTAGCCCGCGTCGGCCGCCGGATCCACCGGCCCGTAGAGGCTGTTCTTACCGGCCATGATCAGGCCTCTCCCGGCTCGTCGTCGATGCGGGTCGTCAGGACGGGGGTGCGATGGTCGGGCGCGAGCCCGGCCCGCACCCGGTAGTCCATCACATAGTCCAGCAGAGCCGGCCCGGTCGGCCGGCGCCCCGGGCGGATGTCGCAGGTGCCGACCTTGCTCTCCTGGATCAGCACGTTCGGGTCGAGGGTGATCCCGATCAGGTCGTTGGCCGAGTCGCCGGTGACCAGGCCCGAGCCACCCCAGTGGTACGGCAGCCAGATCTGGTGGATGATCCGGCCGTCGATGCGCAACGGCCGGAGCCGGTCGGTGACCAGTACTTTCGCCTCGATGGCGGCCCGGGCGGTGACCAGGTGTGCCCAGCCCAGGTGCGCCAGAGCGCGCTCGGCGGCGAGTTCCGGGGACACCTCGACGAACATCTCCGGTTGCAGCTCCGACAGGTACGCGAGCTGCCGGCTCATCCCGCCGGCCGTGTGGTGCTCGGTCAGCCGGCTGGTGGTGAAGACGTACGGGAAGACCTCGCTGTGCTTCTCCGGCGGGCTCGGGTTGGTCAGGTTGTCCGACCGGTCGTAGATCTTGCGGGTCGGGTTGGCCTGCTGGCCGTAGAGCGGGTTGCGCACCGGGGACTCGCCCGGTTCGTAGTGCGTCGGCAACGGCCCGTCGATCAGGCCGTTCGGCGCGTACAGCCAGCCTTTGCCGTCGCCCTGCATGATGAACGGGTCGTCGCCGGCGATCGCCGCGACCCCGGTGGCGCCCTCCGGCGGCCGGTACGACGGAGGCTTGGTCTTCTCGAAGTCGGGCACGTCGTAACCGGTCCACTCACCGGCGTCGCCGGCCTGCGGGTCCCACCAGACGTATTTCTTGCGCTCGCTCCACGGCCGTCCCTCGGGGTCGGCGGAGGCGCGGTTGTAGAGGGTTCGCCGGTCCGCCGGCCAGGCCCAGCCCCACTCGGCCGCCACCCAGTCCTGCTCGTGCCGCGATTTCCGCCGGGCGGCCTGGTTCACACCGTCGGCGAAGACGCCGCTGTAGATCCAGCAGCCGCTGGCGGTGCTCCCGTCGGCCTTGAGCGCGGCGAAGCCGGGCAGCGGCTCGCCGGTCGCCACGTCGTAGCCGTTGATCTCCTTGAGGACGTCCTCCGCGTTCGGCTCGTCGCCGCGTTCCCCGCCCAGGGCGTAGTCCCACGTCAGGTCGAGGATCGGCCGGTCCCGGCGTTCGGTGGACGCGGCCAGCCGCTCCCGGACGAGGCGCCCGAGGTGGTAGAAGAACCACAGCTCGGACCGGCAGTCGGCGCTCGGCTCGACCGCCTTCTCCCGCCACTGCAGCATCCGCTGGGTCTGGGTGAAGGTGCCTTCCTTCTCGGCGTGCGACGCCGCCGGCAGGAAGAACACTTCGGTACGGCATTGCGCCGGCACGATCTCACCGGTGGCCACCTCCGGGCTGTCCTTCCAGAACGTGGCGCTCTCGATCATGAAGAGGTCGCGGACCACGAGCCAGTCCAGGTTCGCCATGCCGAGCCGCTGCGCCTTGCCGTGCGCGGAGCCGACCGCCGGGTTCTGGCCGAGCAGGAAGTATCCCTTGACCTTCCCGTCGATCATGTTGAGCACCTGCTGGTAGGTGCCGTGGTCACCGGTCAGCCGGGGCAGGTAGTCGTACGCCCAGTCGTTGCCGGCCGTGGCCGCGTCCCCCCAGTACGCCTTGAGTAGGCTCACCGCGTAGGTCTCCGCGTTCGCCCAGAAGCCCTTCTGTTGCGGGTGCCGGATCGCGTCGACCCACTGGCGGAAGGTCTCGTGCTGCTCGTGGTGCGGCATCGGCAGGTAGCCGGGCAGCAGGTTGAACAGGGTCGGGATGTCGGTGGAGCCCTGGATGCTCGCGTGCCCGCGCAGCGCCAGCACGCCGCCGCCCGGGCGCCCGACGTTGCCCAGCAGCAGCTGGATGATCGCCCCGGTCCGGATGTACTGCACGCCCACGCTGTGCTGGGTCCAGCCCACCGAGTAGACCAGCGCGGTCGTACGGTCCCGGCCCGAGTTGGCCGTCCACGCCTGGCACACCTCGAGGAAGGTGTCCTGCGGTACGCCGCAGACCCGTTCGACCACCTCGGGGGTATAGCGGGCGTAGTGCCGTTTGAGCACCTGGTAGACGCAGCGCGGGTCCTGCAGCGTCGGGTCGCGGGGCACGTCGGCGGGCATCGGCGCACCGTGCGACTCGTGCTGCAACCCGGCGGCGGTCTCCCGGTCGACCTGCGCATCGCCGTGCTCCCGGCCGTGTTCCTCGTGGCCCGCGTACCTCCAGCTGCTCTGGTCGTAGCTGGCGGTCTCCGGGTTGAAGCCGGAGAACAGCCCGTCCAGATCCTCGGTGTCCTGGAACTGGTCGCTGATCAGCGTCGAGGCATTCGTGTACGCGAGGACGTACTCGCGGAAGTCCTTCTCGTTGCTCAGGATGTAGTTGACCACCCCGCCGAGGAAGGCGACGTCAGCTCCGGCCCGCATCGGGACGTAGCGGTGCGCCAACGCGCTCGTCCGGGTGAAGCGCGGGTCGATGTGGATGACCTTCGCACCGCGGTTCTTGGCCTCGATCACGTACTGGAAGCCCACCGGGTGCGCCTCGGCCATGTTCGAGCCCTGGATGATGATGCAGTCGGCGTTGGCCAGATCCTGGACGAATCCGGTGGCCCCGCCACGGCCGAAGCTGGTTCCCAGACCGGGAACGGTGGCGGAGTGTCAAATCCGCGCCTGGTTCTCGATCTGGATGGCGCCCATCGCGGTGAAGAGCTTCTTGATCAGGTAGTTCTCTTCGTTGTCCAAGGTGGCGCCGCCGAGGCTGGAAATGCCCAGGGTCCGGTGCAGCGGCCGCCCGTCGTCGTCGGTGTCCTGCCAGGTCTGCGCTCGGGCCGTCAGCACCCGCTCGGCGATCATCTCCATCGCCGTGTCGAGGTCGAGCTCCTCCCAGTCCATCCCGTACGGCCGGCGGTAGAGCACCTTCTGCTGCCGGCGGTCGCTGGTCACCAGGCTCAGGCTGGCCGAGCCCTTGGGGCAGAGCCGGCCCCGGGAGACGGGGCTGTCCGGGTCGCCCTCGATCTGGATGACCGCGCCGTCCTTGACGAAGATCCGCTGCCCGCAGCCGACCGCGCAGTACGGGCACACCGAACGCGCCACGGAATCGGCGGACTCGGTGCGGGCGGTGAGCGACGTGGACCGGTCCGACTGGGCCGCGGCGCCCCGCCCGAGCGGGTCTGTACCGGTCAGCTGCCGGTACACCGGCCAGCCTTCGATCCAGGTGCGCACGGCCATGATCCGACCGTAGCCCACACCGGCGATCCGCGCACGGCCGAGCGCTGCCGGACCCCACTGCGCTCAGGTGGTCGTGGCCGACGGCTGGCCGCCACTGCAGGTCACGGTCACCCGTAACCGGGAATTGCCGTGCTTGAAGACGACGCCGGTCGTCGCCGCCGGGCCAGCCGCGACCTTCTGCACCTTGTACGGCCTGACCGCCGACCAGGACAGCAACTTGGCGGTGTCGACGGTGGGGCAGGTCGCGGTGACCGAACCGGCGGCCGACGAGAACGTCCGAACCTGCGGCTCACTGGACGGCTTCGTGGTCGGCGGCGTGGTCGGCCTGGAAGACTTCGTGGCCGTCGGCCGGGTGGTCGGCGGCCGGGCGGAGGTGCCCGCGCCCGTGGTAGGGGCGGAAGCTGGCGGCGGTGGGGACACCGTGCCCGGTGCGGCCGAGGCTGTCACGCTGCGGCTCAGCGTCGCGGCCGGCAGACCGAGGCCCGGTGACGTTCGCCCGGCGGGGGGCAGGCCTGCGGCCGGCGGCGCGGTGTACCAGCCGGGGATGACCAGCCAGAACAGCGCCGCCGCGATCACCGCCGCCGCGGCACCGACCAGCAACCCACGCCGGTGACGCGACGCGCCCTGGACCGGGTCGGCGACCTGGGCCGGGGTCGCGGCCAGGTTCGGATAGGTCGCGGGCGCGACGGTGCCGGGCTGGGCCGGCTTGCGGATCAGGACCGACGGCTCGCTGTCGGCCGTCGCCGCCGCGGGCTCCACGGCCGGTTCGTCCTCGAGGACACGCAGGCCGGCGCCCTGGGCGAGCAGCGTCGCCGCCTCGCGGGCCGACGGCCGCTCGGTCGGGTCCTTACTCAGGCAGCGGTCGCACAACTCGGCGACATATCCCGGCACTCCGGAGATGGCCGGCAGGGGCAGCGGCTTCGTGCCCACGTGCGCGGCGAGCACCTGTGTGGTCGTGTCCACGTTCCACGGTGGGGCACCTGTCAGCATGCGATAGAGCAGGACCCCGACCGAGTAGACGTCGGAGGCCGGCTCCACCGCATCGTCGATCAGCCGCTCCGGCGCCACGTACGCCGGCGTGCCCAGCACCTCGAAGGACTCCGCCGGGCGCCCGGCGGGCCTGACCGCGGCGGCGATGCCGAAGTCGACGACCTTGACGCCGGCCGGAGTGACCATGATGTTGCCCGGCTTGACGTCGCGATGCACCAGACCGTCGGCGTGGGCGGCGGCGAGTGCGGCCGAGACCTCCGCGGCCACCCGCATCGCGTACTGCGGTGGCAGCGGCCCCGCCGCGAGTCGATGTTGCAGCGTCTGGCCCCGGACGAGCTCCATGACCACGTACGGGAGGCCTTCCGGCGACTCGCCGTAGTCGTACACCTGGGCGATGTTCGGGTGCGACAGCGCGGCCGCGGCCCGTGCCTCGGCGCGGATCTGCTGCCGGGACTCCAGGTCGCCGTGATGCCGGTCGGCCAGCAGTTTCACGGCGACGGACCGGCCGAGCACCTCGTCGTAGGCATGCCACACGACCGCGGTGCCGCCACTGCCCAGCGGTTCCCGCAGCCGATACCGACCGCCGAGAACCTGATCCACCTGCATCGCAGCAGTCTGCCAACCCGGTGGCGGAACCGCATCCCCGGTACCGGCCACCTTTCCCGTCTGGCCCTGATCCCGTCGCCGGTTCAGCCCGACAGGGCGGCCCGGAGCCGGCCGATGCCCTGCTTCAGTAGCCGCGATACGTGCATCTGGGAGATGGCGATCTCGGCGGCGATCTCGGCCTGGATCATCAGATCCCCGGCGGGCGATCAGGACTGCGCTCACCCGCCGGGTGGGGCGGGAGCTGCTCGACTCCCTCGACGAGCGCCCGGGCCAGGTCGGACAGGCGCCGATTGCGGCTGCGGGCGCTCGACCGCAGAATGGCGAACGCCTCGGCGACGTTCACCTGGAGGCGTTCGGCGAGCAGACCTTTCGCCTGCTCGATCAGGATCCGGCTGTTCAGCGCAGCCTGCAGTTGCTCGGTGACCGCGTCGCGGCGATTGATGGCACGTTGCTGCAGGAGGCCGACGGTGGCGATGTCGGCGAGCCCCTGCCCGAGCCGGAGCTTCTCCATGTCGAGCGCACCCGGGGCGGTGCCGAAGAGGTTCAAGGCCCCGATCACATCGGTCCGCAGCCGCATGGGCAGGGCGTGTACGGCCAGGAAGCCGACCTCGGACGCGGCGGCGGTGAACCTCGGCCACTTCCCGGCCGAGGTCAGGTCGTCGACGGAGACGGGCGTGCCGGTGTGGAAACAGTCCAGACATGGACCTTCGGCCGTCTGCAGCTGGAACAGCTCCAGCAGCCGGGTCCGCTCGGTCGACGCGGCGACCACCTGCAGGTCGCCCTGGGCGTCGGTGAGCAGCAGTCCCGCCGCGTCGACATCGAGCAGCTGAACGCAGCGCACGGTCAGGACGTGCAGGAAGTCGAGCAGATCGAAGTCGTCGACGAGAGTGTCGGCCATTTCGATGAATACGTCGGACAGCAGGGGCCGGGCCATGTCAGCTACTTTCACCGTTGTCGGAATCAGGGTGGAACCGGAGCCGGCGGGCGACGACAGCGGCAGCGACCTCGCCCAGGTGCGCGTCGTGGGAGTAGGCATAGGCGCGCAGCCGGACCAGGGCGACGGCCGCGCTGACCCCGAGCTGGGCAATGATCATCCCGGTCGCCTGGTGGACCCGGGGGTCCTGCAGGCCGGCCGGCGCGAGGACCTGCCCGGTGCGGCCGGCGGTGGCGTCGAGCAGCAGGGCGCAGGCGGTGTCGGCCAGCAGGAGCGTGTCGGCGAGCTGGTCCGGCTCTAGCGCCCCAGGCCGGCCCCGGTAAAGGTCGAGAACACCGAGTCCGATCCCGCCCACCTGCAGCGGCAGGGCGAACGCGGCCCGGATGCCGCGTTCCAGCGCGGCGGGTCCGAAGGCGGGCCACCGGGCCAGCGTGTCCGGCTCGGCCAGGTCGCCGGCCAGGGCCAGGCCGCCGGCCAGCGCGTCGACACCCGGGCCCTCCCCCAAGGTCGTGGTGAGTTCCTCGAGGTCGGCGGCCACCGGGTTGCTGGCGTAGACGGTCTCCCGCGGCGACGTGGCGAGGGTCAGGGTGACCGCGACGGCGTCCACCTGGGCCCTGGCGACGGTCACGACGCCGACGTGCTCGACCGTCACCGCGGAGCCGTTCGACTCTTCGACCATGAGCCCCCACAGTCGGATCCTGCGCTCAGCGCTTGTCACCGGATCCTCCCTGGGCCGCAGCACGAAGCACACACGCTGCGGGAGTGCTGGACTTCGCCGAGGACCAGGGCGGTACCAGAATTCTACGCCCGACGTGGCGAACGACGTACGGGCAGGCCGGACCCGCCGCGGCCCGAGGTCACCGGCCCGGCCGGGAGGGCCGCCGTGCTGGATCACACCGGTGCCGCCTCGCGCACCACCAGCACCGGGCAGTCCGCGTGGCGCAGCAGATGCTGGCTGACCGAGCCGAGCGTCATGCCCCGCAACGCGCCGCGCCCGTGCGCCCCCACCACCAGCAGTTGAGCAGTGCGACTGGCCTCCTGCAGAGTCTCGGCGGGGTGTCCGGCGACCACCTCGGCGTACGCCCGGACGGCCGGATACTTCTCCTGCCAGCCGGCGATCAGATCCGTCAGCGCTGTCTGCGCCCCGGCGTGGGCCGGCGGGTCGCCCAGCACGGAGGCGGTGATCTCATCGCGGGCCGGCGGCCAGGCACGGATCACCCGCAGCTCCAGCCCGCGGCGCATGGCCTGCTCGAACGCATGGTCGAGCGCCAGCCGTGATCCGGCGCAGTCATCCATCCCGACGACCACCACGGAACGCGGCGGGCTCTCCGGTCCCGGCAGACTGCCCCGGATCACGGCGACCGGGCAGAGCGCGTGTGCGCTGACGGCGACACTCACGGAGCCGAGCAGCATTCCCGCGAAAGCACTGCGGCTGCTCCGGCCCAGAACGATCAGGCCGGCGTCGGCCGATCGTTTGATCAGCGTGAAGGAGGCGAACGCCTGGACGGCGACCCGGCCGGCTACAACGCCAGGGTGCGTGCGGGCGGCGTCCGCGAGGGCCGCCTCCAGCATCTCGATGACCGCCGGTTCGGTACCGGTGTCCGGCCACGGGCTGGCGACCGGCGTCATCGCGGCCGACGGGACGTAGGGCGCCCACTCGGAGGCGTAGAAGAACTCGAGCGGCGCCTGCGTGCGGGCGGCCTCATCGAGGGCCCACTGCGCGGCCGTCAGGGAGTCGGCCGATCCGTCGTACCCGATGATTATCTTCTTGGGGGCCATGGCGATCTCCTTGAACCGGCAGGTCAGGGCATCGGGGCGGGATGGACGGGCAGTCCGTGGACGATGAGCGGCCGCGCGAGCGAGTGCCGCAGCAGGCGCTGGGCCACCGCACCCGGCAGGCCGGCGTCGGGGTGGTCGACGCCGACTCGGTGACGACCAGCAGGACGGCGGACTGCGATTCGTGCAGCAGCGCCTCGGTGACCGCTCCTTCGACCAGTCGGCCGTCGACGACGACGTCCGGGGCGACCGCCGCGGCGAAGGCGACCACCTCGGCAAGGGCGCGCTGACGCAAACACCGCGAAGCCGAGCGAAGTGAGTGTCGGGAGCGGGAGCGGGCCGGCTATTCCTCAGACGAACCGGCGACGGGCGAAATCCGGGGAGACGGATGGCCACCGGGGTCCCGAGCGACACCCGCAGCCTACCCGCGTTCGCTGGTCGAAGGAATGCCGAGCGGACCGGCGCAACCAGCAGGACCAGCGCGTCGGGACGAGGCGTGTCGGGTCATTACGCGGCCGGCGGTGGCGGCGGCGCGGACGCCGGCAACCAGCGTATGGTCAGCATTGGCAGCCGGACAGGCCGCGACGGGCGCAGGTCACGGCCGGGTGTTCGACCATCGACGCCCAGAGCGTCCTCGGGCGGAGCACCGCGTTGCCGCGCCTCGTCCGCCCGGCACGGCCCGGTGCGCGCTGCCGACCAGTCAGTTCGCCGACCTCCGCCAGGAAAGGACCATCATGTCCAAGGATTCGACGAGCAAGGCCAACGTGAAGAAGAAGGGCAAGACGCTCAAGGAGAAACAGACCGCCAAGCGGGAGAAGCGCAACGAACAGTCGGGTCATTCCTCGACCATCCCGCCCACCGGCCACTGAGCAGACAGCCACACCCTGACCCGGGCAGGGCTCGTTCCCTGCCCGGAGGCGGTCGCCCGGGCAGCGCGTCAGTGCCCGGCGAACTGGGTCGGTTTACGCCACATAGTTGGCTTCCGTCGCTTAGGGTCGGATAAGACGCATTTACCGAACAGGGCAGTGGAGGCGACGGCATGCGCAAGACCCGGCTCGTGGCAGCGGTGCTGACGGCGACGGCCCTGACCGCGGCGGTGCCGGCGACCCCGGCCGCCGCGTCGGTCAACGGCCCGCAACCCATCACCACCTGGACCAGCACCGTCGCCCCGTACCAGCCGACCTGGATCAACGTCTTCTGGGCGACGAACAAGAAGATCTGCGACGCGCGGGTGACGGTCGCGGCGGACCACGTCGACGTGCTCTACCCGGCCAACACCGGCGACTACACGTCGTTCTCGCAGTCCGATCGGCTCAAGCCGCACCGGGTCGACTACACCGCGGTCCGGCTGACCGCGCACCTCGCCGACCGCTCGTTCGTCCCGCTCACGGTGACGATGTCCTACAACACCTGCGGCCGGCACGCGACCGACGTCACCGACACCTTCGCCCTCACCCTGCCGGTACTCAGGCAGGCCGCCCACTCGTAGGGACTCAGCACACTGCGGCCGGGCCGGGGTGACGTGCGAGGATCCTGCGATGGACCTCGACGAACTGCTCGCCCTCGCCCACGATCCGGGCACACCGCCGGCGACGCTCTCCGAGCTGTCTCGTGACCCGTCGGCCCGGGTCCGCACCGTCGTGGCCGGCCGCCCGGACGCGCAGGCGGACGCGTTGCGCCGGTTGACCCGCGACCACGACCGGGAGGTCCGGGAGGCGGTGGCACGCAACCCCGCGACCTCGCGCGGCAACCTGCTACGGCTGGTCGCCGACCCGGACCGGTGGGTACGCTGGGCGGTCGCCGGCAACCCCGCCTGCGACGCCGACGTCCGGCGGGCGATGGCCAGGACCGCCGACAAGGAGCTGCGCGGCCTGCTCGCGGAGTTCCCCGACCTGGAGCCGGAGCTGGCCGAGGGGTTGCTCGGGGACCGGTCGCCCGAGGTGCGGGAGCGGCTGGCGGCGCACACCCGGGACCCGGGGGTGATCGAGGCGATGCTGAGCGATCGCACTGTACGGGTCCGCAAGGGTCTGGCCCGCAACGACCGGACCACCCCGGCACAGCGGCACGCACTGGCCGTCGACCCGGCCGTCGACGTGCGGTCTGCCCTGGTCCGCTCGGTCGAACTGGCCGAGGCCGAGCTGCTGCTGCTGGTGCGGGACCGCTCCACAGAGGTGCGCCGGGCGATGGCCACCTCGGCTCTGATCCCGGCCGCCGTCCGCCGCGCGCTCGAGAACGACCCCGACGAGACGGTGGCGGCCGAGGCGAAGGCGTACCGCCCGGCCGCCCGGCCCGTCCGCCGCGGCCCCAACAGGTTCGTCACCGGCCGGGGCCACTGAGGGGCCGCGGTGCGGCGGGGTCGAAGCCGTGCAGGCCGGGACCTGCCTGACGCTACTGAGTCATCTGGCGATCCACCGACTTTGATGTCACATGTGTAAATTGCTGGCGAAAGCCTGTCCGATCCGTGGATCCTCCGTAATTATATCGACACCGCTGGATGCACTCGCGTCCCGGAGTCGAGGAGGAAACGCCGTTGAGATCAGCTCTCGCACTGGCCGGCATCACCCTGCTGGTCAGTAGCGGCCTCGCGGTCACCGCTACAAGCGCGACCGCCACGCCGCCGACCCTATCGTCCGCATCGCTCATCGCCGACGCCGGCTCAGCCTTGAAGGCCCACACCACCGCGATCAGGGGCTCGGCGCAGGACCGCTACAGCGTCTACAGCAGCAAACTGGATCTGCACGGCAGCGGCGTCGTGCGCTACACCCGCACCTATCACGGCCTACGGGTGTACGGCGGCGACCTCATCATCCGGGTCGGCGCCGACGGCAGGTACACCGGCAGCTCGGTCGGCCTGGCGGCGCCGCTGACCCTCGCCACCACACCGAAGGTCACCGCCGCGAAGGCCCGGGCGACGGCGAAGACCACCTTCACCGGGCGGCGGATCACCTCGACCGGTCCGGCGGAACTGTTCGTGGACGCGAGCAACAACTCCCCCGTGCTCGCCTGGGAGACGGTAGTGTCCGGCCGGGCCAAGGACGGCCAGACGCCGTCGAAACTGCACGTCATCACCGACGCCTCGACCGGGGCGGTGCGGGGCTCCTTCGACGAGATCGAGACGATCAACGGCACCGGCAACAGCCTCTACTCAGGCGCCGTCACCGTCGGCAGCACCTTCGCGGACCCGGTCTACAGCCTGGTCGACCCGGACCGGGGCGACGGGCGCACCTGCGACCTGAACAACGGCACCTCGACCTGCACGACCTTCACCGACGACGACAACGTCTGGGGCAACGGCACCACCTCGGACCGGGCCTCCGCGGCGATCGACGCGGCCTACGGCGCCGCCATGACCTTCGACTACTACTCCCACGTGCACGGCCGCCGCGGCATCTTCGACACCGGCGCCGGCGTCCCGTCGCGGGTCCACTATGGGAACAGCTACGTCAACGCCTTCTGGGACGGTACCCAGATGACCTACGGCGACGGCTCGGGCGATGCCAAGCCGCTGGTCGCCCTGGACGTTGCCGGGCACGAGATGTCGCACGGCGTCACCCAGAACGTGGTGCCGGGCGGGTTGACCTACTCCGGCGAGTCGGGCGGCCTGAACGAGGGCACCAGCGACATCTTCGGCACCATGGTGGAATTCTACGCGAACAACCCCAGCGACCCGGGCGACTACGACATCGGCGAAAAGATCGACATCCGGGGAACCGGGGCGCCGCTGCGCTACATGTACAACCCGGCGCTGGACGGCTCGTCGCACTCCTGCTGGTCGACCGCCACCCAGAGCGTCGACGTGCACTACTCCTCCGGGGTGGCCAACCACTTCTTCTTCGACCTCGCCGAAGGCACCGGAGCAACCCCGTACGGGACCTCGCCGATCTGCGGCACGGCCGACCCGGTGACGGGGATCGGACGGGAGAAGGCTGAAAAGATCTGGTTCCGGGCCCTCGACACCTACTTCGTGTCGAACACCAGTTACGTCAACACGGCCACCCCGGCCAACACGGCGCGGGCGTACACGCTCTCGGCGACCGCCGACCTCTACGGTCTCTGCGGCACGGAGTACAAGGCCGTGCAGGCCGCCTGGAACGCCGTCAACGTCGCCGGCGGCGACTACTGCCCGACTCCCAACGACTTCTCCATCACCACCTCGCCGAACGCGATCTCGGTCGACCGCGGCGCGAGCGTCACCAGCGACCTGAGTACCACGATCACGAACGGCACGGCCGAGACGATCGCCCTGACCGCCGGCACCACGCCGGCCGGGGTGACGGTCTCCTTCGAGCCGGCCGAGATCACCGCCGGCGAGTCCGCCACGGTCACCGTCAGCACCACCGAGGCGGTCGGCACCGGCACCTACCCGATCAGGTTGACCGGCACGTCGCCGTCGGTCGCCCACTCGGCCGTCCTCACGTTGAGCGTGAACAGTCAGCCGGGCTGCTTCGGCACCAACGACACCGACGTCGCCATTCCCGACAACACCACCGTGACGAGTTCGATCGACCTGACCGGGTGCTCGATCGTGCCGTCCTCGACCAGCAACGTCGAGGTGCACATCGTCCACACGTATATCGGTGATCTGATCGTCAGTCTCGTCGCTCCGGACGGCAGCGCGGTTGTGCTGCAGAACCGGACCGGCGGCAGCACCGACAACATCGACCAGACCTACTCGGTGAACCTGGCCGGCGAGTCGGCCGACGGGGTCTGGACGCTGAAGGTCCAGGACGCCGCGAACATCGACACCGGCTATATCAACAGCTGGACGCTGTCGCTGTAACCAAGGTGCGAAACGGTCCCGGCGCTGCGACCCAGCGCCGGGACCGTCTGCTGTCAGCTGCTGGCCACCCAGGTCGGGTTGCTCTGCACGAAGGACGCCACGTCGTCGTTCCTGACCGCCTCAAGCAGGCTCATGGTGGTGTCGCTGAGGATCTCGACACTGCCGATCCCGGGCACCGACCTGCTGTTGAACCTGCCGTCGTTCGTCTTGATCGTGATCAGGTCGTCGGGGTTGGTGTTGCGCATCGCGAAGGCCCAGTCCTCCAGCGAGATGCCGCCGTCGTCGACCGTCATCGTCTTGCCGACCGCGGTGACCAGCCCGGGCAGTTTGGTGGGCGAGTTGAGCCCGTCGTGCACGGCCTGCTTCATGATCGCCTTGAGCAGCTGCTGCTGGTGGCGCTGCCGGCCGTAGTCGGAGTCGCCGTTGGCGAGCAGGTCACGCTGGCGGGCGTAGTCCAGCGCCTCGGTCGGGTTGAAGCAGTGGTTGCCCTTGGCGTAGAAGTTCGCCGTCACCCCGGCGATCCTGCGCGGGTGCAGGCCAGCCCTGTCGGTCTTGTACGGCACCGCCTGTTTGCCGTCGGCGGTGTGCCCGACGTGGATCGACGTGACGTTCTCGTCGACGTACATGCACACCTTGCCGAGGACCTGCACCACCTGCTTGAAGCCGGTGAAGTCGATGATCGCGCCCGCGTCGGGCGTGATCCCGGTCAGGTTCTTCACGGTCAGCGCGAGCAGCTCGAAGCCGTGCGCCTCGGCGGCCTGGCCGTCGAGCCCCTGGCTGCCGAAGGAGAACGCTGAATTGATCTTGTTGCGACCGCCCGGGTAGCTGCGCGCACCGTTGTTGTAGGCCGGGATGGCGACGAAGCTGTCCCGCGGCAACGAGACCATGTAGGCCTTCGAGCGGTCGGCCGGCAGGTGCAGCATGATGATCGAGTCCGACCGGCTCGGCTCCTTGTTCTTCCAACTCGGGCGGGTGTCCAGCCCGACCAGCAGGATGTTCTTGGCGCCGCTGATGGTGGCATGCTTACGCTGCGTGGTCGAGCGGGCGTTGCCGAGCAGGTTGCTCTGCGTGACGGAGCCGGTCGCCGAACTGAGCAACAGCCGCGACCCGACCAGCGAGCCGCCGCTGAGCACCAGGAGAAAAGCCCCGAAAACGACACACAACCGCGCCCAAAGTGGTGAGCGATTCTCTTTCGTACGCGCCGGCTTCGGCACCGTGGTCCCCTCACGTATCGACGATCGGGAGGCAAACTACTCCCGTTCCCTGAACGCCGGGTGGACTACGCACGGCCACCGACCGGCCCCGACCCGGCGGCCGGCCACCGAGGCGAGCGGTCCAGGCGCCGGGGGCCGCTGGCCCAGCCGACGTCGGTGATCGGTGCCGGTTCTTGCGCGCGGCCAGTCAGCGCAAGCGGGCCTCGATCGCCTCGATGATGCGGGGCCGCAGCTCCGCCGCCCGGATGACAGCGTCGACCGAGCCGACCTCGACCGCGCGCTGGATGTTGTGCACCCGGTCGAACTCCGTGGCCACCTCGCCGAGCTTCTCCGCGCGCACCGACACGCGGACCTCGTCGAGTTCGGCGGTCAGCGCGGCCCGGTCGGCGACGGACGCGGCCGCGACCCGGGTCTGCAGCTCCCGGACCCGCGGGTCGGCGGCCGTGCGCGCGTTGACCTCGCCGGAGAACACCACGGCGGCCGCGGGTGCGCCGCCGAGCACCGACGCGAACGAGCCTTCCAGCGCGAGGACGGTCATGTTCGGGTTCAGCGCCTTGGAGAAGACCACGAACGCGCCGCCGTGGTAGCGCGAGATCACGCAGAAGACGATCGGACCCCGGAAGTTCACGATCGCCCGGCCGATCTCCGCGCCGTACTCCAGCTGCAGCCGGCGCATCGACTCCGGGGAGCCGTCGAAGCCGGACAGGTTGGCCAGCACGACCAGCGGGCGGTTGCCGCTGGCCGCGTTGATCGCCCGCGCGGCCTTCTTCGACGACCGCGGGAACAACGTGCCCGCGGTGTAGGTGTCCGGGCCGTCGGTGGGCGGGAAGCCGCGCCGCGGCACCGAGCGCGACTCGATGCCGAGCAGGCACACCGGCAGCCCGCCCAGGTGCACGTCCTGCACCGCGGCGGTGTCCGCGTCGGCCATGCCCGCCCAGCGTTCGAGCACCGAGTGGTCCTGGTCGGCGACGGCGCGCATCACCGTGCGGATATCGAACGGCTTCTTGCGGTCCGGGTTGGCGGCGGTGGAGAAGATCTCGCCGACCGTCGTGAAGTCGCTGTCCGGCGCGGTGTGCGGGAAGCCGGAGATGTCGCGGTCGTACGGGTCGGTCGTCGTGGCGCGGCGCGGGCCCGGCTCGCCCGGCACGACGTAGCTGTGGTCGTAGTGCGCCAGCACCACGTCCCGCGCCGCGGTGAGGGTGGGCGCCCAGTACTGCGCCTGGCCGTTCGGGCCCATCACCCGGTCGTAGCCGCCGATGCCGAAGTTGTCCTCCGCCGAGACGCCGCCGGAGAAGTCGAGGGACTGCTTGCCGGTCAGCACCATCGCCGAGTCCGGGGTCATCACCAGAATGCCCGTGGTGTGCATGAGCATCGTCGCCTCAGCGTTCCAGTACGGCTGGGCGCCGACGTTGATGCCGGCCACGACGATGTTGATCTCGCCGCCGTCCTGGGTGAACTCGACGATCCGCTTGAGCGCGGCGGCCACCCAGTCCATGTTCTCGGTGCCCGAGTCCATCGAGATCCGGGCGCCGGCGGACAGGGCGTACCACTCCAGCGGCACGCGCATCCGCTCGGCGAGGTCCAGCGCGGCGACCACCCGACGGCACTCCGGTTCGGAGAGCGCGCCGAGCGCCTTCGTCGGGTCGCCGAGCAGCACCACCCGGGTGACGCCCTCGGGGTACCGCGGTGTCGGGGTGCTGACCACACCGGCGACGATCGCCGCGGAGTTGCGCCCCTTGGGCCGGTCCACCGGCACGAGCACGCCCGCGTCGTCCAGGTCGTACTCGATGAACGCGCCGAGCAGCCCGGTCAGCTCGTACGGATAGACGGTGTTGCGGCTGCTCGCGCGCAGCACCTTCTGCCGGTAGCCGTCGAGCGGCTCGACCGGCGCGTCCGACGGCTCGCCGATGCTCAGGTGGCTGGCGCCGGTGGCGTCGAAGTGGACCCGGATGGCCGCCTTGGCCAGCGCGCCGGTCTGCGGGTCGCGCAGCCGGGCGATGAACAGGATCTCCTCCAGCCCGGCGCCGGCGGTAGTCGGCAGCACCCGCGGTCCGAAGGCCACCAGCTCGTCGCGGGTGATCTCGATCGGCGGCCAGACGTAGATGACGATCCGGTTGGTCGGGAAACGGTTCTTCGCCGGCCGCTGGGCCTGCGCCCGGCGGATCGAGTCCAGGCAGGTGGCGATCGTGTCCTCGGCGGTCGGCAGCGCGACCAGCCGGCCGTCGCTCTCGCGCAGCTCGGTCAGGTCGCGGACCTGCGCGAAGGCGACGAGCCGGTCGTCGGACGGATTGTCACGGGCGACGCACTGGAAGAGGTAGACCTCCTCGTCCGAGGACGGCAGCCGGGTCAGGTCGAACTTGCGCAGCCGCTCCAGCTGCATCCGCTCCGCGATGTACGGGTGCAGGCCGCGGATCAGCCGATCCTCGGTCATTGCGTCCGCCGACGGCCGGAAGGTGAAGTGGTGGTGCATGACCGCGCCGCCGCGGCCGGCGACCGTGGTGGTCAGCCGGCGGACCTGGCCCGGCAGCGGGTGGGCTGCGACCACCTCGTGCAGGACGGCGGCTATCGCGTCGGAGCTCTCCGGCTGGTTCTGCCAGGCGAGGTAGATGTCGGCGACGACCGCCTCCCCGTCGGCGGCCAGCTCGGCGAGCCCGCGCAGCGCGCCGGCCAGGGCGTCGAAGCCCACCGCGGTCGAAACCACGCCCGTGTCGGCCCGCTCGGCCACCACGAAGGCGCAGCCGGCGACCTCTCTGGTCCGGACGCCGGTCAGTGCCCGGTTGCCGTAGTAGCGCCGGGTCAACACTTCCAGCAGGACCGTGTTGTCCAGGTCGGCGCGGATCAGCCGCTGGCCGAGCAGCCGGACCAGCGGCTCGGTCACCCGGACCATCTCGGCGATCCGCTCGGCGCGGTCCGGCGCGTCCGGGCGGGCGTCCAGGTGGCGCAGATTCTTGCGGACCTCGGCGTAGACCCGGGCCCGGTTGCGGCGCAGCAGCGGCTGGGCGAACCAGGCGAAGACGACACCGCGGGCCAGGTCGGAGACCACCGGAAAACGGACCTGGGTGGCGGCCACCAGACGCTCCAGCGCGAGGCCCGCCGGGTCGCGCATGCTGTCGTCCGGCGGGGGCTCGCGCAGCCAGGTGCGCAGCAGCGTCGCGATGACGGTGGCGTCGGCGGCGGCCCGCTGCTGGGCGAGGAAGATCCGGAAGACGGCGGCTTCCAGCTCGGGCGAACGGTCCAGGTCGGTCACGCCGTAATGGGCCAGCGCCTTGGTCAGCTTGACCTGGAACGCCTTCGACACCCCGGCCCGCTCGACGTCGAGGCTCTGCAGGTAGGTGTGGAAGTACTCGCGGGCGCTGTGCACGTGATCGTCGCCGGTGCCGTCCTCGCCGGTCGGCCGGTTACGGCTCAGCTCGCACAGGTCAGCGAAGACGTCGACGAGTTCGAGCTCCTCGGCCAGCGGGCGCAGGCCCTCCTCGGTGGCCGCCTGGCGTGCCGCGAAGTAGTCGGCCGGCACCCGGCGTTCGTCGTGCGGGTCGACGTCGAAGCCCATCAGCAGGCTGAGCAGGCCTTCCTGGCCCCGGGTGGTGCGCTCCCGCGCCGGGATCGTCGCGGGGGCGTCCGGCAGGTCCAGCTGGGCCGTCCCGGTGGCGGTGTCCTCGGCCGGGCCGTCGTCGACGGCGATGCGTTCCAGCCGCAGCAGGGGCGTGCCGGTCTCCACCTGGCTGCCCACCGACACGACGCGCTCCTTCAGCCGCGCCTTGAACGGGGCCCGCAGCACGTTCTCCATCTTCATCGCCTCGAGCACCAGCACCGGCGCGCCCGCCTCGACCTCGTCGCCGACGGCCAGCGGGGTCGCGACGACCAGCGCGGGCATCGGCGAGCGGACGACCCCGCCCTCGTCGCTGCTGATCCGGTGCGTGACGCCGTCGACCTCGACCTGGTGCACCGGCCCGTACGTGCAGGCGACCAGCCGGAACCGGGTTCCGTTGACGGTGATCCGGCCGGTGTTGCCGTCGTAGCGGTCGAGCTCGACGTCGGCGGTCTGCGCTTCGGTGCCGGCGCCGGTGTCGACGCCGACCCGGAACCGGTGCGCGCCGACCCGCGCGACGAGCACCCGGTAGCCGACGCCGCGCAGCTTCAGATCCAGCGGCCGGCCGCTCTCGTGCTGCACCTGTGGGCGCCCGCCGAACGCCGTCGCCAGCAGCCGCTGCCGTTCGACAGCCTCGTCCTGCTCGTACGCGTCGATGGCGGCCGCCGCCAGCGCGACGGCGGAGTGCCGGTGCGACACCAGCCGGCCCTCCGCCCGGACCCGGTCGATCCAGCCGGTGTCCGCGCTGGCGTCGATCACCTCGGGCTGCTCCAGCAGGTCGAGCACGAAGCTCTTGTTCGTCGTGCCGCCCTCGATGATCACCGTGGTCTGGGCCATCGCCCGGCGCAGCCGGCTGAGCGCCTCGTCGCGGTCACGGCCATAGGCGATGATCTTCGCGATCATCGAGTCGAAGTCGGCCGGGATGGTGTCCCCCGCGCTGACGCCGGTGTCCACCCGGATGCCCGGGCCGGCCGGCAGGTCCAGCCGCACGATGCGGCCCGGGGACGGCGCGAAGTCGCGGTCCGGGTCCTCGGCGTTCAGCCGGGCCTCCACGGCGTGCCCGCGCTCGGCCGGCGGCGACCCGTCCAGCCGGCCGCCGGAGGCGACCGTCAGCTGGGCCTTGACCAGGTCGAAGCCGGTGGTCGACTCGGTGATCGGGTGCTCGACCTGCAGTCGGGTGTTCACCTCCAGGAAGGCGAACAGCTTGTCGCCGGGGTGGTAGAGGAACTCGACCGTAGCCGCTCCGCAGTACCCGACCGCGACGGCCAGCCGCTCGGCCGAGGTCTTGAGCTCGGCGATCTGCTCCGGGCTGAGCACCGGCGACGCGGACTCCTCGATGACCTTCTGGTTGCGCCGCTGCACCGAACAGTCGCGGACCCCGAGTGCCCACGCGGTGTGCCCGTCGGCGATCACCTGGACCTCGACGTGCCGGGCGCCGGTGACCAGGCGCTCCAGGAAGACGATCCCGCTGCCGAACGCCCGCGCGGCCTCCTGGCTGGTGCGTTCGTAGGCGTCGGCGAGCTGGTCGGCGTCCGCGACCACGCGGATGCCCCGGCCGCCGCCGCCCGCGGTCGCCTTGAGCATCAGCGGATAGCCGATCGTGGCGGCCGCCTCCAGGGCCGCCTCCAGGGTCTCGACCGGGCCGCGGCTCCACGGCGCGACCGGCACGCCGACCTCCTCGGCGAGCAGCTTGGCGCCGATCTTGTCGCCGAGCTTGCGCATCGCCTCCGGGCTCGGCCCGACGAAGGTCACGCCGATCTTCTCGCACAGCTCCGCGAACGCCGGGTCCTCGGCGACGAAGCCCCAGCCGACCCAGGCCGCGTCGGCGCCGGTGTCCACCAGCGCGCGTTCCAGCGCCTTCAGGTCGAGATACGGTCGCGCCGAGGCCGGACCGAGATCGTACGAAAGGTCCGCCTCCCGGACGAAGGTGGCCGTGCGGTCGACATCGGTGTGCAGGGCGACCGTCTCGATCCGGGTTCCGGTCTCGGCGGCGATATCCCGTACGGCGTGGATGAGCCGCATCGCGGCCTCACCACGGTTGACGATGGCGACACGACTGAACACGCGACCGAGCCCTCCTGTAGACCAACGATGTGCACCCCGCGAGACGGCGGGCCCCCGGCAGTTCACCCTTCCCCCTGCCGGGCGGCAGCGCCATGTCGCCGACAACGCACGCTACAAGGCCGTCGTTGTGGGAAACGACCAAAGACCGTTGGTTGCCCCCACCTGCGCTGGGCCTGAACAAAAGGGTATCGGCACCGCTGTGTCTACGTGGCTGAGACCCGACGCACGGCGGGTCCCAGGTGGGCCCCTCCCAGATCACGGGCGGCCCGCACCCGGCAGCCGGACGCCGCCCTGATCCGACACAGACGGAATCGGGCGATTCGGCACCTCACCGCGGGGTGCGGTGCCGAATCGCCCGATCAGTCGGTTCGCCGGGACTCCGGCGTCAGATCAGCCACCGGTTCTTCTGCACGATGGGCAGCTGTGCCCACCAGCGGCCGAGGCCCCAGGTGTGCCCGGCGTAGGTCAGGGCGAGCACGACCAGGCCCGCTCCATAGATGAAGTGGTAGTCGGTGATCGGGTTGGACGAGCCGCTCGGCTTGCCGGCGCTCGTGGTCTGGGCGAGGGGGAACTCGGCGAGCCACATCATGGCCAGGACCATGACGCCGGCGCCGGCGGCGATCCGCAGGCCGACGCCCGCGACGAGAGCGACCCCGACGGCCAGCAAGGCGAGCATGAACAGGATGTTGGCGAACCAGGTGCCGGCCATCGAGTGGTACATCGACTGGAACGGTCCGACGTCCACCGAGGACAGGAAGCCCTTGGTCGGAGAACCACCGTGGATCCACGCTTTCGCCGACGGTGTCGCGTAACCGAGCCCGAAGGTCTTGTCGAGGAACGCCCACAGGAACACGAAACCGGTGGAGATCCGCAGGACCGCCAGCGCTTTCGCGGCGCCGGTGGTGAGCATCGAACCTGGTGCCTCGACGTTCTCGAGGCGGTGGGTGGGGGCTTTGTCGGTATTCAGGACGCTCATGGGGGGTCTCCTTCGTAGACATCCTCAGAATCACCCCCCACCTGGCATGCTGGCCCGTGCCGCCCAGCCCGACCCGACGGGACCAAAGTCCCGCCGGGCACCCGCCACCGGTCAGAAGACGCGGATGGCGGTCTCGGCCGGGGCGGCGAGCAGGCGCCCGATCTCGTCGTCCAGGCGGACCAGGGTCAACGAGGCGCCGGCCAGGTCCAGCGTCGAATACCTCTTCGAGGACCCGTTCCTGGCCGGGGCCCGGGGCGGCGGCGTCGTCAGCGCCGGCGGTCGCCGCGGAGAGTAGCGATGACTGCCGCCAGCGCCGTCACGGTCAGGGCGGCAGCTATCGGCGTGCGATGCATCGACGCCCAGGACCAGGGATCGCGGCCGTGCGCCGTACGGTCGAACATGCCGTGCGCACCGCGATCGGCGTCCTCGTCGCGGGGCCGGAAGACGTTGGAGCCGTACTGGGGTCCGCCGGCTTTGGTGAGCTGCCCGGCGACCCCGGTCCTGGCCAGATACCAGTCCAGGAAGGACGGGGCGAGCCGGTTGCCCAGGATGGTGTAGGCGGTCGAGACGCCGACCCACATGGTTCGCCGGGGGTTGTCGGCGAGGAATCTGACCGCCCTGGCCGCCAGCTCCGGCTGGAAGACGGGCGCCACCGGCTGGGGGTGGTCGTCGAACTCGTTGTCGTTCCAGTCGAACTGGGGGGTGTTGAGACCCGGCAGATGCACCATGCACACCCGGACGGCGCTCTTCTCGTGCTTGAGTTCGGTCAGGACGCTCTCGGTGAAGCCCTTGATCGCGTGCTTCGCCCCGCAGTACGCCGACTGCAGCGGGATGCCCCGGAAGCCCAGCGCGGACCCGACCTGGACGATCACCCCTCGGCCACGCGGCCGCATGTGCGACAACGCCACCCGGGTCCCGTTGACCTGACCGTAGTAGGTCACCTCCGTAATCCGCCGATACTCCTTGTCGCCGGTATCCCAGAAGTAGCCCAGTGAACCACTGAACGCATTGTTGACCCACAGCTCGATCGGGCCCCATTGCTGCTCCACCCGGGCCGCCGCCTGGGCGACCTGGTCGAGATCCGCCACGTCGGCCACCAGGGCGAGGGCACGTCCGCCGGCGTCCTCGACGTCGCGGACGGCCGCGGCCAGACCAGCCTCGCCGCGGGCGAGCACGGCCACGTCCCAGCCGTGCCGGGCCAGTTCGCGCACCGTCGCGCGCCCCACCCCGGCGGTACCACCCGTCACTACGGCGATCCGGCGTTCGTCCGTCATGGGGTCCTCCTGCGTTCATGACCGCGGGGGCGGCCGCCGGGGACGTCCGCCGCGCCGTGATATCCGCTTCCTCGTCGTATCAGCGGCACACATACCCGTCGCACCGCAATCGACACCCATCGCGAGAACGCGCGTCGCCCATGCCGGCCCCATATCCTAGTGAACCTACAGGGTATAGTCATTTTGAGAGAGATCGCACAGGAGGAGTCCGCTCATGGCCCGACGTACGGTAGCGGTGGTCGGCGGCGGGTGTGCCGGCGTCCTGGCCACCCGGGAACTGCTGGGCGGCACCGAGGACGACGTCGTGCTGATCGAGCCGGACGAGCCCGGCGGCGGCCTGGCGTACGGGTCCGCCCGCCCGTGGCACCTGCTCAACTCGCGGGCCGGTGCGATGAGCGCCGAACCACGTGACCCCGGCCACTTCACCCGCTGGGCCCAGTGCGCCCCGGAGGAGTTCCGGCCCCGCGAGGAGTACGGCCGCTACCTGCGGTCGGTCTTCACCACGATCGCCGCCGAGCACCCCGACCGGTTGACCGTGCGGCCCGGGCGGGCTGCCGGGCTGACCGGTATCGGCGTGACCCTCGCCGGCGGCGGTGTGGTCCGCGCCGACAACGTGGTGGTCGCCACCGGCAACCCGGCCGCGGCGCAGCCCGCGTCCCGGCCAGGCCACCCGGACTACGTCCCCGATCCGTGGTGGCCCGGGGTCCTCGAGGCGATTCCGGCAGACGTGCCGGTGTTGTTGATCGGCACGGGACTGACCGCGATCGACGTCATCCTGACGCTCACCCAGGACGGCCGCCGGGACTCGCCGATCACCCTGGTCAGCCGGCGCGGCCAGCTGCCCCTGACACACACCGCGCACGCGGCGCCGACGGCGCCGACAGCGCTCGACGGCTGCCGGACCCTGCGCGACGTCGTGCGGGCGGTCCGCGCCGAGGCCGGGCGGGCGGGTGACTGGCGGGCCGTCGTGGACGGGCTGCGGCCGCACCTGGACCTGCTCTGGGCGTCGCTGACACCGGACGAACAGGACGTCTTCCTGCGCCACCTGGCCCGCCCGTGGGAATGCCACCGGCACCGGATGGCGCCCTCGGTCGGTGCCCGGATCGCGGTGCTGCGATCCGATGGCCGCGTCGAGGTGCGGGCGGGCGGGATCCGGTCGATGACGGCGCCACCGGCCGGCGGTCTGCTGGTCGAACTGGAGGCCGGGGTGCAGTGGTTCGGCGCGGTGGTGAACTGTGCCGGCCCGGGCCACCTACCCGGCGCGGCCGGATCCTTCGTGGCGAGCATGCTCGACGCCGGTCAGGCCCGGGTCGGTCCGCACGGGCTCGGCCTGGACATCGACCCGGCCGGACGGCTGATCGGCGCCGACGGCCGGGTCCGCGGCGACCGCTGGCTGATCGGCCCGTTGCGGCGCGGCGTGCGCTGGGAGACCACGGCCATGCCGGAAATCCGCGCCCAGGCCCACGATCTCGGCACCGCCATCCACCACAGCGACGTCGTCCCGGCGGCCTGAAGCCGGACCTCCCGCGCGGGCCTTGCCCCGCCGTAACGGCGGAGCACTGGCCGGCACTGCGGTAGCAACCCATTGATAAGGCGTTGTGTTCGTTGCCGATCAGCATTCGTCGTTGGACACGGCCCGGCGCAACGGGCGATCCTGGTGCCATGTCCGCAACCACTGTGCACCGTCGCCCGGCGCCTCGTCGTGGGCCTCGGGCTCAGCGCGTCGTCGCGCTGTCCGCAGCCGGCCCGGATGACCGACTTCTACACCACCGTGCTCGGGCTGCGGGTCAGCGACCGGCCGCCGCGCCCACGTCGGTCAGCCCCCCCGCCGTGCGCCTGACGTCCGGACACCCGCCGGAGTAGCCACCACCACGGTGCGCTGCCGCACATCTCGACTCGACGAGGACCGCATGACAGATTCCTGGAACGAGCCCGAGGGGGTCGCCCCACGCGGCACGCTCATCGTCGCCGCGGGTCGCGGTGAGACCACCGAGGCGTACGGGAGGTTCGGCCGCCGCCTCGCCGCGGACGGCTACCGGGTCCGTGCCCTGGCCGACGTCACGGCCGACGTGCGGGCCAGCTCGGCGGCCGCCGGAAAGCTGCTCGTCGACGACACCCTGCCCGGACCGAAGGTGGTCGTCGGCTCCGACACCGGCGCGCTGTTCGCCCTGCGACTGGCCGCCCAGGGAGCTCCGGGGCTGGACGGGCTGATCCTGGCCGGCCTGCCCACCGGCACGGTGCCCGCCACCGTGAATCTGACCGGCTGGGAAGCCGAACTGGAGGCGCGCAGCGCCTGCCCGGCCCATCGTGGTGTGCTCGGCAACGGCGGAGCGGCTCCCGGCGCTCTTATCTCGACCCAAATCCCTACTGAACTAATCGGCAATACAGGGTATGTGCCCGCGATTCCGGTGCTGGGCCTGCACGGCGAGAACGACCCAGTCAGCCCGCTCGCCACGGCCCGCGACCGCTACCCCGCAACTCTCGTCACGATCGTCGGCGGCCGGCACGACGTGCTCAACGACGTCACCCACCGCAGCGTCGCCGCGACGATCGTGCTGTTTCTGGAACGGCTACGGCTCGGAGCCGACCTACCGCACATCGCCCGGGTACCGGCGTGAGCCGACGAAAACCCTGCGCCCGTACGAAATGAACGGTGTTTGATCCGACCGGTCGCTCAGACGATCGGCAGACCCGCCACCGCCGCGTTCTGCCACAGGTCGTCGACGAGGATCGCGTCGCGATTGCCGACGTTACCTTCTGGTTAACCGCTGCCCCTGCACCGGACACCCCACGCGTTGACCTCGTGCGCTCAGGTGCTGATCGCCGCGGTGTACTGGTCGGCGATCGCGCCGGGATCGGCCAGCTCGGACTCGGTCGCGGTCAGCCCGAAGTCGACGACATCAGCGCCCAGCTCCCGCAGCAGCCGGGCCAGGAAGGCCTCGGCGGCGTCGGCATGCGGCTGGAACTCGGCGGTCACAACGGGCACCGCCACCACCCCGGCCAGGGCATTGGCCGGCAACTGGTCGAGGAAGACCTTCAGCGCGCCGGTGTAGGAACCCCGGTAGGTCGGGGTCGCCACCACGAGCAGGGTCGCGTCCTGCACCTCCAGCAGCGCCTCGCCGGTGGCGCCGTCGGCGGGCGCGAGCAGGGCCGGCGCCAGTTCGGCGATGTCCACGACGACCACGGCGCCAGACCCGGCGAGACGTTCACCGACCGCGCGGGCGAGCTGCAGCGTCCTCGAACCCGGCTGCGGATGACCGGAGATCACGACAACATCCGGCATGGGCGC
>JAVHVY010000134.1:0-12979 GCA_032160305.1 Actinoplanes sp.
ACGTCTCTGCCGGGCAAAGACCGTCTCCAACTCCCCACAAACCCAGGTCATCCGGCGTACGGCGACCTCCGGGTGATCGCCGAACTCCTCGGCGACGCCGGCGGCGCAGCCGTCGCTGCCGTGCCGAAGAATCATCGCGGTCACAGCGTCTTCCAGTTTTTTGCCGGTCGGGCACTCGGACGGCTGGAGGTCGGAGACGAAGAGAGCCTCCGCAGCCAGCTCGCGAACGGTGCTGATCATGTTGAAACTCCCCGATATGCGACGACGTGTGCGGTGAACCGGCTCACGCAACGCTAGGACCGATTGCGCTCATGGTCCTCGCCTGTGTCAAGCCGTCCGGCAGACACGCCGACACGGATTGCTCCGCTTCGGCCGCGCGTTGGGGTGGATCGGCTCTGTTGCTGGAGTCGGGTCGTCCCGATGCGGCACCTCGGATCCGTTGCGACGGCGTCGTCACCCGCGCACCGGATCCTGGAGAAAGTGCCTGCTGGCGTCGCCTGCCACGATAACGCGACAATCGGCCGACCGGCAGGTGTTTTCCCGCCGGTCGACCGAATCGTGACCGTGCGACCTACTCCACGGCGGAGGGGTCCAGCGTGAACGGAGGCAGGTCGGTCGGCGGCACCGGGGTCGTCGCGGTCGACGTATCCACCGCCGAACTGGACGACTTCGACGGGTTCGGGGCAGGACCCCCCGGGACGGAGCTGGAGGCGGACGTGCTGATGACGATGACCGGGCCGGAGGACACGATGATCACCGGGTCGGAAGACTGACCCGGTCGCACGCTCTTGACGATGACCGGCACCGGTATCACCACCCCGTTCGGTGAGGTCGACAGACCGGGTACCGGGGTGGAGGTCAACGGCACGGGACCGAGTCGCGCCGTGTTGTCGCTCAGGTGCTCGACCGGCTGGGACGGCGCGCCGGGCTTACCCGACACGTACGTCTCGCAGGTCTGGCCGCCGAGCTTGAACACCATCGGGGGCTGGTTGCTCTCCTTGTACCGGCCGGTGATCTGCATCGTGCTGGTCGCCTGGGGCGCCAGCGAGTCCGCGGCGCTGACCGTGACGGCGCTGTTGGCCTGGGTGAGCTGCTGCTTACCGTTGCCTGACATGGTCTGGTCCCCGGGCATCAGGAACCACAGTTTCCAGGCGTTGATCGGCACGTCGTCGCGGTTGGCCACCGAGACCGATGCCTTGAACCGGGTGCCGTCGTCGGACCAGACCGTGTAGCTGACCACGCACTTGTCGCTCGCGGCGAGCACTGTCGGCCCGGTGGACGGGGTCCTGCCGTGGGCGCCGGTCAGGCTCCACGCATACGTCCCCGCGCCGAGCAGGACCACGAGCCCGGCGAGCAGAAGCACCCGGCGGCTCCGATTGTCGCCGGAACGTCCCTTGCCGGAGTCGCCACCCGTGCGGATCGGCGGGACCGGCGGCTGTTTGGGCGGGCCGCCCGGCAGGTCGATCGGCCGGACCGGCCGGGCGTCGCCGGCACTGTACGCGGGGCGCAGCACAGCCGGGTCGGACGGCGGGACGACCGGACCGGACCCGGCCGGAACCGCTGCGGCGGCACCGCCTCGGGCAACGCCGGCGAAGCGGCTGTTGCGCGCCCCGCCCTGCGCGGGCCGGGCGTGCCCCGCCGGGGTGCCGCCGGGGCCGGCCGGGGTGGCCCTGGCCGCCGGCGGGCCGGCCATCGCGGCGGACCGGTCGGCGACCGGCTGCCCCGCGACCGCGGCCTCGACGTCGGAGACCGAGACCGGCATGGCCGAGCCGGGCGCCGGCGAGATCGGCGCGTCGGCGACCCGGGACTGCCGGCCCGGGTCGGCGGCGGCGCCACGAACGGCGGCGACTCCACGGCCGGGCTGGGCCTGGGCGACGGCGGCCTGGCCGTGCCGGGCGCGGCGGATGCTGTCGGTGTCCGGCAGGGCTGACGGCAGGATCGTGGTGTCTTCGCTGCTGTCCGCCCAATCGGGCACGAAACCGCGGCTCGACGGGGTGCCCGCGGCGACGCCGGCCAGCACCTGCGCCACCTCGGCGCTGGACGGCCGGTCGTCGGGACGCTTCTCCAGGCAGCGGGCGATCAGCGCCTCGACCGCCGAGGGCAGGCCCTCGACGTGCGGGAGCGGCTCCGGCTCCGTGTACTGATGGGCGCGCAGCAGCGCGGTCGTCGTGCCGACGTCCCACGGGAGCTGGCCGATCAGCGTGCGGTAGATCAGCAGGCCGACCGCGTAGACGTCGGTGGCCGGGCTGACCTGGCCGCCCTCGAGCCGCTCGGGCGCGAGGTAGGCGGGGGTGCCGAGCAGGCTGCCGTCCGGGTCGATGTCGTTCTCGCCGATCAGGGCGGAGATGCCGAAGTCCACGACCTTGGCGCCGGCCGGCGTCAGCATGACGTTCGCCGGGGTGACGTCGCGGTGCACGATGCCTCGGGCGTGGGCGGCGGCGAGCGCGGCCGAGACCTCGGAGGAGATCCGGACGGCGGCCGGCCACGGCAGGCGCCGGGAACGGGCCAGCACGGCCGCGAGCGATTCGCCGTCGACAAGCTCCATCACGACGTACGGAACGGGCTCACCGTCGACGGTGATCGCCTCGCCGTAGTCGTAGACGTTGGTGATGTGCGGGTGGCTCAGTCGGGCGGCGGCCTGGGCCTCCGCGCGCAACCGGCGTCGGAACGAGGGATCGGTGGAGGTGGAGGGCGGCAGAACCTTGACGGCCACCTGACGACCCAGCACTTCGTCGAAGCCCCGCCACACCACTGACATCCCGCCGGCGCCGAGCCGCTCGACCAGTCGGTATCGATTGGCCAGCAGACTCGAACCGGGCAGGTCCGTCGTGCTCATGTGCCCCCACATGCGCGATCCGAGAAAACGTCGAGGTCGCACCGCCATGCTCCTCGACGCTGGGGCGGAGTCCGGTCCGCCGTGGACCGAGCATTCCCCACCGACGGCAGGGATGTTAGCCGACGTTCGGCCACTATCTCGACTTCGCTATCCAGCGCTCGACGAGCGTGTCGTCACTCTCCGTTTCGATCTCCGTGCCATCGGTACGGTTCGCGCCCTGTCCCGAGAAACCCCTGCTCAATGCCCAATTCGGCCGCATCGATTACCCAAATAGCACAATAGAGAGGGTTTGCTCAGTTACGCACGTGTCACCCGTCCGAGTTGTCCTCAAGCGGGAACGCCGTGCGCCCAGTCGTGAACCAATTACACAGCGAAAGAAATGGGGACATCAATTGATCTTCGCGGCCAGGATGGGCCACTCCCCCGGCAAACAATTACTCTGCGTCGCCATCCGCATTGATTCCGAGTCGACACGCCAGCCGGCTCGGACGTCACGTTTGCGCGCATTGACCTGCGCAACCCCGACTGAATGGCCGATCCGGGCCCGCTGATCATTCTTTATTGCCTGGCATCGTGACCGTATCCGACAAATACGGGCAATTCACGGCCCGATTACTGGCGGATCGCCGCCTTCGGTGGCCCGCCGGTCAACGCCCGGGCCAGCACCACTTCGGCCGGCACCGCGCCCCGGCCCGCCAGATAGGCCAGTATCGTCTCGACGCTCTCGTACAGCACGAGCACGACGTCGCCGGGGGCGGCGAGACCGAGCGCCGCCTCGACCGCCTCCCGATACCCCGACACCCGGACGGCGTGCAGTCCCGGCCGGCGCCCCCGCATCTCCCGCTCGACCAGAGCCGACACCTCCCCCGGCGCACGCCCGCGCGGGTCCTCGTCGTCGTAGAGCACCGCCCGGGCCACCCCGTCGGCCAGTACCTGGGCACACGCCGCCAGCAGGTCGTCGCGGCGGTCCCCCGGCAGGGTCACCGCGGCCAGGCAGCGGTCGGGGCCCCACAGCCGGTGCACCGTGCGCAACACCGCCGCCAGCGCCGCCGGGTTGTGCGCGTAATCGACGAACAGCGACACCTCGCCCACGCGCAGCAGCGTGCCCCGCCCCGGGTTGTGCACCCGCGGCTCGAAGTCGGCCAGCTTCTCGCCGACGATCTCCTGCGACGCGCCCAGTGCCCGGGCCGCCGCGGCCGCCGCCAGGGCGTTGCCCGCCGCGTAGCCGGCCGCTCCGCCGAACGCGCCCGGCAGATCCGCCAGCCTGATGAACGGTGCGCGCCGCCCGCCCGTGGCCTGCACCAGCCAGCCGTCCTGGAGCAGATACGCGGTCCCGCCGCCGGCCAGGTGCTCCTGCACGACCGGCTGCCGCGGGTCGGTGCCGAACCAGACGACCCGCTTACGGTCCGCGCGCACGCGGGGGCGTCCGACCAGCGACCGCACCCACGGGTCGTCGGCGTTGAGTACCAGGGTGCCGCCGTCGCGGACCCGTTCCGCGACCAGCGCCTTGACATGGGCGAGATCCTCGATCGAACCGAGGCCGTCCTGGCCCAGGTGGTCGTCGGTGATGGTGGTGACCACCCCGACGTCGGTCCAGTCGTAACCGAGGCCGCGGCGCAGCGCCCCGCCCCGCGCGGTCTCCAGCACGGCCACCTGCACCGCCGGGTCGCCGAGCACCATCTGCGCCGAACGCGGCCCGGTCGCGTCCGACCGATGGATCAGCCGGCCCCCGATGCTGACCCCGTCGGTGCAGGTCAGGCCGACGGTCAGGCCGGCGCCGCCGAGCAGGTGCGCGGCCAGCCGGGCGACGGTCGTCTTGCCGTTCGTGCCGGTCACCGCCACTGTCGGGATTCGGCCGTCGGAGCCGGCCGGGAACATCGCCCGCACGATCGCGTCGCCGACGTCCCGGGCCCGGCCGCGCTCCGGGTCGAGGTGCATCCGCAGGCCCGGGACCGCGTTCACCTCGATCACCCCGGACGTGACCGCCGCGGGCTCGCCGCCGGCCGGGACCGGCGCGGCGATGTCCGGCAGCCGCAGGTCGATGCCGGCGATGTCCAGGCCGATCACGGCGGCGATCCGTCGGCAGAGCCGGGTCACCTCGGGGTGCATCCGGTCGGTGACGTCGTGGCTGGTCCCGCCGGTGGATAGGTTCGCGCTGCTGCGCAACCAGACGACCTGACCGGCGGCCGGGACGCTGCCGGCCGGGTGTCCCTGACCGGCGAGCAACCGGCTGGCCGGCTCGTCGAGGACGATCCGGGTGAGCGCCCGCGAGTGGCCCGGTCCGCGGCGCGGGTCCGCGTTCACCATGGCGACCAGCTCGGCGACGGTGTGCGTACCGTCGCCGGTCACGTGGGCGGGGATGCGTTCGGCGGCGGCGACCACCGCGCCGGCGACCATCAGCACCCGGTAGTCGTGGCCGGCCAGTTCCCGTTCCACGACCACCTCCGGCCCGGCCTGCGCGTACGCGCGAAGCAGCTCCTCGGGTGTGCCCAGACCGAGGGTGACGTGTTCGCCCTGCCGGCCGAAGCGGGGTTTGACGACGACCGGCGCGCCCAGTTCGGCCAGCAGCGCCGTGGCCTGCTGCGCGGTGTCGGCGGCGCCGCCCGGGGCGACCGGGATCCCCGCGTCCTCGAGCAGCCGGCGGGTGACCTGCTTGTCGCCGGCGATGTCGACGGCGACGCCGCTGGTGTGGTCGGTCATCGCCGCCCAGCAGAGCCGGCGCCGGACGCCCCAGCCGAGCCGCAGCAGACTCAGATCGCCGAAGCGCTCCACCGGGATGCCCCGCCGCCGCGCCGCGGCCACGATCGATCGTGTACTCGGCCCGGTGGCCTGCCGTTCCGCCGTCTCCGCCAGCGCGGCGAGCCGATCCGCCAGCTGCCCGGCTCCGGACCCGGCGAGGCCGGGCAGCGGGCCCGCGACGACGGCGGTCACCAGGTCGACGGCGGCGGTCAGCAGTTCCGTGGGCAGGGTCGACTCCGGGGCCTCGTCGGCCGGACATTCCAGGATCACGTCGTAGTGCCCCGGCTCGCCGGCCGACACCGTCCGGCCGAAGCTGACCGCGCGTCCGATCAGGGTGGACAGCTCCAGGCAGACGTGCTCGGTGACGTGGCCGAAGAAGGTGCCTTCGCGCATCCGGCTGACGAAGCCGCCCGGCACCCCGGCGGCGCAGTGGTGCTCGGCCAGGCCGGGCAGCACGCGCAGCAGGCGCTCGGGGAAACCAGGGACATCGGTGGTCTCCCGGCCGGTCAGCTCGCCGAGGTCGAGCCGGGCGATCATGGCGGGCCGGGAGAGGTAGACGTTGGGCCCGCGCAGCCGGCGGACACTGATGATCTTCATGCGGCTCGTCCCTGTTCCCCGGCCGGTCCGTCGCCGATCGACGGCCGGCGACCGGACAGCTCGAAGGTGCAGCCCGCGCTGAGCACGTGGATGCGCGCGCCGGCGAGATCGATCGGGCCGGCGGCCGGCACCCGGATGTCGGTGGCGGTGCCGGCGTCGACGATGGTCACCGATCCGCTGCCCAGCACCTCGAGGACGTCGCCGTCGGCCAGGATCGCGGTGTCCTCGTCGATGCCCAGACCGAGTTCGTGCGGGTAGCGGGCGACGGCGCTGAGCAGCCGGTTGAGCCGGCCGCGCTCGGCGAAGTGCATGTCGATCAGCACGCCGGGCAGGAACTCCAGACCCGGACCGGTCTGCACGCTGTCGGTCGTGACCCCGGGGCGGTCGCCGCCGACGATCATCGTGCCGGACATCATCGCGGCGCCGGCGCTGGTGCCGGCCAGCACGATCCGGCCGTCGCGGACGAGGGTCTGCAGCAGCGAGTCCGTCCGGGTGCCGCCCAGCACCTCCGCGATCCGCAACTGGTCGCCGCCGGTGAAAAAGACCCCGGTGGCCGTGTCGAGCACACCGGCGTCGACCGCGTTGGCCTCGGCCCGGCAGGTCAGCCGCAACGCCCGGACCGAGCCGGCGCCGAGCCGGCTGAGCAGATCGACGTGCTCCGCTTCGACGACGTCCGGGGTGCTGCTGGCGGTCGCGATGACGACGATGTCGGCCGATCGCCCCCCGGCCAGGGCCACGAACCGCCCGAGTACCCCGGCACCCGCCGCTCCGCCGATGACGAATAGGCGCGCCACGGGCCGCACCTCCCTCAGCCGAGCATGGATTCCCTGCCGAGGTTAATCGGTACAAATACGCTCCATACGGCTAATCCGGCGAGTCCCCCGGCAGAAGCCGCGCGCCGCTCGCCGGTCCCTCGGTCCACGCCAGATTTCGCTGGTCATGCGGGGTGCCCGAACGTCAGCCCACCGCCACGTCCGCCTGCCTGATCTTCGACGTGCCCGCGGCCTGAACCGCCGCGGTCCGGACCGGCGCGGTCAGGTGGCGCTGACCACCGGCTGCCGGTCGCCCGGTGGCGGCTCCCAGCTCGCCGCGTCGGCCTCGATCTGGTCACCGGACCGGATGTCCTTCACCTCGTCGGCCGCCCCGTCGAGGCCGGGGAACCAGACGTACGGCACCCCGCGACGCTCGGCGAAACGGATCTGCTTGCCGAACTTGGCCGCCGACGGCGCCACCTCGGTAGCGATCCCCCGCCGGCGCAACGCCGCGGCGATCCGGTCGCACTGGGCGCGCTGCTCCTCGGCCGGCAGCGCCACGACCACGCAGGTCGGCACCGACCGGGAGACGCCCAGCGCCCCCTGGCCGAAGAGCAGGCCGAGCATCCGGGACAGCCCGATCGAGATGCCCACCCCGGGGAAACGCTCGTTGCCGGCCGTGGCCAGGTTGTCGTAGCGGCCACCGGAGCAGACCGACCCGAACCGCTCGTAGCCGCGCAACTGGGTCTCGTAGACCGTGCCGGTGTAGTAGTCCAGCCCGCGGGCGATCTTCAGCTCCGCGGCGACCAGGCCCGGGGCGTGCTCGGCCGCCGTCTCCACGACCCGCAGCAACTCCGCCAGCCCCTCGTCCAGCAGCGGGTCGTCAACGCCGAGCGACCGTACCGCGTCGACGAACGAGCCGTCCTCGGCGGAGATCGAGGCCAGCCGCAGACAGGCCGCCGCCTGGGCGTCGGTCGTCCCGGCCGTCTCGATCAGCAGCGCGGCGACCTTCTCCGGCCCGATCTTGTCGAGCTTGTCGATCGTCCGCAGCACCTGGTCGGTATCCTCGATGCCCAGCCCGCGGTAGAAGCCCTCACACAGCTTGCGGTTGTTCACCTGGATCCGGGCCGGCGGGATCATCGGCAGCGCGGCGAACGCGTCCCCGATCACCAGCGGCATCTCGGTGTCGTAGTGGAACGGCAGGTTGTCCCGGTCGACCACGTCGATGTCGGCCTGGATGAACTCGCGGTACCGGCCCTCCTGCGGGCGCTCGCCACGCCACACCTTCTGGATCTGGTACCGCCGGAACGGGAACTGCAGCTTCCCCGAATTCTCCAGGACGAAGCGAGCGAACGGCACAGTCAGGTCGAAGTGCAGCCCAAGCGCATCGTCGGACCTGTCCGTAGGACCACGTGCCGGTAGCGACACAGCGCCGTCGTCCTCCTGCAGCCGGCGCAGGACGTACACCTCCTTGGAGGTCTCGCCCTTGCGCAGCAACTGGTCGAGCGGCTCCACGGAGCGGGTCTCCAGGGGGGCGAAGCCGTACAGCTCGAAGGTTTCACGGACCTTCCCGATCACGTACTGCTCGATCATCCGCTGCGGCGGAAGCCACTCCGGAAAGCCGGAAATGGGCGTGGGCCTGCTCATCTGCTTCTCCTGGCTGAGGTCTCAGAGGCCCCGGCTGGGCGCGCCGGTCAGGTCCCGCAGGTACGGGTTCGCTGCGCGCTCGCGGCCGATGGTGGTTTCCGGTCCGTGGCCGGGCAGCACGACGGTGTCGTCGGCCAGCGGCAGGATCTTGTCCCGCAGGCTGGTCAGCATCGTCGGGGTGCTGCCACCCGGCAGGTCGGTGCGGCCGATCGAACCGGCGAACAGGACGTCACCGGAGAGGCAGATCTGCTCCGCTTCCCACGACGAACCCGCGCCGGGCAGGCGGAAGAGCACCGACCCGCCGGTATGGCCGGGCGCATGGTCGACGGTGATCTCCAGACCGGCCAGCGTCAACGTCGCGCCGTCGGTCAGCTCCGCGACGTCGTCGGGCTCGGTGTAGGTCAGCCGGCCGCCGAACATGTCGTCGATGCTCGCGCCGAGCCCGAGAGTCGGGTCGGCGAGCATCTCCTTGTCTGCCGGATGCACGTACGCGGTGATGCCGCGCGCGCCACAGACCGGGGCGACGGAGAACGTATGGTCGAAGTGACCGTGGGTCAGCAGAACCGCGGCCGGGAAGAGCCGGTGCCGGACGATCACCTCGTCGAGCCGGTCGAGGACGCCGACACCGGGGTCGACGATCAGGCACTGCTCGCCCGGCGCCGGGGCCAGGACGTAGCAGTTGGTGCCGAAAGCCTCGGCCGGAAAGCCGGTGACGAGCACGGGACACCCCTCTCTGACGGTCCGGACGGTTCGAGCCTACCGGGGTGCGGATACGTCCGACGCACCCGTACACACCGTGACGTAACCTCGCACCACACATTCCCAGCAGGTACCCGTACACTCTTGCGGGCGTGTGGCGTGGGGCACTCGCCTCGACGGTAGGTAGTACGAAGGGAACGCTCGGGTGGCATCCAGCAGGGACCGGCAGCGGAAACTCGCGCGCGCGAAGCTCGACCGGCAGATGGCACGCCGAGCCGGCCGAACGCGCCGTCGCCGGCGCGTTCTCGCGGGCGTCGGCGCCGCGGGGGCACTACTCCTGATTGTCGGCGGGGTGGCCTGGATCGGTGGCGCGTTCGACTCGGACTCGCCGACCGACACGACGGCCTTGGACACCTGCGCGTGGACCCCGCAGAACGCCGACACCAACAAGGATCTCAAGATCGTCGGCACGCCGCCCACCACGGGCATGGCCACCTCGGGCACCCAGCCGATGACGATCACCACCAACCAGGGGACCCCGATCACCGTGGCCCTGGACCTGGCGAAGGCGCCGTGCAGCGCCGCCGACCTGAGTTTCCTGGCCGGCAAGCGGTTCTACGACAACACCGCCTGCACGGAGATCACCACCGAGGGCGCCCTGCGCTGCGGTGACCCGGCCGGCAACGGGATCGGCGGCCCCACCTACAGCCTGTACGACGAGTACCTCCCGACACCCGCCCCCAGCGCCTCGGCGGCCCCGGCGGCGACTCCGCTCTATCCCCGGGGCACGGTGGCGTTGATCGGCAACCCGCCCGGCACCAACGGCAGTCAGTTCCTGATCTTCCTCAGGGACTTCAAACCGACCTCGGCGAGGTATCCGATCGTCGGCACCGTCACGGCCGGAACGGACACCCTCGCGAAGATCGCCAAAATCGCCACGGTGGACAATGGCAGCGGGTCGAAGGTAAAGCCCAAGGAACAGATCCTCATCAAGAGCCTTACCGTCGGTACGTCGAATGCCGTGCCGTCGGCCAGGCCCTCGGCGAGCAGCCAGTCCTGACCAGCGCAACCCCTCATCGCACGAGCCATACAGGAGGAATTCCGTGTCGTCGATCAAGGACCGGCAGCGCGCGGCGGCGCGGGCCCGGCTCGAGAAAGAGATGGCCGAACGAGCCGCGGCCGCAAAGAAGCGGCGGCAGACGCAGGCCATCATCGGCTCGGCCGTCGCCGTCTTGGTGATCGCGGGCACGGCCGTGTGGATCGTTTCTGCGCTGAACTCGAAGAGCAAGACGACTCCGGTCGCTTCGACCAGCGCCGCGCCCAGCGCGTCGGCCGCCGGCCCCGCCCCGGCCGTGAGCGCCACGGCTCCGGCCGCCGCCGGCACGGCGAACTGCGCCTGGTACCCGCAGACGGCGGCGACCGGCGGCAAGATCAAGGATGTCGGCCTGCCGCCGACCAATGTGCCGGCCAAGGGCGCCGACACCTTCACCATGAACACCAACCTCGGTGTCATCGCGGCCAAGCTCGACCTGACCAAGGTGCCCTGCACCGCGGCGGCGTTCGAGTATCTGGGCAGCAAGAAGTTCTGGGACAACTCGAAGTGCCACCGGCTGGTCAACCAGGCCAGCTTCAAGGTGCTCCAGTGCGGCGACCCGTACGCCAGCGGCAAGGGGTATCGCGACACCGACGGCATGGGCGGCCCGAGCTTCGCCTACGGCACGGAGAATCTGCCGACCGGCGCGGCGAAGCCGTATCCGAAGGGTGTCATCGCGATGGCGAACACCGGGCAGCCCAACAGCACGGGCAGCCAGTTCTTCATCGTCTTCGCGGACACGAAGCTCTCCGCCGACTACACGGTCCTCGGCACGATCACCACGGGGATGAACATCGTCGACGCCGTCGGCAAGGCCGGCGACGACGGTGCGTTCGCCCAGCAGGCCGGTGGCGGGCACCCGAAGACGGAGGTCGACATCAAGACCCTGACGGTCACCAAGGGCTGACGCCTCTGTCCCACGACGAGGGCGGGCCTACCGGATTCCGGTAGGCCCGCCCTCGTCTTCGCCGGTCAGGCGCCTGAGGTCACCCGATAGGCGTCGAAGACACCGTCCACCTTGCGCACCGCGGCGACCAGATGGCCGAGGTGCTTCGGGTCGGCCATCTCGAAGGTGAACCGGCTGACCGCCACCCGGTCGCGGGTCGTGGTCACGGTCGCGGAGAGGATGTTCACCCGCTCCTCGGAGAGCACCCGGGTGACATCGGCCAGCAGCTTGTGCCGGTCCAGCGCCTCAACCTGGATCGCGACCAGGAACGTCGACGCGGAGGTCGGCTTCCAGCTCACCTCGACGACCCGTTCGCTCTGCTCGCGCAGATCCTCGGCGTTGGCGCAGTCCTCGCGGTGCACGCTGACCCCGCCGGACCGGGTCACGAAGCCGAAGACCGTGTCGCCCGGCACCGGGGTGCAGCAGCGGGCCAGCTTCACCCAGACGTCGCTTACATCCTTGACCACGACACCCGGGTCCTGCGCGGTGCTGCGGTTACGCGGCGGGCGGGTGGCGACGGCCGTCTCGGCGATGTCCTCGACCGCGCCCTCCTCGCCGCCGAACCCGGCGACGAGTTTCTGCACGACCGACTGGGCCGAGACCGTGCTCTCCCCCACAGCCGCGTAGAGCGACGCGACGTCGGCCAGGTGCAGGTCACGGGCGATGGTCGTCAAGTTCTCGCTCGTCAGCATCCGCTGCAGGGGCAGGCCCTGCTTGCGCATCGCCTTGACGATCGCATCCTTGCCGTCCTCGATCGCCTCCTCGCGGCGCTCCTTGTTGAAGTACTGCCGGATCTTCGTCCGGGCCCGAGGGCTCTTGACGTAGCCGAGCCAGTCCTGGGTCGGACCGGCGGTGGCCGACTTCGAGGTGAAAATCTCGATCACGTCGCCGTTGGACAACGTGGACTCCAGCGGTACGAGCTTGCCGTTCACCCGGGCGCCGATGCATTTGTGACCGACCTCGGTGTGCACCGCATAGGCGAAGTCGACGGGGGTCGAACCGGTCGGCAGCGGGATCACGTCACCCTTGGGGGTGAAAACGTAGACCTCCTGGCTGGACAGGTCGAACCGCAGCGCGTCCAGGAACTCGGACGGGTCGCTCGCCTCCCGCTGCCAGTCGAGCAACTGCCGCAGCCAGGTCATCTCGTCGATGTGCGCCGGCGGACCGACGATCGTGGCGCCCTTCTGCTCCTTGTACTTCCAGTGCGCGGCGATGCCGAACTCCGCCGTACGGTGCATGGCGAACGTTCTGATCTGCATCTCGACCGGCTTGCCGGTCGGGCCGATGACCGTCGTGTGCAACGACTGGTACATGTTGAACTTCGGCATCGCGATGTAGTCCTTGAACCGGCCCGGCACCGGCTGCCAGTTCGCGTGGATGACGCCCAGCGCGGCATAGCAGTCGCGCACCGTGTCGACCAGGATCCGCACGCCGACCAGGTCGTAGATGTCGTTGAAGTCGCGGCCCCGCACGATCATCTTCTGATAGATCGAGTACAGGTGCTTCGGCCGGCCGGTGGTCTCGGCCTTGATCTTCGCCGACTTCAGATCGAGCTGGACCCGGTTGGTCACCTGGCGCAGCAACGCCTCCCGCTGCGGCTGGTGCTCGCCGATCAGCCGGTTGATCTCCTCGAACCGCTTCGGGAACAACGTGCCGAACGCGAGGTCCTC
>JAVHVY010000184.1:0-3845 GCA_032160305.1 Actinoplanes sp.
CCGAACGACATGCTCTCCGCTCCGCGAGCAGGCCGGGCCGCCTACCAGGCTCTGGTCGACAGAGTCTTCAGCGCCGCCGAACTTCTCGAAGCACGAGGCTGGCAGGTCGTCAACTTCGAAGGCGCCGGACCCCAGGTCTACCTGCGGAAACTTCCCCGCTGACCAGCACCTTTGGTCCAATATCACCCAAGGCATCGCCCCGAGATCGAACCCGACAGTGGTCGGCGTCGTGCAGGTGTCAGGACGACGATGGGTTCAGCGTCATCGATATGATGTTGGGCCGCGATGCGGCGAACGGGGAGGCAGAAGTCCCGGACGGAGTGTGGATCGACACCGACAAGGTCGGTAAGGTCCGGACGTGGCTTGCGGGCCGAGCCGGACGGTGGTTGCGCCGCCGCCGGCCGGGGTGCCACCCTGCACCAAGACGTAGTCGGCGGCCGGTCCCGAGCCAGTGCCCCTGGCTCGTCGTCCGCCCGGCCGACAGGCCACCCATCGGCTGGGATTACACCAGGACCGGCTCGCGGCTGCCCGCGTCTTCTGCATTGCGTCGCTGTGCGAAGCGTCGCATGGCCTCGATCGACGTGAAGACCTGGTAGCCGAGTTCGGCCAGCCGGGATAGCTCACTGCCGGGGTCGAGTTCCAGGACGACCGGCTCGCCCATCCCGGCCTGCAGTCCGTCGGGCCAGAACGCCTCCGCGACGGCCAGGACGCGGCCGTCGTGCGGGTCGGCGATCTCGCTGTCGATCTGCGGCGGTGCGTAGCCCATCTCGGACAGTTCGGCGACCAGGCTCTGGACCTGTTGTGCGCGGTCGTCGGTTTCTTCTTCGCCGAGGACGCCGATTCGCTGCAGCGGCTCGACGGCCTGTGTGGCGCCGTCGCGAAGTTCGATGAGGAAGTCGTTGGCGGCCTTGGCGAGCAGTTCGCGGCGTGCCGCCAGGAAGTCGAGGTAGCGGTCGGGATGCCAGAGCTGACGGTCCATGGGGATCCATTGCGACGTCAGCGCCCCGGGTTGTTTGGCTTCCACTTCGGCGAAGTACTCCTCGGGGGAGCGCTTACCGATCGCCAGGTTGGTCTGCTGGGTGAGGAAGCAGAAGTTCGCCACGGCGTTCACCTCGGCGCGCTGGTACCCGCATTTGTACAGCAGGGCCTTTGGGAAGATGTGGTGGACCTGCAGGGACGTGAGGTAGCCCAGCATCTCGCTCTTGAGAGGCAGTCCGGTGCCCAGGTCGCGTGCACCGAGGACGCGAGTGAGTAGGTAGAGCAGCGGGTAGAAGCGGGAGCCGCGTCCGAACCCTTCGAAGTCCTGGCCGTCGATGCTGAGGTTGCCGCCCCGCCACCGGGTCAGGTTGTTGATCAGGCCGTCGATACCGTCGCGGCTGAGGGTCTCGTAGTCCTGGGTGAGGACGGTCTCAGTCGAGCCGGCGAAGCGGCCCCACAGCGCGGAGTGGATGTACCAGAACAGCATCCGGTCGCGTTGGGCGCCGTCGTCAAAGACACCGCCGTTGCGGTGCAGGAAGCGGGAGACGACGGGGAAGGCGTACCGGCCCATGAGGACGCGGTTGTGGTCGAGGCCGAGTCGGCCGGAAGCCGTGTCGAGGAAGGCGCTGATGTACTTCGCGGACGAGCCGAGGGCGTCGGCGAAGGTGTCTGACGAGACGTTCTCCAGTGCCTCGAACAAGGCCCGCCCGGTGGCGACGGCGTTGACGTTACGCAGTAGCCAGTCGAGGTTGAAATCGAACCCGGCGTTCTTCCAGGTCTGCAGGTGGGCGCGCATCGTGGCGCGGGCTTCCGGCCATTCCGCGCAGAGCTTCGCGAGGGCCAGGTCGCCCTTGGAGAGCTTGGTCCCGCCGGAGTTGACGCGGTTGAAGATTTCGACGACGGCATCGACGCCCTTGTCCGAGCCGGTGATCTTCTCCTCGTGGAATTCCCGTTCGAGGATGCTCCGTAGCTTGGTCAGCCGGGTCATGTAAGTGACGATGTGCGGTGCCGAGGCAGGGTCGGCGTACAAGGCTGCGATCTGCGGTTCCAAGCCGTGCACGAACAGCGCCGTGACGTCGACCCAGCGCGGGTCGTCGCGCATCTTCGCGGGGGCGTAAAACTCGAAGGTCTGCTCCTCGACGTTGAACCGCAGCCCGGCGAACGCCGCTGCGTCGCCCTCGAAGAACGCGGGAGGCCGGCCCCGCACGATGCCGTAAAGCGAGGTGATGCGCTGCTGGCCATCGAGCAACAACAGTTTCACGCCCGCGCCGACCTGGCCGGTACCGCGCACCGAGCCCGGATCCGTCTCGGTCTCCCACACCAACAATGAGCCGACCGGATACCCAAGGTTCAGCGACCGCATCAGCCCACGTACCTGGTCGCGATTCCACACGTATCCGCGCTGGAACTCCGGCAGCAGCATGGTGCCGCTGTCAATCTGATCCAAGATCGTCGTCAGCTTGCTCATCGTGTTCCGTTCGACGCGGATGGCGTGGACAGTGGTCGTAACCTACGCCGACTGCCCGGTTACTGGGCGTACCCGGCATAGGTCGTTTCGGTACGATCAACAGCCTAATGGCCGATTCTTCGTGCGTATCAATATGTGGACAAGCCGCCACCCACGGTGGCGTATCAGCTCGCCGTGCCGCCGGTTCGCCGCAGCCGGGACAGGATGTCGGCGATCTCCCGGGTCTCCTCGTGGTCTGGCCCGTACAGCAAGAGGAAGTCGTCGTACAGCGGGATCAGTTCGGCCAGCGCCGGCTCGACGTCTCCTTCGGCCAGGAGCAGCAGACCGATGCTTCGTCGCAGGTCAACAGCGTCCCGAGACACGTCTCCTGAGCGGGCACGAACGTGGGTGAGAACCTGCCGGAACTGTCGTAGGGCGACGGTGGTTTGTCCTAGCTCCGCCCGGCAGTGGGCCGCTTGGCGTAAACACTCGAACGCGTCCTCGCTCGCGGAACCTTTCGTGCGCACGAAGGCTGAATACAGGGCATCGAATTCCGGCAGCGCTGCCCGGAAGTCGCCGCCGACGACGAGGATCGCTGCTCGACGGCGGCGCAGCGAGAGGACACGCTGATTCTCAGAGCCGAGTGCTGCCGCCGCCGGCTCGATGACGTCCTGCAGCGCCTCGGCCGCCTGGCTGTAACGCTCGTCGTTCAGCAAATCGTCGGAATACGCCACAGCGGCTCCGATCGCTCCGCGTAGGTCGGTGGCCGGTAGCTCGTCTGGCGCCTGAGCCTGCCCACCGACGTCGCGAGGATCGATCGCGGGCGCGGTGTCCGGCCGTGGCCGCGGGGCATTCGGATGCCGATACAGCAGGGTGGGGTCAGGTACGCTTGCCGGTATCTGCCCGGCCGACGGCGGGTCTGATCCGGGCTCGGGCAGGAAGGGCAGGAGCTGGTCGTAGACGTCATAGGCGTCCCGCGGCCGGTTTTCGGGCCGTTTGGCGGTGAGCTCGAGGACCAGCTTCTCCAGGGCCTCGGGCACCTCCGGCCGTAGCGTCCGCAGCGCCGGCGGTGCTTCATCGACGTGCTGGCGCATCAGCTCGAACTCGCTGCCGCCGGCGAACATGGTCGTGCCGACGAGCAGTTCGTGCAGGATGCAGCCGAGGGCGTACAGGTCGCTCTGTGGGCTGATCTGGCCGCCTTGGATCTGTTCCGGCGGCATGTAGTGATGTGTGCCGATGACGCTGCCGGTGGCGGTGAGGCGGGTGACGTCGGTGCGCAGGATAGCGGCGATACCGAAGTCGAGGACTTTGATCTCGCCGACCCCGGACCCCAGAACGTTGTCCGGTTTCAGTTCGCGGTGGACGACAGGGATGGCGTGCGCGTGGGAGAGCACGGTGCAGATCTGGGCGGCGATCGCCG
>JAVHVY010000203.1:0-5938 GCA_032160305.1 Actinoplanes sp.
CACCGGGCTCGACCGCCACACCGGGCTCGACCGCCACACCGGGCTCGACCGCCACACCGGGCTCGACCGCCACACCGGGCTCGACGGCCGCGCCGGGCTCGACGGCCGCGCCGGGCTCGACCGTCACACCGGGCTCGACCGCCACACCGGCGACCGCAGCGGCTACCCGGGATATCGCGACACTCGCCGAGAGCACGAAGGACCGGTCAGATGACAGTCACCGCGGAGGACCAGTTCGGAGCAGGCCACACCAGCGAGCGCCCCTCCTGGGACTGTGCGGCCTGCGGACAGCCGTGGCCGTGCGCCAATGCCAAGGGCAGCCTGCTCCAGGAGTTCCGCGGCTACCCGTCGGTGCTGGCCGTCTACATGTCCGCGCAGATGTGCGAGGCCATGCTCGACCTGACCGCCCACGGCGCCGATCCGCCGGCGGACCTCTACGAGCGATTCCTCTCCTGGTGCCATCACGCCTCCGCCAAGCCCCGCAGCGTCAACGGTTTCCCCCGCGCGGGCCACCTCCAGCGCCGCCGCCGAAGGCAAGCAGTCTAAGCCTCTGCTAGTTGTATTATCACGATGTATATACAACGCGACCAAACATCGTGGTCACGTACGGTGGTTGCCATGATCGATACTTCGGCGGACCGGGCTGTTTTCCGGCAGCTTGCCGACCTTCTGCGCGATCAGATCCAATCCGGCGAGCTCGGGCCCGGCGAGCCGTTGCCCAGCGAGCTGCGACTCGCGCAGGAATACGGCATCAGCCGCACGACGGTCCGGCAGGCGATCGGCCAGCTGCGCACCGAAGGACTGATCACAGTCGAGCGGCCGCGTGGCACGTTCGTCCGGGTGCCGGAGACGGTCCAGGTCATCGCCCTCGCTCGCGGAGAGCTGGCCGTCGCCCGGATGCCGACCGACGCCGAGCGCCGCGTTCACCGTGTCGGCGAGGGCGTCCCGGTCCTGGTCGTCACCGCCACCGACGGCACGGTCACCGTCCACCCGGCGGACCGCGTGCAACTCACCCGCCCCTGACGTGCCCTCCGCCTTGACGGACGGAAATTCTGCGCCCGGATACGCGACAGTCCAAGCACATCCGGCTGGACGGGAAGAGCCTGTCGACCCGGACAAGGGCGGCCGGATCGGGGACCATGGACCGGTGAGCACCCGGGACCTGCATGCGCGGCTGCCTCTCGCCCTGCGCGATGCGGTCGACGACTTCGGACGCCATCTGGCCCAGGTTGACGGTCGCTCGGCGCACACCGTCCGGGCGTACGTCGGGGATGTGGTCTCGCTCTTGAATTTCGCCGCCGCCCGGGGGTGCGCCGCGCCCGCGGATCTGGATATCGGCGTGCTCCGGGGGTGGCTGGCCCGGCTGCTGGCCGGCGGCGGCGCCCGCACCTCGCAGACCCGGCGGGCGGCGGCGGCCCGCACCTTCACCCGGTGGGCGCATCGCGCCGGCCTGAGCCCGGCCGACGTAGGTGCGCAGCTGGCCAGCCCGCGGGCCCACCGCGATCTGCCGACCGTGCTGCATGCCGACCAGGCCGCCGACCTGGTCGGCACACCGCAGCGCTCCGAGACCGAAGCGCGCGACCGCGCCATCCTGGAACTGCTCTACGCGACGGGCGTACGCGTCAGCGAGCTGTGCGGCCTCGACCTGACGGACATCGACGACGGGCGGCGGGTGATCCGGGTCTTCGGCAAAGGCGCCAAGGAGCGTGCGGTGCCGTACGGCCTGCCCGCGCAGCGAGCGCTGGACACCTGGCTGCGCGACGGCCGGCCACGCTTGGTGATCCCCGCCAGCGCGGCGGCCCTGTTTCTCGGTACGCGCGGAGCTCGCGTCCAGCAGACAGTCGTCCGGCGTGTCGTCGCCACCGCGGCCCAGCTCGCCGGTCTGCCGCACACCAGCCCGCACGACCTGCGCCACTCCGCCGCCACCCACCTGCTCGACGGCGGCGCCGACCTGCGCGCGGTACAGGAGTTGCTGGGTCACGCCTCCCTGTCGAGCACCCAGATCTACACCCACGTCTCCACGGAGCGGCTCCGCGCCGCCTTCAACCAGGCCCACCCCCGCGCCTGAACCCCGGCCCGACCGCGACCTCGGCGCTAGCGGAGCACCCGGCGGCCAGGTGAGGCTGATTCGCGATCCCAGGTGGTGCCGGCGTGTCGGGCCTTAGGATCAGGTGGTGAGCGCCGGAGACCCACCCCCGCCCATGGCCGGTGCCCGGCTGCTTTTCACTCTCGACCCGGCCGTGTCCTATCTCAACCACGGGTCCTTCGGCGCGGTGCCGGCCGGGGTGCAGCGGGTTCAGCAGCGGCTGCGCGACGAAGTCGAGACCAACCCGCTCAAGTTCTACGCCTCGGGGCTGCTCGACCGGATCATCCACACCCGACGGCACCTGGCGGCATTTCTGGGCGCCGACCCGAACGGCAGCGCGCTCATGCCGAACACGACCGCCGGCGTCTCGGTGGTCCTGCAATCGGTGCCCCTTGGGCCGGGCGACGAGGTGCTCCTCACTGATCATGGGTACGGGGCGGTCACGCTCGCCGTGCGGCGGCGGTGCCGGCGGGCCGGGGCGACCGTGCGGACCGTTGCGGTGCCGTTGGACGCAAGCGATGCCGAGGTGGTGTCGCGGGTACGCGCGGCGTTGCGGCCGGGCACGACGAAACTGGTGATCGTCGACCAGCTCGCCTCGGCCACCGCGCAGATGCTGCCGGTCGCCGGGATAGCCACCGCCGCGCGGCAGCACGAGATCCCGGTGCTGGTCGACGCCGCGCATGTGCCGGGCATGTTGCCGGTGCAGGTCGACGCGATCGGCGCCGACTTCTGGGTGGGAAACCTGCACAAGTGGGCCTTCGCGCCACGGGGGACGGCGTTGCTGGTGGTCGCTGCGGGCTGGCGCGGGCGGATCGATCCGCTGGTGGTGTCGTGGGAGCAGGAGGCCGGTTTCCCGCTGTCGGTGGAGTTTCAGGGAACGGCCGACTTCACGCCGTGGCTGGCCGCACCGGCGGGGCTCTTCACCCTGCGTACGCTCGGATTTGAGGCGGTCCGGGCGCACAACGCCGCGCTCGCCGCCTACGGCCAGCGGGTGGTCGGCGCGGCGCTGGGCGTGGGGCCGGCCGACCTGCCCGATCCGGGCGGTCCGGGGTCGATGCGGATCGTTCCGTTGCCGGCCGGACTGGCCACCACCCAGGTCGAGGCGCAGTCGCTGCGCCAGCGGATCGCCGACAAGCTGGCCACCGAGACCGCCGTGAACGCCTGGGGCGGCCGTGGCTGGCTGCGGCTGAGCGCCCAGGTCTACAACCGGGCCGACGAATACGACCGCCTTGCCGAGCGCCTCCCACTCCTGCTCCGCGAGCTGCAACGCTGACCCCTGCACTGCCGACGACGACGCCCTCATCGAACACGACCGGTTCGAAGCCGGGGCGTCATGGATTCAGCGGGAGCAGGCGCACCGGGCCGCGTCCGAGCAGGGCGAGGGGGTCCAGGTAGGCGTCACCCTGCCGTAGTCCCCAGTGCAGGCAAGTGGCCGATGGGCAGCCGGGGTGACCGGGCACGAGGGCACCGATCGGCTGGCCCGCCACCACCCGCCTCCCGACCGGGACCGCGGGAGTCACCGGCTCGTACGTCGTGCGCAGACCGTCCGCGTGCGTGATCGTGATGACGCCCCGGCCGGCCAGGTCACCGGCGAACGTGACGGTGCCGGCGCCGGCGGCCCGGACCTCCTGGGCGCCCGCACCCGCCAGGTCGACACCCCGGTGCCCGGGCAGCCACGGCTGCGGCGGCGGGTCGAACGGCCGCACGACGTGCGGTGCGGCAAGGGGCCAGACATAGGGCGTGGCCGGCGGCGGGACGAGCAGGAGCAGCAGCAGGGTGACCAGAACAGGCATGGGTGGAGCCTGCCGGGTTTACCGCCCGGGCGGATCTCGCCTGTGGACAACGCCGATCTGTGGACGACCCGGTGGGTACGTGGTCCTCGGCACCGTGGCCTTCGGCGCGCTGGAGTTCGCGGTCAGCCGCCGAAGCCGGCCTCGTCGGGCAGGGAGATGTCCGGCTTTTCGAGCTCCTCGACGTTGACATCCTTGAAGGTCATCACGCGAACGTTCTTCACGAAGCGGGCCGGCCGGTACATGTCCCAGACCCAGGCATCATGCATCTCGACCTCGAAGTAAACCTCACCGTCGGCGTTGCGCACGTGCAGGTCGACCTGATTGGCCAAGTAGAACCGGCGTTCCGTCTCCACCACGTACGAGAACTGGCGGACGATGTCGCGGTACTCCCGGTAGAGCTGCAGCTCCATCTCGGTCTCGTACTTCTCGAGATCCTCTGCGCTCATCGTGTCTCGCCCTCCATGGCCTCATCTTCCCCCACCGGCACCGGCGGCCGAGGCTGCTCGCCCGACGCCACGCCGACGGTACCCTCCACGACCGGCCACAGCATCATCGGCTCGGCGGTGGCGACCTGGCTGATCACCGGCCGGCGGGCCCGGGGCGGCCGGTTGCTCCGGCCGGATACCGCCGCCACGTTGACATAGGAGAAGCGGTGCTCGATGCACGGCCCATGCCTGGTCAATGCGGCGCTGTGCTCGTCGGTGATGTAACCCTTGTGCATCGCGAAGCCGTAGTCGGGGAACGTGCCGTCCAGCTCCACCATCAGCCGGTCCCGGGTGACCTTGGCCAGGACGCTCGCCGCCGCCACGCAGGCCGCTACCCGGTCCCCTTTCCACACCGCCAGGCCGGGTGCGCCGAGGCCGTCGACTCCGAAGCCGTCGGTGAGCACGTAGTCGGGCCGGGTGCTCAGCGAGGCCAGCGCGCGCCGCATCGCCGCCAGGTTGCACACGTGCAGGCCCCGCGCGTCCACCTCGGCGGGCGGGATGACCACCACGGACCAGGCCAGCGCCCGGTCGACCACTTCGGCGTAGACCCGTTCGCGGGCGGCGGGGGTCAGCAGTTTGGAGTCGGCCAGCTCGTCGATCTCGCCTCGCCTGCCCTCCGGCAGGATCGCCGCGCCGGCGACCAGCGGGCCCGCGCAGGCGCCCCGGCCGGCCTCGTCGGCGCCGGCGACGTGCTGGAAGCCGCGCCGTTGCAGGGCGCGTTCGAGAGCGTAGAGGCCGCCGTCGCGGCGGATGACCGTCCGGCCCGGGGTGAGCATCAGATCTCCATGGTCCACGCTCGGATCAGCGCGTCGGTCAACAGCACCCGGGCAGCACGGCGGTCCTTGAACGTCACGCCACCAGCCTATTGCGCCCGGAGCCGATCTCCACCGCGGGTGGCCGGCGGCCGGCGCCTACTTGGCCGCGTCCGGGATCGCGTCGAACTCGGACGGCACCGACAGCCAGGCGGCCCGGCCCACCGGCCAGAAGATGGTGAACGCGCGCCCGACGATCGAATCCTTCGTGATCGTCGCCTCGGTCACGTCGTTGCTCTGCTCGTAGTGCTCCAGCGAGTCGCCCGACTGGGAACGGTGGTCACCCATCACCCAGAGCCGGCCGGCCGGAACGGTGATGTCGAACGCCTCGTCGGCTGCCGGGTCCTGGGTGCCGTCCGCGGCCCGATAGATGAACGGCTCGTCGAGTGAGTGCCCGTTGATCTGCAGCCGATGCTGGGTGTCACAGCAGACCACGTGGTCACCGGGGGTGCCGATGATGCGCTTGATGAAGTCTTCGCCCTCGGTGCCATTCTGCCAGTCCTGCGGGGCCTTGAAGACGATGATCTCGCCGCGCAGCGGGTCACGGAAGTCGTAGACGAGCTTGTTGACCAGAACCCGGTCGTTGATGTTGAGGGTGTGCTCCATCGACTGGGACGGGATGTAGAACGTCTGCAGCACGAAGGCCCGCACCAGGACTGCGACAAGGATGGCCACAACCACCAGGATCGGCAGCTCGCGCCAGAAGGATCCACGTCGCTTTTCGGTCTGCTCGTCAATCACGAACGGAGCCTACGTCGTGGT
>JAVHVY010000211.1:0-16413 GCA_032160305.1 Actinoplanes sp.
TCGAGGCACTTGTTGGCCTGCGGGTTCACGATTTCACCGGGGGCCGAGAACGCCCAGACCTGAGCGGCGTTGCCGGAGCAGGTGGCGATCTGGATGACGGCGCCGTTGGCCTTGGAGCCCCACGCGACGTCCAGGCACTTGTTGTTCGAGGTCTTCAGCTGGCCGGTGGTGAACTGGAACTTCTGCGACGCCAGGTTGGCGCACGGCCACATCCGCACCTGAACGCCGTCGGAGAAGTTGCCCCCCGGGACGTCGATGCATTTGCTGTTCCAGTTGCTGATCAGCGAGGTGCCGACCGTGGGCGGCGGCTGGCTGGCCGGGTGGGTGGGCAGCTGGGTGGGCGGCTGGGTGGGCGGGTGGGGCGGGGTGCCGCCGCCACCGAACGGGTTCAACGTAATCCCGGCCGAGGTGGGCGCGCCGTCGTGCACCAGCGACTCGAAGTTGCCGACGTCGTCGAAGGCGAACGCGTACGCCTTGCCATCCGCCATGCTCTGGTGCACCAGCTTGGCGTACTGGTTGGTCGGGTTGGTCTTGTAGAAGTCCGCCGCGTTCGTGCTCGGCTGGGTGTCGACGGTGCCCAGCGTGCCGCGGTTCAGGGCGGCGCACAGGGTCCGGGCGATGGGGCCGACCACCTGGTCGTTCGGGGCGCCGAGCGCTCCGTCGCAGCCCCAGACGTTCGCCGAGCTGGGCTTGTTGAACGACGCCACCTGCTGACCGGCGGCGTTGGTGAACTTCATGGTGGTGCCGGAGGTACGCCCGAGGTACTTGACGCTGGGCTGGTCGCCGAACGGCACGACGGTCAGCGTCTTGCTCGCGTAGGCGTTCCACGCCGAGGTGATGTACGAGTCCAGGTAGTTTCCCGGGACGCCACCGGCGTCGGCCGCCTTGCCCGGAGCGAGCACCCGCAGGACGGTGCCGTCCGAGCGGGTGGAGACGGCGCCGCCGAGGCCGGCCGCCTGCATCCCGGCGATCACGTTGCCGCGGCCGTTCGCGACCAGCGTGCCGGTCGAATGGTTGCCCTCGCTGCCGCTGGTGCTCACCGTGTGCGGGATGGCGAACATGTCGACCTGCGAGCTGTTCAGCCAGATCCCGGCGTCGTTGTAGGTGAACTCGCTCCAGTCGAAGAGGATGTCGCGGTTCGCGTCGCCACCCGCCCACGGCGCCGGCTGCACGAGCCCGTCCGGGGTGAGGAAGAACTTCAGCTTCTGGCCGAGCGAGAAGTAGAGCCGCCCGGAGATGTTCTTCGGCAGCTGGATCGCTGTCCGCCCGCCGCTGCCTGGGCCGCTGATCGCCACGTCGGGGGCGGGTGAGGGCGGGTTGGCTCCGGCCGGCCAGTTGACGAAGGCGCCAGCGGAGTTCACGTAGCCGAGCCGGCCGGTGCCGAGGTTGGTACCGAGCAGGTAGAGGTAGACCGGGTCGTTGCGGCCGGTGTCGTTGGTCACGGTTATCGGCAGCAGCGCGGGGCCGCTCGCTGCCGAAGCCTGCCCGATGGCGGTGTACGTGCCGCCGGCGATGACCACCGCGAAGGCGGCAACGATTCCGAGAAGCTTTTTTCGGGTACGCACGGGGAGTGGATCCTCATGTCTCTCAGTTGATGACAACTCGAATGGTTGCGTCGGCTCACTCACTGTCAACAGCCCTGCAAGCGCGCCGTCCTAGGGTTCGGATACAGCCGGACGATGTCAACCGGCCCGGTGCCCGAATGCCCCAAGATACGGGGATGCGGGGGATCCGGGGTGTCCGATAAGGAAGATCTAAGGAAGCACCCGCTACCCTTACCGCCCGGACATGTCCTCGGGGTAGGAGCACAGAACACAGTGGACGCAATCGACTCGTCGGTGTCGCATCCGGCCCGCCGGTACAACTACTGGCTCGGCGGCAAGGACAACTTCGCGGCCGACCGCCGGTCCGGCGACGAGCTCGAGGCGATGTTCCCGACCGTCCGTAAGGGCGCCGTAGCCAACCGGGAGTTCCTGCAGCGGGCCGTGGGGTATCTGGCCCGCGAGGCCGGGATCCGGCAGTTCCTCGACATCGGCACGGGACTACCGACGGCCGACAATACCCACCAGGTCGCCCAGCGCGTCGACCCGCGCAGCCGGGTCGTCTACGTCGACAATGATCCACTCGTGATGGTGCACGCCCGGGCCCTGCTGACCAGCAGCGCGGAGGGCGAGACCGCCTACCTCGAAGCCGACCTGCGCGACCCCGAGTCGATCCTGGCCGATCCCGTGCTGCGCGCGACGCTGGATCTGACCCAGCCGGTCGCCCTGATGCTGATCGCGGTGCTGCATTTCATCCCCGGCCGCGACCAGGCCCAGCCGATCGTCGAGAAGCTCCTCACGGCCCTCCCCCCGGGCAGTTACCTTGCCGCGACGAGCGCGACCGTCGATTTCAGCGCCCCGCAGGACGCCGCCCGGTACGAAAGACTGCTCGACGATGGCCGAGCCGACGTCTGGGCCCGTGGCGAGGCCGAGTTCACCGCGTTCTTCGACGGCTTGGAGCTGGTCGAGCCCGGCGTCGTCCCGGCCAGCGAGTGGCACCCGGCGCCGGGTGCACCGATACCGCCCCGGGCCGATATCAACGTCTGGTCCGGCGTCGCCCGCAAACCCTGACCGGCGCCACCGGCCGCGGAGCCGGAATTGATCATCTGCGTTCGGGAAGATCAATCATCGCCGCTCGCTTCCCGAGCTGACAAAGACCCTGTACGGCGAAGGCCCCGTACGGCGAAGGCCCCATACGCAGCGTGGGGTGCGGGAGCAGCGTCGCTCCCGCACCCCACGTGTTCGGGGTCAGGACGGGCTCGGGGTCAGCTCAGCTCAGCGCGAACTTCTGCGCGGCGCTGCCGTTGCAGTCCCAGAGCTGCAGCCGGGTGCCGTTCGCCGTGGCCGCGTTGGGGGAGTCGAGGCAGCGGCCGGATTGCGGGTTCCGCAGTGAGCCGTCGGCCTGCTGGTTCCAGACCTGGCCGCCGCCGCCGTTGCAGTCCCACAGCTGGACCTGGGTGCCGTTGGCGGTGCCGTTGCCGATGAGGTCCAGGCAGCGGCCCAGTGTGCGTAGCGAGCCGTTGCCGTTGAGGAACCAGTGCTGATCGGCGGCGTAGGACTGGCAGTCCCACAGCTGTATGGCCGCGCCGTTGCCGCCGGAGTCGTCAGCCCCGACGTCGATGCACTTGCCGCCGGGGCCGACGGTGGCGCCGCCGCCGTTGACCGCGAACTTCTGCGCGCCGGACCCGTTGCAGTCCCAGAGCTGCAGCCGGGTGCCGTTGCCGGTGGATCCGCTGGGGGAGTCGAGGCACCGGCCGGATTGCGGGTTCTTCAGCGAGCCGTCGGCCTGCGCGACCCACTTCTGGCCGCCGACGCCGTTGCAGTCCCACAGCTGGACCTGGGTGCCGTTGGCGGTGCCGTTGCCGATGCTGTCGAGGCAGCGGCCCAGCACACGCATCGAGTTGTCGGCGAAGTGCGTCCAGTGCTGGTCGATCGCGTACGACTGGCAGTCCCACAACTGCACGCCCGTGCCGTTGACGCCGGTGTCGTTAGCCGCGACGTCGACGCACTTGCCGCCCGGGCCGGTGATCGTGCCCTGCGGGGCGTTCGGCACGTTGGTCTGCCCGGAGTAGCCGACCGAGACGATGTTGGCCTGCACCGCGTTGTCGGCGGCGTCGGTCGGGTTGCCCGAGGTCATCACACCCTCGAAGTAGGTGCCCATGTTGCGGTTGCTGTTGTCGCCACCGGTGCCCAGGATGATCGAGCCCTCCTGCTGCATCGGCATGTAGCCGCCGCGGTTCGGCAGAGCGCCGTTCCACCAGGTCGACAGCCCGCCGGCGGTCGAGTCGCCACCCTTGAGCGCGTACGTCGTCTGGCCGTTGGTCTTCAACAGCGCCGTGACGTAGGTGGTCTTGTTACCGAGGTTGGCGGTGTTCGAGCCGTTCGCGCCCTGGAACATGCCGTTTTCGAGGTCGGCCTCGACCCACGGACCGCTGCCGTTGCACGGGGGGAAATAGCAGGTGGTGGCGATGCTGACCGCGTCCATGTGACCGTTGCCGGTGTCCGTGGGCTGGGCCTCGGCGTTGCCGTAGTCGAAGCAGCAGTCAGAGCCGACGTGCGTGCCGCTGGCCACCATGTACATGCCTTCGGCCTGCCCGGCGCGGGCCGTTCCGGAGGCGAGGGCCTTGCGGTAGCCGTGTTGCGGGGAGATCCAGACGCCGTAGGCCTTGTGGCCGCCCGCGGTGACCGCGAGCACGCTGGCGTCGGCCGGGTAGTCGACGGGGCCCGCGCTTCCGGCCGGCGACACCGGCAGGTCGTTGTGCCGGGTGGTCTGGTCGTAGATCTTGGTGATGGCGCAGGTCGTGCCGTTACAGAAGGCGTCGTGATCGCCCGCGTTGGCGTATCCGCCGACGGCGAGCAGGCCGACGTCGTGAGTGGCGCCGTCGGACTTGCGGGTGAGCTGGTAGAGCGGCCCGTTGTACGAGCCGACCAGCGCGCGGACGGTGCTGTGCGCGGCGACGCAGGGCGTGCCGGCGCTGCCGTAGATGTCGCAGGGCAGGCTGGTCGCCGCCAGCGAGCTGCCGGGCAGGGCGATCACCGCGACCAGGACGCCGAGGGCGAGAGCCATCGAGGCGGTGAAGGTGATCCGGAGAAGTCGGAATCGAGAGCGTTTGACCACGGTGGATAGACGCATGTCGTTGGTGCTCCTGAGTCAGGGGAACGGAGCGGAGCGGGGAGGTGGCAGATCTGGGGACGGGTCTGCCCGGCGGCCGACGTGGCAGACATCAACGGCTGTCGACAACTAGAAACAGGAAGTTACGCCTCGTTGGTCGATTGGGTCAATGTCCGGTCACTTTTGTTGTTCCTGGGAATCTGCGTGTTCGAATGCGTTGATTTCTTGAGCATGTAGACACTCAGGTCGCCCTGACCCGGCTCAGGTGCCGGGCGGTGGTCAGCAGGGCGACCGCGGAGCGCGCGGCAGCCGACGCCGGGTCGGCCGCCGCCGGCTCGGCGCACTGTAGATCGTCAAGCAGCAGCACGACCCGGCCGGCGCCGCGGACCGCGTCGGGGATGGAACCCTGGGCAGGCATCGCGGGACCCCGATGCTCGCCCAGGGCGCTTCGTCAGGAGCGCACGTCCAGCTCGTAGATCCGGGCCGCGGTGTCACCGTTCGACGTGGCGGTGATGACGTTCAGCTTCACGTAGCGGGCGTCGGTGTTGATCGTCGTGGTCGTCGTGTCCGCGGTGTTGCCGCGGATCTGGGCGCGGATCGTCCAGCCGGCCCCGTCGTCCGAGGTCAGCACGTCGAAGTCGCGGGTGTCCCAGGCCGGGTACTCGCCGCCGGCGCCCGAGTGCCGGATGACCACCGATCCGATGTGCTGCTTCGCGCCGAGGTCGCTCTGCAGCCACTTGCTCGCGCCCTGCGAGCACCACTTGTCCGCCCTGCCGCCCAGAACGCTGCCGTTGACCGCCTTGTCGGGGCCCTCGGTGGCGCTGCAGGATGAGTCGGCGGTCACGGCCCGGCGCAGCGCGAGGTCGGCGGGGGCGCTGCTCTGGCCGTACACCTCGAACTCGTAGATCCGGGCCGCCGGGCTGCCGTCGTTCGTCGGGCTGGTGGCCTCGAAACGCACGTAGCGTGCCGTGCGCGCCGGGATCGGGCTGTAGGTCCGGCTCGATTTCGAACTGGTGACCGTGACCGCCGGGCTCCAGGTCGCGTTGTCGGTGCTGGTCGAGATCGTGAAGGCGCCGGTGTTCCACTGGGTCAGCTCGCCGCCCAGCCCGGCGTGCTTGACGATGAAGGACGACACGGTCTGCGCGGATCCCAGGTCGGCGGTCAGCACGTAGGGTCCGCTGCTGGCGCACCACTTGCTGTTGCCGGCCAGCGCGCCGTCGACGGACTTCGGCGCGGCCTCGGCGCTGTTGCAGGCCGACGCGGCGGTCACGGTCCTGTTGAGGGCCAGATCCGGTCCGAGATCCGGTTCCGCCGGCGGCTGGGTCGCCCCGTCGGCAAAGCTGGGGGGTACGTCGGCGGCACCCGTCCCCCAGGAGCTCGCGGCGTCCCCCATCGTGAAGGCGACCGTCGCGCCGTTGGCGATGTCGCCGTAGCGCAGGTAGTTGTGGCTGGTCGAGGTGCCGTTGACGGCGAGCGACTGGACGTACTGGCTGGTCGCGCTGCCGCCGGTGATGGTGATGTCGCCGGCGCCGCGCTTGAGCACCGCGTTCGGGAACTGGGCACCGTGCACGGCGAGGGTGTCGGCGCCGGGCGTGACCGGGAACATGCCCAGCGCGGCCCACACGTACCAGGCCGAGGTGGCGCCCAGGTCGTCGTTGCCGGGCAGGCCGCCCGCGCCGGTGGTGTACGACTGGGTCATCACCCGGCGAACCGCGGCGCTGGCCCCGGCCGGCCTACGGGCGAAGTTGTACGCCCACGGCACGCTGTGCTCCGGCTCGTTGCCGATGTAGAAGTACGGGCTGGACAGGCCACCGTTGAGCTGCTGGAAGTGGTGGTCGAGGCGCTGCGCCGCAGTGGCCGGGCCGCCCATCAGGGTGACCAGGGCGCCGTAGTTGTGCGGCACCATCCAGGTGTACTGCGCGGCGTTGCCCTCGACGTACGGGTTCTCCGTCGCCGGGTTCAGGTTGGCGCTCCAACTGCCGCCGCTGTCGCGGGTGTGCACGTACGCCGACTCGCCGTTGAAGAGGCTGCGCCAGTACTGCGAGTGGGTGCTGTAGGTGCCCGCGCCGGTGGTGTCGCCGAGCGCCCTGGCGAAGTTCGCGATGGCGAAGTCGGACGACGCGTACTCCAGGGTCTCCGACGGGTTGCCGGCGATGTAGTGCACCGACTCGTACGCCGCCTCGTTCCCGCGGATAGCGGAGCCCTGGGTGCTGCCGCCGGTGGCGCTCTTCTTCATCAGCGCGAGCGCGCCGGCCGTGTCGAAGGCGCGCACGCCGAAGGCGTAGGCGGAGGCCACGATGATCGGCCCGGGATCGCCGGGCATCACGAAGTCCTCCTTGCTCTGCTGCGACCACTTGGGCAGCAGGCCGCCCTGCTGGCCGTCGACGATCATCGACTTGACGATGTCGGTCATCACGTCCGGCGCGATCAACGCGACCAGCGACGCCCAGGACCGGTAGATGTCCCAGCCGGAGTAGTTCTGGTAGATCGGGAAGCCGGACGTGTGCACCGCGCCGTCGAAGCCCGTGTACTGCCCGTTGGTGTCGCTGGCGATGTTCGGGTTCATCAGCACGTGGTAGAGCGCGGTGTAGAACTTCTGCAGGTCGGCGGTGCTGCCGCCGGTGACCTGGACCCGGTTCAGGGCCGTGTTCCAGGCCGCGTTGGCGTTGGCCTGCACGGTGGCGAAGGAATCGGCCTCGGCGGTCGCGTTGTTCTGCGCGTTGGCGACGCTGACGAAGGAGATGCCGACGGTCGCGTTCACGACCGCGTTGCCCGTCGTGTCGAACGTGACGTAGGCGCCGCTCTGCGTCCCGCTCGTGCTGGTCGACCCGGCCGAGATCGCGCCGCCCTTGAAGGTGCCGACGCCGGTCGGCGTACGGTCGAACTGGATCGAGTAGTAGATCTTGTAGTAGTGCCCGCTGCCGCAGAAGTTTCCGGCCGTGTGCTCACCCCAGACCCGGTTTCCGCTGATCGTGACGTTGCCGTCGCGGTCGCCGTCCGAGGTCCGGCTGGCGTTGATCAGTACCCGCGCCGCCGTGGTCGACGGGAAGGTCAGTTTCATCGCCCCGGTGCGGGTCGTCGCGCTCAACTCGACATCGGTGGCGTATTTGTCGAGCCGGTTCCGGTAGTAGCCCGGCGACGCCCTCTCGTTGGTCTTCGTGTACGCCGACGCGTAGCTGGTCCAGCTCGATCCGGGTGAGGCGCCCAGGTTGCCGGTGATCGGCAGGATCGGCAGGTCCTCGTTGTTGGGGCAGCCAGCGCCGTTGAAGTGGGTCAGGCTGAACGACTCGATGGTCCGGTCCGAGTCCCGGTAACCGGACGGGGATCCGGTCGGGGTGTCGGGTGAGAACTGGGTCATTCCGAAGGGGACGACCGCACCGGGATAGGTGCTGCCGCCGGCGCCGCCGCCGACCGGGTTGGGGGAGTTGCTGTCGTCGGTGCCGACGAACGGGTTCACGTACCCGGTCAGGGCGAGATCGGCGGCGTGGGCGGGGCTCGACAGGACGGTGAGGCTCGCGGCGATGAGCAGGGCCGCCGCGGAGCCGGCCAGGATGCGCAGGGGAGGGGGCAGTGGGGGCATGCGGTGCCGTCCGTTCTGAAGGTCGCCACGATGAGGTGGCGAGCCGTCCGGCCAACAGGCGCACTGGCGGACCACGCGCCCGCAATTGGCAAACACTTTGACAACGTTGTCAGAATGCCCAGCCAATAGAAGCACGCAGATATCACTGGTTGTCAATGTCCTGCGGTTACGGAACTTCCGCTCGGCCCGCTCGGCCAATGTCGACGGTGCTCATCGCGGGGCCCGGCGCGGCAGTGGACGGTGCCGGGGAAGTGCGTCGCCGGTAGACGCTCACCGTCGGATCGTCGCGGATCCAGAAGCGCCACGGCACGTCCTGCGCTGCGGTGACGCCGACCCGCGGCCCCGCCACGACGGCCCGGGCCTCGACCGGCGACACCGGCGCCCGCAGCGTCGCCGGCCCGGTGCCGTCCACGACGGAGCTGCCGTTGGCCGCCCGGTCCAGGGCCAGGATCTGCATCAGCTTGCCCGGACCGGCGGCCAGATCGCAATCCGTGCGCGCCGCCGGCCGCCGCTCGCGGGCCAGTGCGAGCCCGCCGGTCACCGCCGCCGCCCGCAGTAGCACCGCCGCCGCGACCCCGGCCTCGCCGCACACCACGTTCGCGCAGAAATGCATTCCGTAGATCTGGTAGACGTACAGGACGCCGGCCGGGCCGAACATGATCTCGTTGCGCTTGGTCATCCCGCGGTGGGCGTGGCTCGCCGGGTCGGCGCCCAGCCCGCTGTAAGCCTCGACCTCGGTCAGCCGCACCGTCACACCGTTCGCGGCGAGCTGCCAGCCGAGCAGTGCGCGCGCGGTGTCCGCGACCGCTGTCGCCGGCGCCGCCAGCCAGGAATAGGTCACCGGCAGACTGTACTTAGCGGGCCGACTCGATCCGGTCGCGGCGGTGTACCGGAGCCGGCTGGGTGCCCGCGGCGACCTCGACCTCCAGGAGGCTCGCCTCGTGCCGTTCGGCCTCGTAGGCGACCTTTCCGCCACGCAGGCCGAAGAGCCGTTTTGACAGCAGGATGTAGAGCACCGCCACGATGTTGATCGTCAGCGCGGCGATCCGGGTCGCGGAGATCTTCTCGACCAGCTCGTAGACCTCGATCGGCAGGCCGAGCGACGTGGCGACCACGGCGAAGTACTCGCCCCACCGTTTCAGCAGCCACAAGCCCGTCGCTTCGATGACCTGCAGGATTCCGTACGTGGCCAGCCCGGCGGCCGCCCACAGCAGGGTCGTCGACTGCGCCTCGATCACGCTGCGGATCGAGTGCACGATCGAGGAATCGTCCAGATTCCAGCCGTACCTGTCGGCGAGCGGCCTGATCAACGGCAGATTCTCGGTGAAGGCGCGCTGGGCGGCGTCCTGGCTGTGCCGGAATTGGAAGAGCAGGTAGGCGCCGAAGAGGATCAGCAACGCCCGCAGGAACCGTTCGGCGGCGAGCAGGCGCAGGATGATCGTGTCCCGCAGTGCCTTCCCGCGGGCCACCAGCGGAGCGTCCGCGGCCGGGCCGCTGGCTTTCGGCGTACCCAGGGCGAAGTCACCGCAGCGCAGGCAGCGCCAGGCCGGGCCGACCGGGGTTTCGGCGCGAAGCCGCGCACGCAGGTTCTGCTCGTCGGGCGCGTAGGTGACGTGCCCGACCCAGCCGCACACCCGCAGATTCCAGTCCACGCCAGCACGCTACAGGCGGGCGCCAAGCCGCCCTCAGCCGAGCACCGTAAGGGTGGTGCCGGGGGTGAGATGGTCGAGCAGGGTGCGCTGGCCGTCGCGCGGGACCCGGATGCACCCGTTGGACACGCTGTGACCGAAGCTGCTGGTGGCGTACCAGCTGTGGATGCCGGTGTGTGCGCCACGCAGCGACGCGGGCAGCGAGTCGCGGTTCTCCGGGACCGAGCCCAGGGCGAGCACGTCCAGCCCGCCGTACGCGGCGCCCGCGCCGCGGGCCCGGCCCAGCACGAACGTCCGGCCGACCGGTGTCGGGGTCGCCGGCGAGCCGGTGGCGACCGTCCAACTCGTCCGGCGCACGCCGTCGCGCAGCCAGGTCAGCTCGTGCGCCCGCAGCCGGACGACGAGCTGGTCGGGCAGCGATCGCAGGGTCCAGCCGGTGGTGGTGAGCCAGCCCATCCGGCGGTTCACCGACGGCACCAGCACGGCCACCCAGCCGGGCCGCCGCGCGACGATCGGGACCGTGACCGGCACCCCGTTGATGAACGGCGGCAGATACGCCCGCGGGACACCGCCGGGAGCGTCGTAGAGGACACGCCGGGAGGCCGGGTGCACACCCTCGGTGACCGCGACGGTGGACCGCGGGTCCGGGTCGTCCGGGAGACCGGGTGGGGCGCCCGCATAGTCGACGACCGGAAGGCCGTGGGGTGCCGGCGCGGCGGCCGGGACGGGGGTGTGCGTGGTCGCGCTCGGGGCGGCGGCGGCCCGCGGCGCCGAGGCGGCGATCGGGGGCCGGTCGCCCGGGTACGCGACACCCGCCGCGACCGCCAGGGTCAGGACCAGCAGGGACACCCCGACATGGCGGTTGCTCAGGACCCGGGGCACGGACTCACCCTACCTGCCCGAAATATCCAGTTACGGCCACTCGCCGCCCGGTGCGGCAGGCGACCCCTTCGCTCGGTGCGATGCCGGTCGGCGCCGGGTCGTGCCGGACGCAGCCGTCCCGCCTGAAGGCGTGCTCCCGTTGCCGGCCGGGCTGATCAGCACCGACCGGATCTTGCTGCACCTTGGCGCGCCGGAAGAGGGCGAGATCACGCCTCCAGCTGCCGCTCGAACTCCCCGTCGCGAACGGGCCCTTATTTCTCGGTGTGTTGATCCTTAAGGGCTCCTTGGATCCGGACGCGAAAGCGTGAGCGACCTTCATAGTCGGCTGGTGCCGTCCCCCAAGCGGTGCCCGGCCGTGTGCCCAGCGCGGCCAGCGTTCGCCCGACGTAAGGTGTCCTCCCCGTGTCGATCTCCGCCGCCCGGTTCCGTTACATCCTGGTCGCCGGTTCGGCGGCCGTGGTGATCGGCGCTGGCCTCACCGGGGTCGGCCTCCACCAGCACGCGAACACCTCGGCGAGCGTCGGCGGCGCCAAGGCGATCGACTACGCCGGGGCCGCGGCGGGCCAGCCTGCCGCCGCCGGCGGTCAGATCACCTATCCGCTGGGCGATCCGACCGCGGCGACCTCGGTGCCGGGTGCTCCGTCGGCCGGTGCGACCACTCCCGCGCCGGCCCGGACGAAACCGGCCAGCCGGCCGGCACCGACACCCAAACGGACGAAGACGACGTCCACCCCGACAACGGCAGTGGCCCGCCCGCCGGTGACCAGCGGCTCGATCCTCGATCAGGTGCTCGCGCACATCAACGCGGCCCGGACCCAAGCCAGGCTCCCGGCGTACGCGCTGAACACCAACCTGTCGAAGGCGTCGGCGCTGCACAACCAGCTGATGATCGGCGGTTGCGGCCTCTCCCACCAGTGTGCGGGCGAGGGTGGCATCGGGGAGCGCTTCAGTGCCCAGGGCGTCGGGTGGACCTCAGCCGGCGAGAACATCGGCTACGGCTCGGCCGGCGCCAGCGACGCGGAGATCATCAAGGCCGCGAACGGGCTGACCGACAGCATGCTCGCCGAAGTCGCCCCGAACGACGGCCACCGGAAGAACCTGCTCAGCAGCGGCTTCAAGCACATCGGCCTGAGCGTCACCCGGGACAGCAAGGGCCTGGTCTGGATGACCCAGGACTTCGTGAACTGACATGGCGTCCCGGAAGACGAAGCGGCTGCGGCCGATGGGCCCGGCGCGGCCGAGCATCCCCGCCCGGCCCGCGATCCCGGCCGGCCCGGTTCGGCGTACGCGGCCAAGCGGCCCGGTGCGGCCGCACCGCTGAACCGGGCCTCACGAACTAGTCTCGGGTGGGTGGCCAACCTCTTCCAGGGCATCGTCAGCACCATCAAACGCCTTGCCCGACGTTCCGTACCGGCTCCGGTCCGCGCCCCCGCGCATCCGCGGCCGGCGCCACCGAAGGGCCGGCACCTCGATTACGCCCCGAAGCTCGACGGCGACGCCGACCCGGGCGAAATCGTCTGGACCTGGGTCACGTACGAGGACGACCCCACCCAGGGCAAGGACCGGCCCGTGCTCGTGGTCGGCCGCACCGGTCGTACGCTGCTGGGCTTGATGCTCTCCAGCCAGAGCGAACGAGACGGCCAGCGCAACTGGCTCGCGCTCGGCCCGGGCGACTGGGACCGCGAGGCCCGGCCGAGCTGGATCCGCCTCGACCGCGTCCTCACGGTCGACCAGAACGGCATCCGCCGCGAGGGAGCGATCCTGGACCGCGCCCGCTTCGACCGGATCGCCGGGGCGCTGCGCCAGGACTACGGCTGGGCCTGACCCGGATAGCGTAGGCACATGGACACAGATGTGATGGTCGGTTTCGGCGGCAAACAGGCCTGGCTGGCGGTGCGCGACGGTGATCCGGTGACGGTCCTGGCGGCTCTCGGCCTGCGCGATCTCGGTGCGGTGCCGTGGCGTGCCGGGATCGACCTGGCGCACCTGACCGACGACCGGGTCGCCGTCACGCCGCAACTGCCGGGTGCGGGCGGCTCGCTGTGGGTGCTCGCGGTCGGCCGCTGGCTGTTGCGCCCGGACCCGGTTGCCGACGTCATCGCGCTGAGCAAGGAGCTGCACACGGAGGTGCAGTTCTTCGCCACCCACCGGGTCACCGAGCTGCACCGCTGGCAGCGTGCGGTGGGCGGCGAGCCGGCCCGAATCTTCGGCTACGTAGGACAGACCGGCGAGATCACCTCCTGGCTCGGCGATCCCGACCCGGCCGAGCTCGGCGCCGGCCTGCCCGCCGAACTGGGCGAGGAGACGACCGTCCTGGTCAATGAGCAGGACGTGCTCACCGTCGCCGGAGCCTGGAGTATTGACCCTACGCGACTCGACGGCCGGCCCGCGCCCGGCCCGTTGCGCGTCGGCGCGGCAAGCTGAGGAGACCAATGCGTAAGTACGTGATCATGGGCGTCCAGGGCAGCGGCAAGGGGACCCAAGCCGAACTCCTCTGCGCCGACCTGGACCTGGTGCACATCAGCGTCGGCGACATCTTCCGCTGGCACGTGCAGCACCACACCAAGCTGGGTGCCCAGGTCCGCCGGATCATGAACGCGGGCGAGCTGGTCGGCGACGACCTGGTCGAGTCGGTCGTCCGGGAACGCCTGGACCAGCACGACTGGAACTTCGGCTGCATCATCGACGGCTTCCCTCGCAACGGCCGGCAGGCCGAGTTCTTCATGGAGAGCTACGACATCGACGGGGTGATCCACCTCGTACTGCCCGTGGACGAGGTGCAACGGCGCGTCCTGAGTCGCCGACTCTGCCCGGGCTGCGGGATGGACTACAACCTGATCGCGGACCGGCCCAAGGTCGAGGGCCGCTGCGACATCTGCGGCACCGGGCTGATCACCCGCGCGGACGACACCGCGGAAGCGCTCGAGGCCCGGCTGCGCGACTACTACGACAAGACCCGGCCGGTCCTGGAGCTCTTCCGCCGCAAGGAGGTCGTGCACGATGTCGACGCGCGGCCGTGCGCCGCCGACGTGCAGTCGCTGATCCGCGCGACCCTGGGTCTGCCGCCCTACAATTCCTCCGCCTCGGAGACCTCCAGCGTGTGACCGCGGCGCTTCAGCTCCGCCTCGACCGCGTCGCACACTTTCTCCACCACCGCGACCCGGGCGTAGTGCTTGTTGTCGCCCGCGATGACGTGCCAGCGCGCCCAGGTCGGATCGGTACGCTCGATCATCTCCTCGACGGCGGCCTCGTAGGCGGGGCGTTTGTCCCGGTTGCGCCAGTCCTCGTCGGTGAGCTTCCAGCGCCGCAGCGGGTCGCCGGCCCGGTCCTCGAAGCGGCGCAGCTGCTCCTCGGGAGAGACGTGCATCCAGAACTTGACCATGATCATGCCCTCGGCGGTCAGGGTCCGTTCGAACTCCACGATCTCGTTGTACGCCCGCTGCCACTGCTCCTCGGTGGCGTAGCCCTCGACCCGTTCGACCAGCACCCGGCCGTACCAGGAGCGGTCGAAGACGGCCATTCCGCCCCAGCCGGGCAGCTTCGGCCAGAAGCGCCACAGAAAGTGGTGCCGCTTCTCGTCGTATGTCGGAGCGGCGAACTGGGACACCCGCACGAACCGCGGGTCGAGCGGCGCGACCAGGCGCCTGATCGCCCCGCCCTTGCCCGAGGCGTCCCAGCCCTCGAAGACCACGCACAACGGCGGGCCGATCTTGTGGCCGGAGATCTGACCGCCGAGGAGCAGCCGCAGCCGCAACATGCGTTGCTGGGCTTCCTCGAGGCGGGCCACGGCCTTCTTCTTCGATATCTCGACGGGGGGCTCCGCAGATCCGAGGCGACTCATCCGACAAGCCTCGCACCGACGCGCGCCACCGTCATCCGCAAACCCGGTGGGATCTGCTCAGCTGGATGCGCGACAATCCTCTGCGTGACCCTTGTTGACGATCTGCTGTGGCGCGGCCTGATCCAGGACTCGACCGACCCTTCCGCGTTGCGTTCCGCGCTGGACGGCGACCGGATCACCTTCTATGTGGGCTTCGACCCCACCGCCGCCTCGCTGACCGTCGGTCACCTCATGCAGGTGATCACCGCCCGCCGGCTCCAGTTGGCCGGGCACAGGCCGTTGCTGCTGGTCGGCGGTGCCACCGGCCAGATCGGCGACCCGCGGGAGAGCAGCGAGCGCACGCTCAACCCGCCCGAGGTCGTGCAGGCCTGGTTGCAGCGCATCCGCGAGCAGCTGTCCCCGTTCGTGACCTACACCGGCGACAACGCGGCGGCCCTGGTCAACAACCTGGACTGGACCGGCCCGATGTCGGTCGTCGACTTTCTGCGCGATGTCGGCAAGCACTTCCCGGTGAACAAGATGCTGGCCCGCGACGTGGTCCGCAACCGCCTCGAGAGCGGCATCAGCTTCACCGAGTTCAGCTACCAGCTGCTGCAATCCAACGACTACTTCGAGCTGCACCGACGGCACGGCTGCACGGTGCAGTTCGGCGGCTCCGACCAGTGGGGCAATATCACCGCGGGGGTGGATTTCATCCGCCGCCGCGGCGCCGGGCCGGTGCACGCCTTCACCACGCCACTGGTGCTGAAGGCCGACGGCACGAAGTTCGGCAAGAGCGAGGGCGGCGCCGTCTGGCTCGACCCGGCGATGACCTCACCGTACGCGTTCTACCAGTTCTGGGTGAACTGCGGCGACCGGGACGTCACCACCTACCTGCGCTACTTCAGCTTCAAGACCCGTGACGAGATCGAGGAACTGGAGCGAGAGTCCGCGGACCGGCCCCAGGCCCGGGCGGCGCAACGTGCGCTGGGCGCGGAGCTCACGGCTCTGGTGCACGGTGAGGAAGAGGCCCGGCAGGCCATCATGGCCAGCCAGGCTCTCTTCGGCCGAGCGTCGCTCGACGAGCTGTCCGCGGAAACGTTGCGCGCCGCGTTGGCCGAGGCAGGTCTGCTTTCGGTACGCGGTGAGCTGCCCACCGTTGTCGCCATGCTCCAGCAGTCCGGCCTCGTGAAGAGTGGTGGCGAAGCGCGCCGCACGATCGCCGAGGGCGGGGCGTATGTCAACAACGAGCGGGTCACCGACCCGGAGGCCACGGTCCCGGTGTCGGCGTTGCTGCGGGACAGGTTCCTGGTCCTGCGCAAGGGCAAGCGCACGTTCGCCGGCGTGGAACTGGTGCCCTGACCCGGCATTTGTCCGAAAGGACGGCCCTGAGCTGCGGCTATGGCAACACGGGGCCGTCCTGGCAGGCTGTGAGTGGGGTCGCAGGGGGCGGATTTGGCCTACTGGGAACCTCCCTGTAATGTTCAACGAACTGGCAGGGAAACGGGCGAGGCAGCGGAGAGATCCGCAGCGGCCGTCCTGCCGAACTCCGAACGAAAAGGACGCGGGTTTCCTGCGGCCCGAGACGCGGAGATCTTGCGCGAAAATCGCCTCGCAAGCCTGGGAAACCGGATTTGACGCCGCGAAATAGCGCGGGTAAAGTTGAACGAGTGCCCCGAGGATGGGCTGCCCTGGTTGGGTAGTTGGTTTTTGGTGTGTGGTTGTTCTTTGAGAACTCAACAGGGTGCTTGATATGCCAGTGCCAATTGGTTTTGCCTTCGGGTGTGCAGCCTTTTTGGTTGTGTGTTTGGGGGTTTCCTTTGGCAGCA
>JAVHVY010000245.1:0-2865 GCA_032160305.1 Actinoplanes sp.
GGTCTTCGGCCGGGACGCCACCGCGTCAGCGTCATGCATAAGCTCCGCGTTCTGCGCGGGCTGGGCGGCCGGGCCGGGGGCCGGGGTCGTCGCGGCGTCGGTAGCGGGCGCGGCCGGTGCGGCGGCTTCCGGCTCCACGGGAGGCAGGATCCCGGTGCGTTCGTACGCCTGGAAGCGCTCCATGCTGACCACCTGGTAGGCCCGGGGCGCCTTGGTCGCGCTCGGCTCGCCGCCCGCGGCGACGTCGACCTGCGACACGTCACTGTCGGCCACCGGCTCCGGCGCGGTCTGCGGGGCGTCGATCGGGACCACGTACTGCCGGGGACCCTTGACGACCACGAAGTAGATCAGCGCGGCGATGAAGACGATGACCGCGGTGAAGACGTTGAGCCGGATGCCGAAGAAGTGGTTGGCGGTGTCGGTGCGCAGCATCTCGATCCAACACCGGCCGACCGTGTACGCCATCACGTACAGGGCGAAGGCCCGGCCCCGGCCGAACCTGAACCTGCGGTCCAGGGCGAAGACCAGCAGCGCCGTCAGGATGTCCCAGATCGCTTCGTAGAGGAACGTCGGGTGGTACAGCTCGGGGTAGGAGACCGCTTTGCCGTCGATCACCGAGGCGTGTCCGGGGTTGCTGGGGTCCATGTCGTGCACCCGCAGACCCCATGGCAGGGTGGTGACACTGCCGTAGAGCTCGTTGTTGAACCAGTTGCCGAAGCGGCCGATCGCCTGGGCCAGCGGCAGGCCGGGGGCCAGCGCGTCGGCGAAGACGGCCAGCGGCAGACCCAGCTGCCGGGCCGCGAACCAGGCGCCGAGCGCGCCGCCTGCGACGGCGCCCCAGATGCCCAGACCGCCCTCCCAGATGTAGAAGGCGTGGATCGGGTGACCGCCGGCGCCGAAATAGTCCTGCGGCGACGTGATCAGGTGGTAGATCCGGGCGCCGACGATGCCGAACGGGACGGCCCACACCGCCATGTCCAGCGACGCCCACGGCGCCACCCCGCGGCGGCGCAGCCGGTACTCCATCACCAGTTCGGCCGCGACGATGCCGAGCACGATGCACAGCGCGTACGCCCGGATCGGGAAGCCGAACAGATGCCACACCGACGTGCTGGGGCTGGGGATCGCGGCAAGGTTCACGCCGCGCACACTACCGCCGCCCGGTGCTTGCGCAATCACAAGGGTTTGGGTGCCCGCACGCCTTCCGCCAACTCCGCGCTCAGCGCGCGCAGCCGGGCCTCGCCGGTGGGCGCATCGGGGGCGTCCAGCACGCACCGGACCAGGGCGCTGCCGACGATCACCCCGTCGGCGAACGCGGCCACCTCGGCGGCCTGCGCCCCGGTGCCGACGCCGAGACCGACCCCGACCGCCATCGCCGGGTCGGTCGCCCGGATCCGGGCGACCAGCTGCGATGCCTGCGACGACACGCTGGTGCGGGCGCCGGTGACGCCCATCAGCGCGGTGGCGTAGACGAAACCGCGGCAGTGCTCGACGGTCATCGCGATCCGGGCGTCGGTCGACGACGGCGACACCAGGAACGTACGGTCGATCTTGTGCTCGTCGGCGGCGGCGATCCACGCGCCGGCCTCGTCCGGGATCAGGTCCGGGGTGATCATCCCGGTCGCGCCGGCGGCGGCGAGATCGCGGGCGAAGGCGTCCACGCCGTAGCGCTCGACCGGGTTCCAGTAGGTCATCAGGACGACCTTGGCGCCCGTGTTCGCGACCGCCTCGATGATGCGCAGCGTGTCCCGGGTGCGCACGCCGGCGGCCAGCGCGATGTCGCTCGCCCGCTGGATCACCGGGCCGTCCATCACCGGGTCGGAGTAGGGCATCTCGACCTCGACGACGTCGCAGCCCGCCTCGGCCATCGCGACCATCGAGCGGATGCTGTGCTCGATGGTCGGGAAGCCGGCCGGCATGCAGCCGACCAGCACGCTGCGGCCGTCGGCCCGCGCCGACGCGAAGACCTCGGCGATGCTCCCGGTCATGCGTTCTCCCCCGGCACGATGGTCTCGACCTCGTCCAGGATGCCGACGTACGCCCCGGCGGTGTGCACGTCCTTGTCGCCACGACCGGACAGGTTGATCACGATGGTCGGGGTGCGGCCCAGCTCGGCGGTCAGTGCGGGGATGATGCGGGCGGCTCCGGCCAGGGCGTGCGCGCTCTCGATCGCCGGGATGATCCCCTCGGTGCGGCACAGCAGCTGGAACGCGACCATCGCCTCGGCGTCGGTGACCGGCGCGTAGCGGGCCCGGCCGGTGTCGTGCAGCCAGGCGTGCTCGGGGCCGACCCCCGGATAGTCCAGGCCCGCCGAGATCGAGTGCGACTCGATCGTCTGCCCGTCGTCGTCCTGCAGCACGTACGTTCGCGCGCCGTGCAGGACACCCGCCGAGCCGCCGGTGATCGACGCGGCGTGCCGGCCGGTGGCGACGCCTTCGCCGCCCGCCTCGAAGCCGTAGAGCTGCACCGACTCGTCGGGCACGAAGGCGTGGAAGATGCCGATCGCGTTGGACCCGCCGCCGACGCAGGCGGCTACCGCGTCGGGCAGGCGGCCCAGCTGCTCGAGGCACTGGGCGCGGGCCTCGACGCCGATCCCGCCGACGAAGTCGCGGACGATCTCCGGGAACGGATGCGGGCCGGCGGCCGTTCCGAGCAGGTAGTGCGTGGTGTCCACGCTGGCCACCCAGTCGCGCAGCGCCTCGTTGAGGGCGTCCTTGAGGGTCCGGGAGCCGTTCGTCACCGGGACCACGGTGGCGCCGAGCATCCGCATCCGGGCCACGTTCAGCGCCTGGCGCTGGGTGTCCAGCTCGCCCATGTAGACGACGCACTCGAGGTCGAGCAGGGCCGCGGCGGTCGCGCTGGCCA
>JAVHVY010000250.1:0-6059 GCA_032160305.1 Actinoplanes sp.
CTGCGCCAACCGTTCGTGTACGCCGTGACGACCGTCCGGATCAGGTCCTCCTCGGTCACCATCTTGTTGATGACCTTGCGGATCCGCTCCGAGCCGCCCTCGGGGGCGAAGGTCAGGCCGGTGCGCCGCCCGTTGCGGGACAGCTCCTGGGCCAGGTCGATGTTGAAGGCGTCCACCCGGGTCGACGGCAGCGACAACGACACGTTGGTGTCCGCGTACTGCTCGGCCAGGCCGGAGCACATGTCGCCGATCTCGGAGTGGTCGGCGCTGGACAGGGAGAGCAGGCCGACCTCGGAGAAGCCGGAGAACTCCAGGCCCTCCTTGACCATCTGGCCGACGGTGGTGATCGAGCGTTCCCGGACCGGCCGGGTGATCATGCCGGCCTGGCAGAAGCGGCAGCCCCGGGTGCAGCCCCGGAAGATCTCCACGGCGTAGCGCTCGTGGACGGTCTCGGCGAGCGGGACCAGCGGCCGCTTCGGGTACGGCCAGGCGTCGAGATCCATCGTCGTGCGCTTGTGCACCCGGAACGGCACGTCGGGACGGTTCGGCACGACCCGCTGGATCCGGCCGTCGCTCAGATAGTCGACATCGTAGAAACGAGGGACATAGATGCTTTCCGTACGCGCGAGGCGCAGCAGCAACTCGTCGCGGCCGCCGGTACCGCCCTCGGCCTTCCACTCGCGGATGATCGCGGTGATCTCCAGGACGGCCTCCTCGCCGTCGCCGAGTACCGCCGCGTCGATGAAGTCGGCGATCGGCTCCGGGTTGAAACTGGCGTGCCCGCCGGCCAGCACCACCGGGTGGTCGACCGTGCGGTCCTTGCTCAGCAGCGGGATGCCCGCGAGATCGAGGGCGCTGAGCATGTTCGTATAGCCCAGCTCGGTGGCGAAGGAGATGCCGAGGACGTCGAAGGCGGTCACCGGCCGGTGCGCGTCGACGGTGAACTGCGGGACGCCGTGCTCCTTCATCAGCGCCTCGAGGTCGGGCCACACCGCGTACGTCCGCTCGGCGAGCACATCGGGCTGCTCGTTGAGCACCTCGTAGAGGATCTGCACCCCCTGGTTGGGCAGGCCCACCTCGTACGCGTCCGGATACATCAACGCCCAGCGGACGGTGGTGGCGTCCCAGTCCTTGACGACGGCGCCGAGCTCGCCACCCACGTACTGGATCGGCTTACTGACCCGGGGCAGCAGCTGCTCCAGCTGCGGAAAGACGGAGTTGACGCTCATGGCGATCCAGCCTACGCGGTTCCGGGGCCCAGATCCGCCGCGGCCCTCGCCAGATCCGTCGCCATCAGGTCGTCCCGGAACGCGCAGAGCTGCAGCGTCATCCGGGCCGGGCCGCTTTCGCCGACCACCAGCCGGATCGGCGTACCCTGATCGTCGAGGTCGCCGACCAGCGCGTCGAGCAGCCGCACCCCGGCGCTGTCCAGGAACGAGACCGAGGTCAGATCGATCAGCACCGCCCCGGCGCCGGTCATGTGGGTGACGATCTCCCGGCCGATCGCCGGCGCGTTCGCCAGGTCTATCTCCCCGGCCAGCCGGACCAGGTCGGCACCGCCGATCTTCGCGAACGTGACCTGCTCCGACGTCACCGCTGTGCTCCCCGCAGCCGCCGCATCCGGACCGTCGTCCCCATCGTCGTCGTGCCGTGCACGATCTGCACATCGTCCATCACCTGGCGGATCAGCCGCAGCCCGCGGCCCCGCGTGCCGTCCGCCCGCGACGTGAGCCATCGCCCGTGGTCGGCGACCCGGACCTCGATGGCCTCATCGTCGATCGAGGCGGCCACCTCGACCAGGCCGAGCGGATTGTCGCGGTAGCCGTGCTCGACCGCGTTGCCGGCCGCCTCGGAGGTCGCCAGCAGCACCGCCTGGCAGCTCTGCGCGTCGACCCCGTGCGAGATCAGCCAGCCGCGCAGATCCTTGCGCAGCAGCGCGACCTGTATCGGATCCGCGGTGATCGTGCGGTCCAGACGGTCCTCGGTGCCGAGCGCGAAACAGAGCAGGCACACGTCGTCGGTGTGGTCCCCGCCGACCATCGCGCCGGCCAGGGCGGCCGTCAGCCCCTCCAGCGGAGCATCCCGGCGCCTCGTGTACTCCCGGCTCAGCATCTCGAACCCCCGGTCGATCGGCCGGTCCCGGCGCTCGACCAGGCCGTCGGTGAACAGCAGCAGCCGGCTGCCCGGGCGCAGGCGTACCTGGTGCTCGACCCGGTCGGTGCGCCCGGCCCGGGAGCCGAGCGCGCCGGACCGGCCGTCGAGCAGGTAGTGCGCCGGGCCGTCCGGGGCGGCCAGCAGCGGGGGGAGGTGACCGGCACACGCATACGTCATCGTGCCGGTCTCCAGGTCGATCTCGGCGTAGGCCACCGTCGCCATCCGGGCGGTCTCGACCCGGCCGGCGAAGCGGTCGAGGCTCTCCAGCAGCGCCGCCGGGCCCGCCTCGGCCGACGCCAGCGCGCGCACCGCGCTGCGGAGTTGGCCCATCGTGGTGGCGGCGTCGATGCCACGCCCGACGACATCGCCGATCACCACGCCGAGCTTGTCGGCGCTGATCATGAAAGCGTCGAACCAGTCGCCGCCGACCTCAAGATCCCGTCCGGCCGCCTGGTAATGCGACTCGAGGGCGAACCGGGGGTCGGTGGGCATCGTGTCGGCCAGCAGGCTGCGCTGCAACGTGCGGGCGATGGCGCGCTCCTGCTCGTAGAGGCGGGCGTTCTCCAGGGCCAGGGCGGCCCGGTCGGCGAGATCGGCCAGGAACACCCGTTCGGCCGTCGCGGTCCGCCGGCCGGGGGCCATCCGCAGCGCGAGCGTGCCGAGTACCCGGCCGCGGACGCAGAGCGGCAGCACGGCCAGGTCCGGGTCGGGCCCCTCGCCGTCGGTCAGCCGGGCCTCGCCGGACTCCGCCACCTCGGCGACCCGGGCGGCCAGCCGTTCCGGATCGGGCGCCGGCGAGCCCGCGTCGGCGAGCAGCCCGGCCGCACCCACCGCGAGCCGTACGGCCGCCCACTCGGCGACCTCGGGGACCACCCGCTCGATCAGCCGGCTGGCCCGGGGCAGCAGCCGGTGCACCTCGTCCAGGGCGCGAGTGGTCTCGGCCAGGAACACGGCCCGGGCCGCCCGCCGGCGCGCGTCGTCGTAGAGCCGGGCCCGGTCCAACGCCTGACCGGTCTGGTGGCCGAGGAGCCGGACCACCCGCAACTCGCTGTCGGTCAGCTCGCGCGCCTCGGCGAAACCGAAGGCCAGCACGCCGAGCACCGCGGGCGCCCCGTCACCGGTCGGCGCGGCGGTCAGCGGCAGCAGCACCACCGCGCGGCGCCCGGTGCGCAACATCGTTTCGGCGAGCTCGGGGAAATGATCCCGGGCCTCGGCGACCGAGCCGATCACGTGCAGGTCGCCCCGCCGGGCCACCTCGGCGATCGGCCGGGAGGACGCGCACGGCACGTCGTCGTAGCCGACCACCGCCGGACCGGCGCAGGCCACCGCGGTGAGCTGCTCGCGATCCGGGTCGACCAGCCAGATCGTCGCATCCGCCGCGCCGAAGGCCAGGCCGGGCGCGCGGACCACGGTCTCGGCCACCTCGGCCTCGGTCGGGGCGGCGGCCAGGTCGGCGACGATATGCTGCAGGACCCGGACCCGGAGTTCCGAGTCCTCGGCCGCCCGGCGGGCACTGAGCAGCTCTATCTCGTAACTGCGCCGCTCGGTCGCGTTGAAGATCGTGGTGCGGATGACCCGGGGCAGCCCGGACGGATCCCGGCCGAGCACCGAGTTGACCAGGGTCGGCAGCCGGTGGCCGTTCGCGCAGACCACGTCGAAGGCGACCTCGGGCACGTCATCCTGCAAGCTCAGCAACGGCGCGTAGTGCGTCTCGTGGTAGATCTGCCCGCGCGAGCTGAGCAGGTCGCGGAACCGGCGGTGGCCGATCAGCGCCGTTCGCTCGTACCCGGTCCAGGTCAGGAAGGTCTCGTTGACCCGCACGATCGTGCCGTCCGGCAGCGTCGTGAGATAGCCACACGGGGCGTGCTCGTACAGCTCACCCGGGTCCTCTTCCCAGGGCAATGTCAGATCCTGCGTCACGTCAGGCCCATTGTCGTCACTCATCGGCCCCCCGACAGACAGGCCCTGACGTGGTCTGATCGCAGCCGTAGCCGTGCGCGAACATCATCGGCTCACCGGTATCCAGCCCGGTCAGCGTCACTGCGTTACGGTCGGTCGTGTTCATCTCGGGGTCACCATACGGCTCCGGAGCGTCCGACACATCGCCCTGGTTGTGCGCTATTGCGAAAGAACTTCGGCGATCGATCCGTGGGTCAAGTAGCGCACCGGCTCTAACCTGGCGGAAGGTACCGTTGGGGTGCCACGGGAGGAGATCGACGGAATGCCCGACCCGACCCGCGTCGAGGGCGCCGACGATTTCGCCGACGGCGACACGTCGGCAACCGCGCCGGCTCCGGTCCGCTGGAGCGGCGTCGCGGCGGTGCCCGAGGGCGGCCGGAAGAAGCGTCGCCGGGGTCTGGACGACGACGAGCCGGACGACTGGGGCACTATGCCGGCCGTCGACCCGTGGGCCGACCAGGACACCCCGTGGGCACTGGTCCCGGCACCGGGGCCGTCCGACCTGCCCCCGACCCGGATCGACGGGCCCGAGACACCCCCCACACCGCCGATGCCCCCGACCCGGATCGACGGGCCGGGCAACCCGCCGACCAGGGTCGAGACGGCGGTGCCGGGACCGCCTGCGCCGAGTCCGCCGGCGGTGGCGGTGCCGGCACCGGTACGGCCCGGCCAGGAAGCCGCCGCGCCGCGGGTGCCTGCGCCCGTACCAGAAACGTCTGAAGCCGCACCGGCTCCCCCAGCGCGGGCGAAACGGTTCGGCTGGGGTCGCCGAAAGCCGGCGCCCGCGTCGGCACCCGCACCATCGCCAGTGCCCGCGCGTCAGCCCGTGCCCGCGCCTCAGCCCATGCCCGTGCCCGCGCGTCAGCCCGTGCCCGCGCCGAACCGCCTCCCGGTGCAGCCCAGGCCGCAGCCCTACACTCCACCGTCACCGCTCGGCGCCAGGCCACCGGTCGGCGCCAGGCCACCGGTCGGAGCAGGGCCGCCCGGGAGGGCTCGGCCGCCGCGACGGCGACGGAAGTGGCCACGGAATCTGTTGCTGCTCACGGTGCTGGGTGCGGTGTGCTGTTGTGGCGTCCCCGGGTATTTCGCGTGGCCGGCGGCGCAGCAGTATCCGGTCACCGCCGCCCTGCCCGAGAGGTTCCGGGATCTGTCGCTGCGCGACGACAGCGCCAGCCGCAAGGCCATCGACCGGCTCACCCAGCAGCTGACCGCCGACGGGCTGACCGGTGACCAGGTCTTCGCCGGGATCTATGCCGACGGCAACGGCAAGCGGATCATCGTCTTCGGCACGACCGGCTGGCGCATCACCCCCGGCCAGGACGTCAAGGCCGAGGTCGACCGCCTGACCACGGACTACCGGATCACCCGCGTGTCGTCCTACGACCTGGGCGAGACCGGCGCGCACGAGCGGTGCGGGGTCGGCTGGGTGAACGGCACCGGCGTGGTGATCTGCGTGTGGGCCGACCACGGCAGCCTGGCGACGGTCCTGCTGACCCGCCGCGACGTCACCGAAAGCGCCGAACTCGTGGGTGTCCTGCGCACGTCGGTGCTGACCCGGGGCTAGCTCTCGTCGGCTGTCGGCGCGCCCCGGGGCGGGGAGTAGCGCGGCACGTACTCCTGGCCGGTCAGCTTCTGGATCTCCGCCATCACCTCGTCGGTGAGCTCGCGCAGCGACGTCCGGTCGTCGGCGCGGCCGGCGGTCGGGATCGGCGGGCCGAACCGGATGATCGGCCTGCCCCGCCCGACCTTCGGGTACGGCTGGCCGATGGGCTGGATCTTGTCGGTGCCGAGCATGCCGACGGGGACGATCGGGACGCCGGCCGCGACGGCGAGCCGGGCCACGCCGGTACGGCCACGGTAGAGCCGCCCGTCCGGCGAGCGGGTGCCTTCGGGGTAGACGGCGACCGTGTCACCGGCCTTGAGTACCGGGATCGCGCCGTCGAACG
>JAVHVY010000293.1:0-10037 GCA_032160305.1 Actinoplanes sp.
CCTGCCCCGCTTCGCTATGGTCGTGCGCATGCCTGACAACACCGTCGATCCGAGCGGCGACACCGAGGCGTTCCGCGCCTTCACCCTGAATGCCCCGGACGAAGCCCCCGCGCCTTCCCGCACCCCATTGATCCTCGGCGCGGCCGTAGCAGCCGTCGTCGTCGTGGCCCTGCTCGTGTGGCTGATCATCGGCTGAGCCGAAGCCCAGCCGACGGCGCTCCCGGAGCCGACCAGCGGTCTCCCCGCCGTCCGGGTTGGGCTCAGCTCAGGGCCGCGCGGGACTGGTTGGCTATCTCCAGCTCCTCGTCGGTGGGAACGACACAGACCTTGACCGGGCCGGTGTCGGGGGAGATCACCGGGGCGTCCGCCTCGTTGCGGGCCGGGTCGATCTCGATGCCGAGGGCGCTCAGGCCGGCCAGGGACGCGGCGCGGACCTTCGGCGAGTGCTCGCCGACACCCGCGGTGAAGCTGATCGCATCGACTCCGCCGAGGACCGCCAGGTACGAGCCTACGTATTCCTTGATCCGCCGGCAGTAGACCGCGAAGGCCAGGGTCGCCACCGGGTCCCGCGCCAAGCGGCGGCGCTCCACGCTGCGCATGTCGTTGTCGCCGGTGAGGCCCAGCATGCCGGCGTGCCGGGTCAGCGAATCCTCGATCTCGTCGATCGGCATCCCGGCCACCCGGTGCAGATGGAAGATCACCGTCGGGTCGATGTCGCCGCTCCTGGTGCCCATCACGAGGCCCTGTTGCGGCGCCAGGCCCATCGAGGTCGCCACGCTGCGACCGCCCTCGACGGCGCAGGCGCTCGCGCCGTTGCCGAGGTGCAGGGTGATCACCTTCGCCCGCTCCGGTACGAGGTCGAGCAGCGCCGCCGTCTGCCGTGCGACGTACGCGTGCGAGGTCCCGTGCATGCCGTACCGTCGGATGCCCCACCGCCGCGCCAGGCCCGCGTCGATCGCATACGTGCTGCCCTCGGCCGGGATCGTCGCGTGGAACGCGGTGTCGAAGACCGCGACCTGCGGCACCTCCGGGAGCAGTTTGCGGGCCACGGCGATGCCGGCGAGTGCCGCCGGGTTGTGCAGCGGCGCGAGTGGCACCAGGCGCTCGATCGTGGCGACCACGCCGTCGTCGATGACCGTGGGCTCGGCGAACTCGGCGCCGCCGTGCACGACCCGGTGGCCCACCGCGGCCAGCCCGTCGAGGTCGATCTCGGCCATGATCCGGCGCAGGGCGGCGGCGTGGTCACCCGCGGCGCTGCCGGACTCGCCGATCCGCTCGACCAGGCCCCTGGTGAGCGTGTCGGCGCCGTCGAAGAGCCGGTATTTGACTGAGGAGGATCCGCTGTTCAGGACCAGGATGCGGCTCATGGTGCGGCCTGGATCGCGGTGATCGCCACCGTGTTGACGATGTCTTTTACCGTTGCTCCCCGAGACAGGTCGTTCACCGGCCGGCGCAGGCCCTGCATCACCGGGCCGACGGCCACGGCGTTGGCGGAGCGCTGGACGGCCTTGTAGGTGTTGTTTCCCGTGTTGAGATCTGGGAAGACGAAAACGGTGGCCCTGCCGGCGACGGCGCTGTCGGGCAGTTTTGTCGCGGCGACGGCCGGGTCGATCGCGGCGTCGTACTGGATCGGGCCTTCCACCGGCAGGTCGGGGCGGCGTTGGCGGATCAGGGCGGTGGCGGCTGCGACCTTCTCGACGTCGGCGCCCGCTCCGGAGCTGCCGGTCGAATAGGACAGCATCGCCACCCGGGGCTCGATCCCGAAGGCGGCCGCGGTCCGCGCGGACGAGAGCGCGATGTCGGCCAGTTGGGCCGCGTCCGGGTCCGGGTTGACCGCGCAGTCGCCGTAGACCAGGACCCGGTCGGCCAGCAGCATGAAGAAGACGCTGGACGCGACCGACACGCCGGGCACGGTCTTGATGATCTCGAACGCGGGCCGGATCGTGGCCGCCGTCGTATGCGTGGCGCCCGAGACCATCCCGTCGGCCAGTCCCGCCGCGACCATCATCGTGCCGAAATAGTTGACGTCGCGGACCACGTCGTACGCCAGGTCGAGCGTGACCGAGCGGTGTTTGCGCAGTTCGGCGTACCGGGCGGCGAAGGTGTCCCGCCATTGGCTGGTGGCCGGGTCGATCAGCCGGGCCGCGCCGATCTCGACCCCCAGCTCACGGGCCCGCCGGCTGATCTCGGCCGGATCACCGAGCAGTGTCAGGTCGGCCACCCCGCGGCGCAGCAGTGTCTCGGTGGCCCGCAGGATCCGCTCCTCGGTGCCCTCGGGCAGGACCAGGTGCCGCCGTTCCGCCCGGGCCTTGTCGATCAGGTCGTTCTCGAACATCAGCGGGGTGACCCGGCTGGACCGGGTCACGTCCAGCAGCCGGGACAGCTCGGCGGTGTCCACGTGCGCCTCGAAGGCACCCAGTGCGGCATCGACCTTGCGGGGCGTGCCCGTGCTGAGCGTCGCCTCGACCCGGCCGGCAGCGGAGGTGGTGTGGTAGGTGTCGGTCTTGACGACCACGATCGCGAGGCCCGTGTTCAGCCGTTCGATCACCTGGACGGCCCGCGGGTCCGGGTGCTCGCCGATGGTCAGGACCATCCCGGCCAGGGTCACGTTGCCTGCGGCGTGTGCCGCGCTGGCGGCCACCAGCAGGTCGTTGCGATCGCCGGGGGTGATCATCAGGGCGCCGTCGACCAGGTGCTCCAGGACCGCCGGCACGTGCCCGGCGCCGACCACATAGTCGAGGACATCGCGATCCAGGGCCGCCCGGCCGCCCATCACGACGACGCCGTCGAGCGCCGCCGCGACCTCGCCGACGGTCGGCGCCGCCACGGCCGCCACCTCGGGGATCGTCCAGACCGGCACGGGCAGCAGCCCCGGCGGGACCTCGGTGCCGCCGGGCGCGCGGTTGGCGATCACCGCCAGCACCGTCGCATCAAGATCAACCACGCTGTGATACGCCATCCGGGCGGCCGAGCTCAGATCGGTACGCCCCTGGCCCCCGATCACCAGCACCACCACACTGCCGAACTCCGTCGCCAGTCGGGCGTTGAAGGCCAGCTCGCGGGGCATCTCGTCCCGACCCTGGTCCTGGCCGTCGGTGAAGTCGCTGCCGATCACCACGACGGAGGCGCACTGCCGCTCGACCTCGCGGTAGCGCTGCACGATCCGGGAGACCAGCTCCTCCCGCCGTCCGTCGGCGACCAGGGCGGACGCCTCGGCGGCGGTGACACCGTAGGAGTCCGCGTACGGCGCGACGACCGGGTAGCGCTTGGTGAGCAGGGTCAGCAGGGCGTCGTCGGCCGCACCGCCGACCAGCGGGCGGAACACGCCGATCCGGGCGACCTGCCGGGACAGCAATTCGACCAGCCCGAGGGCCACGATCCCCTTGCCCACGCCGGGTCCGAGCCCGGCCACGTACACACTTCGCGCCACGTCCATAACGTACCGGCGGGCCGGGCTCGGTGGGCCAGGCCGGGCGCGGTCAGTCCTCGTCGTCCTCGTCGTTGCGGGCCAGCCAGGTGGCGAACCGTTCGATCGGCGTCTCGAACTCGGGGTGGTTGTCGACGAAGGTGCGCAACTGCTCGCCGATCCACTCGAGGGTCACGGTCTCCTCGCCGCGCCGCTCGACCAGCTCTTCGATGCCTCGGTCGGTGAAGTACATGCCTCGGATAGTAAGCAGGGACGCCACGCCGGAAATCGACGGGGCGTCCCGTGCGCTCCGACGCCGTTATGGACGAGGCAGGGAGGCCTCGATCAGGGCGGACTGCTCGGCCTGGTGCAGCTTGGCCGAGCCCACCGCCGGCGCCGCCGCCGCCGGCCGGGAGATCCGGCGCAGGCGTACGCCCTCCAGGTGCTCCAGCAGATTCAGCGCGACGAACGACCAGGCGCCCTGGTTGGCCGGCTCCTCCTGAACCCAGGCGAAGTCGTCGGCGTTCGGATACTGGGCGAGCATCGCCTTGAGCTCTTCGGCGGGCAGCGGGTAGATCTGCTCCATCCGGATGATCGCCGTGTCGGTGGTCCCCCGGTCGGCGCGGGCCGAGTGCAGGTCGTAGTAGACCTTGCCCGTGCAGAGCAGCACCCGCTTGACGTCCTCGGGCCGCAGCGGGGTCCCGTTCACCCCGGTGTCGGCCAGCACTGGCTGGAACGTGCCGCTGGTGAAGTCGGCGACCGGGGAGGTCGCCTGCTTGTGCCGGAGTAGCGACTTCGGCGAGAAGACGATCAGCGGCTTGCGCTTGGTCGACAGGGCCTGCCGGCGCAGCAGGTGGAAGTAGTTCGCCGGGGTGGTCAGGTTGGCGACCCGCAGGTTGTCCTGTGCGCACATCTGCAGGAAGCGTTCGGGACGGCCCGACGAGTGGTCCGGGCCCTGGCCCTCCTGCCCGTGCGGGAGCAGCAGCACCAGCGACGACTGTTGGCCCCACTTCGCCTCACCGGAGGAGATGAACTCGTCCACGATCGACTGCGCGCCGTTGACGAAGTCGCCGAACTGCGCCTCCCACAGCACCAGCGCCTCGGGGCTCTCCACCGAGTAGCCGTACTCGAAGCCCATCGCCGCATACTCGCTGAGCAGCGAGTCGTGGATGAAGAAGCGGGCGTTGCCGCTGGCCAGCGTGGACAGCGGCAGGAAGTCCTTGCCGGTCACCGAGTCGACCAGCGAGGCGTGCCGGGAGACGAAGGTGCCGCGCCGCGAGTCCTGCCCGGCCAGCCGGACGGTCACGCCCTGCTGCAGCAGCGAGCCGAAGGCGATCAGCTCGCCCATCGCCCAGTCGATGCCGCCGTCGGCGGACATCTTGGCACGCCGGTCGAGCAGCTGCTGGACCCGCTTGTGCGGGGTGAAGCCCTCGGGCAGGTCCAGGTGGGCCTGGCCGACCGCGCGCACCACCGACGATTCGACCGCGGTGTCGACGACCGGTTCCGGCTCTTCGCGCGGCATCCGGGGACGTGGCGCGGGGCCGGACGAGTCGCGGGTGGCTTTGAAGACCCGTTCGAGCTGCGCCTGGTAGTCGCGCAGCTGCTCCTCGGCGTCCTGCACGCCCAGGTCACCGCGGCCGATCAGCTCCTCGGTGTATAGCTTGCGCACGCTGCGCTTGGTGTCGATGATCTTGTACATCCGCGGGTTGGTCATCGACGGGTCGTCGCCCTCGTTGTGCCCGCGACGGCGGTAGCAGACCAGGTCGATCACGACGTCCTTGTTGAACGCCTGCCGGTACTCGAACGCCAGCTTGGCGACCCGGATGACGGCCTCGGGGTCGTCGCCGTTCACGTGGAAGATCGGCGCCTGGATCATCCGGGCCACGTCGGTCGAGTAGAGCGACGACCGGCTGTACTCCGGAGCTGTGGTGAAGCCGACCTGGTTGTTGACCACGACGTGCACCGTGCCGCCGGTGCGGTAGCCGCGCAGCTGGGAGAGGTTCAGCGTTTCGGCGACCACGCCCTGCCCGGCGAACGCGGCGTCGCCGTGCACCAGCACCGGCAACACCGTGTAGCCGTGCAGACCCAGGTCGAGGCGGTCCTGCTTGGCCCGCACGATGCCTTCCAGCACCGGGTCGACCGCCTCCAGATGGGACGGGTTGGCGACCACGCTGACGGTCGTCGCCGCCTCGCCGTCCGGAGTCGTGTACTTGCCGGTCTGTCCCAGGTGGTACTTGACGTCACCGGAGCCGTGCGACGACCTCGGGTCCATCTGACCTTCGAATTCATTGAAGATCTTCTCGTACGGCTTGCCGACGATGTTGGCGAGCACGTTCATTCGCCCGCGGTGGGCCATGCCGATCACCATCTCGTCCAGCCCCGCCTCGGCGGTGGACTGCAGCACCGCGTCGAGCAGTGGGATCAACGACTCGCCGCCCTCGAGCGAGAAGCGCTTCTGTCCGACGTACTTGGTCTGCAGGAACGTCTCGAACGCCTCGGCCGCGTTCAGCCGGTTGAGGATGTGCTTCTGCTGGTCCGAGTCCGGCTTGGTGTACTTGATCTCGATCCGGTCCTGGATCCAGCGCCGCTCCTCGGGGCCCTGGATGTGCATGTACTCGATGCCGACCCGGCGGCAGTAGGTGTCGCGCAGGACGCCGAGCACGTCGCGGAGCCTCAGCTTCTGCCTGCCGCCGAAGCCGCCGACCGGGAAGGTCCGATCCAGGTCCCACAGGGTCAGCCCGTGTTGGAGTACGTCCAGGTCGGGGTGTCGGCGGATCTCGAACTCGAGCGGATCGGTGTCGGCCATCAGGTGCCCGCGCACCCGGTACGCGTGGATCAGCTCGACCACCCGAGCGGCCTTGTCGATCTGCCCCTCGGAGGTCCGCGCCACGTCCCGCACCCAGCGCACCGGCTCGTACGGAATGCGCAGTGACGTGAAGATCTCGTCGTAGAAGCCATGCTCGCCGAGCAGCAGCTCGTGGATCGCCTTGAGGAACTCGCCGGACTGCGCGCCCTGGATCACCCGGTGGTCGTAGGTACTGGTCAGCGTGGTGATCTTGCTGACCCCGTGGTCGGTCAGCGTCTCGTCGGACATCCCCGCGTACGGCGCCGGATACTCCATCGCGCCGACGCCGATGATCGCGCTCTGCCCGGCCATCAGCCGCGGGATCGAGTGGACCGTGCCGATGCCGCCGGGGTTGGTCAACGAGATCGTCGTTCCGGCGTAGTCGTCCATGGTCAGCTCGTTACGCCGGGCCCGCCGCACGACATCCTCGTACGCCTGCCAGAACTTACGGAAGTCCATCTTCTCGCAGTTCTTGATCGACGGCACGACCAGTGCCCGGGAGCCGTCCTTCTTCGCCAGGTCGATGGCGATGCCCAGGTTGATGTGCTCCGGCGCGACCAGGGCCGGCTTGCCGGCCACCTCGGCGAAGGAGTTGTTCATCTCCGGGTGGGCCACCACCGAGCGGACCATCGCCCAGCCGATCAGGTGGGTGAAGCTCACCTTGCCGCCGCGACCGCGGGACAGGTGATTGTTGATCACGATGCGGTTGTCGACCATCAGCTTGGCCGGGACGGCGCGGACGGATGTGGCGGTCGGCACCTGGAGGGACGCGTCCATGTTCTGCACGATGCGGGCGGCCACCCCGCGCAGGGTGGTCACCGTGGCGCCGGTCGGGACGGTCACTCCGTTGGGGGAGGGCTTCGCCTTCTCGGCCGGGGCGGCTGGGGCGGCCGGCGCCGGGGCGGCGGTCGGGACGGTCGGTTTGACCGGGGCGACCGTCGTGGCGGCCGGGGCGTCTGTCCCCGCGCGCTTGGCCGAGGCCGTCGCGTTGGCGGCGGTCGCCTCGTCCGGGGTCACGATCGACGCCGCGGACGTGGCCGGCTTGTAGTCGGCGAAGAAATCGTGCCACGCAGGATCGACGCTGGCCGGGTCGGCCAGGTAGCGCTGGTACATCTCGTCGACGATCCACTCGTTGGGACCGAAATCCGCGAGTGGATTGTCCTGCGAAGTCTGCTGGGTCGACACTTCCGTGCTCGCCTCTTTCACCATGTTGTCAGCACGCGACGTGATCGTCACACGGGGACGGAAAGGATTCCGGTCAAGGCTACGCCGTGAAAGTCACGGACCCGCCCGGACGTCCGGCCTTGGGCCGAACGGGCAAGCGGATCCGAATTCAGCAATCGTTACGCGATGTCGCGCCGTTTCATGATCATTGTTCCCAGTACGGCCGTAAGCACCGCGTAACCGATCAGCACGGCTGCGCCGATCCAGCGCGGTGGGTGACCGGGCAGCTCCGTCCCGGAGATCATCAGCTCGGAAGCGGTCGTCGGCACGAGCACTTGGAGGTTGCTCGTCCACTGTGCAACCTGGGTGCTGAGCAGGTTGAAGATGATGCTGGCCCCGAAGGTGCCGACGACGTAGGCCAGCGACAGCGTGATGGTGGCGGCGAGCTGGCTGCGGATCAGCACGCCGAAGCCGACGCCGAGCACCGCCCAGAGGATGTACGCCAGCCCGTTCAGGGCGATCGCCCGCCAGACGGCGCCCTCGCCGAGCTGCGCGCCGACGCCGAGCTTGGTCAGGATCAGCGGCGCGAAGATCAGGTTGAGCAGCGAGGTGACCAGCCAGAACACCACACCGAGAATGACCGCCGCGGCGAACTTGGCGTAGACGACGGACTCGCGGCGCGGGCTGATCAGGAAGGTGGTGGTGGCGGTCAGGTGGAAGAACTCGTTGGTCACCACAATCGCGCCGAGCAGCATCACGATCAGCACGCCGAAGAACTGCCCGCTGGTGTAGAGGTTGGTCGCGATGTTCACCGCCTGGCCCACCGCTCGCACCTGCTCGGCCTGGTTCGGATCGAGCCCGGTCTCGTCCGGCGAGACCAGGATGTTGGCCTGGGCCCAGTTGAGCAGCAGCGCGGCCGCCCAGAGCGGCAACAGGATGATCCCGAAGATCCACCAGGTCGAGGTGGTCCGGATCTTCTGCAGTTCCGCCTTCACGAGGTTTGTCATCGCATTCCCGCCTTTCCGGCCGTGAGCTGCAGGAACACCTGTTCCAGATCGGCGCGTTCGCCGGTCAGCTCGTGCAACTCCACCCCGGCGGCGAAGGCGGCGTGCCCCACTGTGGCCAGATCGAGTCCGTGCACCAGGAGCGTGCCGTCCGGCAGCGCGGTGACCGCGGCGCCCTGGTCGGAAAGGGCGGTGGTCAGCTTGTCGGCTTCCGGCGTTCGCACCCGGACCTGGACGGTGGCGGTCGCCGAGCCGAGCACCTCGTCGACCGGGCCCTGCCGGACCAGCTTGCCGGCCGCGATGATCACGACGTCGTCGGCCAGTTGCTGCATCTCGGCGAGCAGGTGACTGGAGACCAGGACCGTGCGGCCCTCGGCGGCGAGCCTCTTGAGTAGGTCGCGCATCCAGCGGATGCCCTCTGGATCGAGCCCGTTGGAAGGCTCGTCGAGTACCAGCACCCGCGGGTCGCCGAGCATCGCCGCGGCGATCCCGAGCCGCTGTTTCATGCCCAGCGAGTAGCCCTTGAACTTGCGTTTCCCGGCCGGGGTGAGCCCGACCAGGTCCAGTGCCTCGGCGGCCCGGGTGGCGGGCAGGCCGGCCGCCGTGCAGATCACCCGCAGGTGGGTGAGGCCGGTCCGGCCCTTGTGCGCGCCGGAAGCCTCCAGAACCGCGCCGACGTGCTGGATCGGATGGTCGAGTTCCACATAGTGCCGGCCGCCGATGGTCGCCGTACCGGCGGTCGGCTGGACCAGGCCGAGCAGCATCCGCAGGGTCGTGGTCTTGCCCGCGCCGTTCGGGCCGAGAAAGCCAGTGACCCGACCGGAACGCACGGTAAAGGACAGGTCGTCCACCGCGCGCATTTTCTTGTATTGTTTCGTCAGGTTTCGGACGATAATTTCGTCCGACCCGGGACTATGGCCTACAGCCATCGGTTGCTCCTCACTGAGTTGGCACCGACCGATGAAGGTAGTCGATCAATGCTCATCGCCCGGTACGCCGTCGCCCGAGGTGCCGATCGACATCCATTCATGTCGTGGACATCGATCGCCACCTGAGCCGACACGCCCATGGCAGGTCGGACACCTACACAGAGCACATGGCAGTTCTGATGACCGCCGCCGCCTCCACCGGGACCAGCGGCTACTCGCTACTGATCGCCGATCACGCCGATCAGGTCGCCGCCGCGCAGCGGCTACGCTACGGGGTGTTCGCCGCAGAGCTCGGCGCCACCCTGCGCACCGCGGTGGACGGGCGCGACGTCGACCAGTTCGACGACTTCTGCGACCACCTCATCGTGCGCGACGACGCCACCGGAGCCGTCGTCGGCACCTACCGGATGCTCCCGCCGAAAGCGGCGGAGCGGGCCGGCCGCCGCTACAGCGACGGCGAGTTCGACATGAGTCGGCTGGGCGTGCTGCGCGACCAGCTCGTCGAGACCGGCCGCTCCTGCGTGCACCCCGACCACCGCTCCGGCGCCGTGGTCAACCTGATGTGGGCCGGCCTCGCCCGCTACCTGCACCTCAACAACCTGCGCTGGCTCGGCGGGTGCGCTTCGGTCGGGCTCGAGGACGGCGGCCACACCGCGGCCGGGGTCTGGGCGCGGGCCGCGGCCCGGCAC
>JAVHVY010000275.1:0-10398 GCA_032160305.1 Actinoplanes sp.
GATGAACACGCGCTCGTCGGAACGGGTCAACGGCCTCGCGGTGATCGTCCGCGGCTACCTGTCGATGATCGGCGAGCTGGCCGGCGACCAGTGGAACGAGGGCGACGTCTCCTGCTCGGTGGTCCGCCGGGTCGCCCTGCCGGACGCGTTCTTCGCCACCGACGGGCTGTTCCAGACCTTCCTGACGGTGCTGGACGAGTTCGGCGCGTACCCGGCGGTGATCGCCCGCGAGCTGGACCGGTTCCTACCGTTCCTGACCACGACGAAGCTGTTGGTGGCGGCGGTCCGCAAAGGCGTCGGCCGCGAGGCCGCCCACGAGGTCATCAAGGAGCACGCGGTGGCGGTGGCCCTGGCGATGCGCGAGCAGGCGCTGCCCGAGAACGACCTCTTCGACCGCCTGGCCGCCGACCCGCGCCTGGGCCTGTCCCGAGCCGAGATCGACGCCTTGGTCGCCAACCGGGCGGCTTTCGTCGGCGCAGCCCCGTCCCAGGTCCAGGCCGTGGCCGACCGGGTCGCCGAGATCGTCGCCGCCCACCCGGAGGCAGCGAAGTACGCGCCCGCCCCGATCCTCTGAGTCCCCTGGCGCCACGCCGCCCCGCCGCGGACCGGCCGCCCCGCCGCGGACGTTGTACGCACCGTGATCGGCGGCGTGACCGCCGATTGGCTGAGATCACCGCCGAAGTTGCCTGTTCAGTGGGATGATCGTCGGCCTGCCGGCAGCGGCGGTAAGTCGACCGCGCGCGTCACAGGGTAGGCTTCGGCTGCTCGCCCCTTTCTGGGGCACCCAACTGCGCACCTACAGTCAGGAGTGCCCGTGTCCCGCGTCGTCGTGGACGTCATGCTCAAGCCCGAGATCCTCGATCCCCAAGGCCAGGCGGTCGCCAATGCGCTGCCGCGGCTCGGCGTGTCGGGCATTTCCTCCGTTCGCATCGGGCGCCGCATCGAGATCGAGTTCGACGGCGAACCCGACTTCGACGCCGCCCGTGAGATCGCCGACAAACTGCTGGCCAACCCGGTGATCGAGGACTTCGCGATCAGCGTGGAAGAGCCCGTCTCCGAGGACGTGTGACCATGCGGATCGGCGTGGTCACCTTTCCCGGCTCGCTCGACGACGGCGACGCGGCCCGCGCTGCGCGGACAGCCGGCGCCGAGGCCGTCCGCCTCTGGCACGGCGACCCGGAGCTGTACGACGTCGACGCCGTGGTGCTCCCGGGCGGATTTTCCTATGGCGATGCGTTGCGTTGCGGCGCCATCGCTCGTTTCGCCCCGGTGATGGAGTCGATCGCCGACGCGGCCCGCGGCGGCCTGCCCGTGCTCGGCATCTGCAATGGCTTCCAGATCCTCTGCGAGGCCCACCTGCTGCCCGGCGCCCTGACCCGTAACCAGCACCTGCACTTTCGCAACCGCGATCAGCATCTGCGGGTCGAGGCCACCGGCACCGCCTGGACCAATCAGTTCGCCACCGACCAGGAGATCCTGATTCCGGTGAAGAACGGCGAGGGCTGCTTCGTCGCGGACCGGCGCACCCTCGACGAACTCGAAGCCGAGGGCCGGATCGTCGCCCGCTACATCCGCGGCAACCCGAACGGTTCGCAGCGCGACATCGCCGCGATCACCAACGAGGCCGGCAACGTGGTCGGCATCATGCCCCATCCGGAACACGCGGTGGAGGCGCTTACCGGCCCGTCGCTCGACGGCCTCGACTTCTTCACCTCCGTCCTGCGGCACCTGGCAGCTCCGCCGACTGACAGTCCAGGCTCGGGTAGCGGCACAGCTCCGCCGACTGGCAGTCCAGGCTGGCGTCGTGACACAGCTCCGCCGACTGACAGTCCAGGCTTGGGTAGGGACACAGCCAGTCCAGGCTGGGGTAGTGACACAGCTGCCGTAGGTGGACACCGCACAGGGGGATTACACCGATGACCACCCAGCCCGACACCGCCACCAGCGGCGCTTCGGCGCCGCGCGCGGTGCCGAACCAGGCTCCCACGGCCGGTCTGCCGAACCAGGCGCAGGCGGCGGGTCTGCCGACCCGGGCGACCGGCTTCGCCGCGACGGACGTGCTGGTCAATGAGTACGACGGCGGCCCTGACACGGTGCAGCGTGCCCTCGACACGCCCGACGAGTTGCAGCCGCACACCGACCTGGGCCTCAAGGACGACGAGTACGACCGGATCCGGCAGATCCTCGGCCGCCGGCCCACCTCCGCCGAGCTGGCGATGTACTCGATCATGTGGAGCGAGCACTGCTCCTACAAGTCGAGCAAAGTGCACCTGCGCCAGTTCGGCGAGAAATCGCCGAAGAACACCCGGATGCTCGCCGGCATCGGGGAGAACGCGGGAGTCGTGCAGATCTCCGACGACATCGCGGTCACCTTCAAGGTCGAGTCGCACAACCATCCCAGCTTCGTCGAGCCGTATCAGGGCGCCGCGACCGGCGTCGGCGGCATCGTGCGCGACATCCTCGCCATGGGCGCCCGGCCGATCGCGGTGATGGACCCGCTGCGTTTCGGTGCGGCCGACCACCCCGACACGGCTCGCGTGCTGCCCGGTGTGGTGGCCGGCATCGGCGGCTACGGCAACTGCCTGGGCCTGCCCAACATCGGCGGCGAGATCGTCTTCGACCCGTGCTACCAGGGCAACCCGCTGATCAACGTGCTGAGCATCGGCGTGCTGCCGGTCGCGCGGCTGCAGCGTAAGGAAGCCGCGGGCATCGGCAACATCGTCGTGCTGCTCGGCGCGCGTACCGGCCGGGACGGCATCGGTGGGGTCTCCGTGCTGGCGTCGGCGACCTTCGTCGAGGGCGCCGAGCAGCGCCGCCCGTCGGTGCAGGTCGGCGACCCGTTCATGGAGAAGCTGCTGATCGAAAGCTGCCTCGAGCTGTACGACGCCGGTCTGGTGGCCGGCATCCAGGATCTCGGTGGCGCGGGCCTGACCTGCGCTCTGACCGAGACCGCCGCGGCGGCCGGCACCGGCATGCGGGTCTGGCTGGAGCGGGTGCCGTTGCGCGAGGCGTCGATGTCGCCGACCGAGATCCTGGCCAGCGAGTCCCAGGAGCGGATGCTTCTGATCGTGAAGCCGGCGAACCTCGACGCGGTGCTGGCCACGGCCGACAAGTGGGGCGTCTGGGCCACCGCGATCGGCGAGGTCACCGCCAGCGAGACCCCGGGCCTGCCCGGCCGGCTCGTGATCACCTGGAACGACCACATTGTGGTGGACGTGCCGCCCGGCTCGCTCGCCGACGACGGCCCGGTGTACGCCCGGCCGATCCGCGAGCCCGCCGACCTGATCCTGCTGCAGGCCGACCGTGCCGAGACGCTGCCCCGCCCGTCCACACCGGACGAACTGCGCGACACACTGCTGCGGATGGTCTCCTCGCCCAACCTCTGCGACAAGTCCTGGGTCACCGAGCAGTACGACCGCTACGTCCTGGGCAACACGGTGCTGGCTCAGCCGGAGGACGCCGGCGTGCTCCGCATCGATGAGCGCACTGGCCTCGGCGTCGCGCTCTCCGTCGACGGCAACGGCCGCTACGCGCGCCTCGACCCGTACGAGGGGGCCAAGCTCGCGCTGGCCGAGGCGTACCGGAACGTGGCGACCACCGGCGCCCAGCCGATCGCCGTCACCGACTGTCTGAACTTCGGCTCGCCCGAGGACCCGGCCGTGATGTGGCAGTTCGCCGAGGCGGTCCGCGGCCTGGCCGACGGCTGCCAGCAGATGGGCATCCCGGTCACCGGCGGCAACGTCAGCTTCTACAACCAGACCGGCGCGGCGGCGATCCACCCGACCCCGGTCGTCGGCGTGCTCGGCGTCTTCGCCGACGTCGCCCGGCGCATCCCGATGGGCTTCCCGGTGCCGGCCGCCGGCGAAGGCGACCAGATCTTCCTGCTCGGCGACACCGAGTGTGAGCTGAGCGGCTCCGAGTGGGCCTGGGTCACCCACGGCCACCTGGGCGGGCGCCCGCCGAAGGTCGACCTGGCCGAGGAGATGCGGCTCGGCACGCTGCTCGGCCAGGCCGGCGAGCGCGGGCACATCGTCGCGGCGCACGACATCTCCGACGGTGGTCTGGCCCAGGTGCTGGTCGAGTCGGCCCTGCGGCACAACGTGGGTGCGAAGGTCACGCTGCCGGAACGCGAGGACGTAACGACCTCGTTCGTGCAGTTGTTCAGCGAGTCGGCGGGCCGGGCGGTGGTGGTCGTGCCGCGCGGGCACGACAAGGCGTTCATCGCACTGGCCGCAGAGCACCGCATGTCGTGTACGCCGATCGGCACGACCATGCAGATGCCGGTCCTGGACCTGCACGGCCAGTTCACGATCGGTCTCGACGAGCTGCGCACGGCCTTCGAGTCGACGATGCGCGACCTGTTCGGCGGCCCGGGCGGGTTGGCGGCCCGCCACGGAAACCCGAACGCGGCCACCCGGCCGGCGGCCCCCGAAAACTCCCTGGCCCCGGACGCGCCGGGGGCGGTCGAGGAGCCGGCGGCGTCGGCAGATCCGATGGCGGCGGGGCCGGTCCCGGATTCTGGCGCTTTGTCCGCAGGTGCCACCCTGCCGAGTTCGCCGGATGCGACCTCCGAGGTCGAACCGACCGACGCCGCGCAGGCGGCCGCGACTCTCGACCCCGAGCCGGCCGGGACCGCTCCCACGGCCGAGGCTGTCGGTGTGGAGGCCGCTGACGCTGAGCCCGCCGGGACCGGTCCCGCCGCCTGGGCTGTGGGTGCGGATGCCAACGTCGAGGATGCTGAGCCGGCCGGGACCGGTCCCGCCGCCGAGGCTGCGGATGTCGAGGCCGCTGACGCTGAGCCGACCGACGCCGGAACTGCTGAGGCAGAGCGCCCATCGTCTTAGTGCTGGTCAGCCCGTGGCGCGTCGGCCTGACAGTGGCCGCCCGGCTCGGTAGCCGCCCGTCGACCGGAACGGCAAAGCGCCGGCCCGCCCCCGTCAAGGATCGGACCGGCGCTGAAGCGATCTGACGATCAGTCGTCGAGCCAGTCGAGGCTGCGACGCTGTCCCGGATGCGTCGACTCCGGTGGGGCCGCCGGCGGCTGCTGCCGTCCCGGCGCTCCGTGCCGCCCGCCGTCCTGCTGGCCGCCGCCACCGTAGTACGGCTCCTGCCCCGGCTGCCCGTACGCCGGCCCGCCACCCTGCGGCCCGTACCCGCCGGCGCCCGGCTCCTGCTCGTACCCGCCGCCGGTGTGTCCGCCGCGCTGGTCGTAGCCGCCCTGATCGCCATAACCCGCAGCCGGGGCGGCACCGCCGTAGCCGCCGCCGCGCTGGTCGTACCCGCCCCCGGCCGCCGGCCCGTAGGAGTCGCCACCTTGTGCGCCGTCCCACTGCCCGTAGCCGCGCTGCTCGCCGGCCGGCTGCTGACCCGTGCCGTACCCGCCGCCCTGGTGCCCGCCGCGCTGGTACCCGCCGCCCGGTTGCTGCCCGTAGCCACCGCCGGGCGGGGTGTACGAGTCCTGCTGCGGCTGACCGTAACCGGGGCCCTGGTCGTAGCCGCCCTGGTCATATCCACCCTGGTCATAGCCGCCGCCCGGCTGCTGCGGCTCGGGCCGGTACATGCCGGTCGGCTCGTCGTAACGCTGCTGTTCCGCCCCACCGCCGTACTGTCCCCCGCCGTAGCCCCCGTACGCCTCCTCGGCCGGCGGCCGCCCGTACTGGCTGGCCGGGGCGCCGTAGCCGGCGTCGTCGTAGCTGCCGGTCGCCTGGGCCGGCACCGCGGCCGCCCCGTACTGGCCACCGGTGCTGCCGCCGTACTGGCTGCCGCCGTACGCGCCGCCCTGCTGCGGCACCACGGGCGCTGCCGCTGCCGCGCTGGTCGTGCCCCAGCCGCCGGGCCCCGCATAGCTGCCCGGGGTGACCGCGGGTGCGCCGTACGGGTCCGGGAACTCGTCTTCGATCGGGACGGCCCGGTGCATCATGGTCGGCGCCTCGGACAGGTTGGCGACCATGGTCTGGTCGTTGGCGCCCACGGGGGCGCCGCCGACCCTGGTGCGGTCGGGGGTGTTGAAGCGGCCCTGGCTGGGTGGCACCACGCCGGCCGGCCCGGGCCCGTCGGGCCCGTCGGGGTCGTCCGGGTCGTCGTTGTTCCTGCGGCGCATCAGCACCAGCGCGATGGCGCCGATGCCGGCCGCCACGAGCAGGCCGCCCATGATGATGAAGAGCGTCGAGCTGCCGCTGTCGGTGCCGGACGTGTCCTTCGCCGCCGTGGTGCTGGTCGCGGCGGGCCCGTCGGTCGCTGTGTCGGTCGCTTCCTCGGTCGGCGTGCCGCTGGCCGACGCCGTGGCGGACGGGCTGACCGACGCCGAGGCGGTGAGCGAGGTCAAGGTCAGCGGCACGTTTATCGACTTGCCCGCACCACCTTGGACCGTCACTGTCACCGGTTTGAAGCCGTCCTTGGCCGCGCCGACGGTAATGCTGCCGACGCCGATCGGCTTGCTGTCCGAGGCGGTGAAGGCGTAGCCGCCGTCCGCGTTGCTGACTGTCTCGTAGTACCGGTTGCTGCTGTCGCGGATGCCGACGTTGGCGCCGACGATCGCCTTGCCGGTGCCGTCCTTGACCCTGCCGGAGATCTGCCGGACGGTCTGCGGCTTGTCCGAGCCGTGCACGGTCACCCGCTGAGTGGTCGTAGCGCTGTCGGTGCCGACCGTGGCGGTGATCTGGATGGTGATCACCTTGGTCTGGCCCGGATCCACCTGCGGCGCCGTCAGTTGGGCATTGCGGGTGACGCTCGCGGCGGGCTTGGGGTTGACCAGGCCGTTGCACTCGTTGGCGCAGTTCATGCCGTTGCCGTTGACCGCGACCGCGATCTGCAACCCGGTGGTGGCGTCTACCTGGTTGCTCCGGGTGATCGTATACTGCAGGTTGGTAGTGGCGCCGGAGGCGATGTCGGTCGATATGTTGTCGATCGACACTTCGGGCTTGGCGGCCATCGCCGGCGACGGCGCGACGGCCAACAGGCCCACGACCAACGCCAGCAACGCACCGGCCTGGTACCCCCGGGCTCGTAGGTGCGTTCTCAATGTCCACCGCCCTTCCGGTCGCACGGTCACCGAGCGCATAGGTTAGGCCGGTCAGATCCCGCGACAAACACACACCGTCGGCCACTATGCCTTGTTAGAGGGCTTCCGCGCGACCCAGGGCCGCCCGGCAATCCTCGCGGCCGGGGTCGTATCGTCCCGACGTGTCCAGTGCGCACAATACATCCGAGTCGGTCGACGCGGCTTTGGCCGCGGTCGACCGCGGCGCCGAACCTGACCGGTCCACCCTGCGTGACGCGGTGCGGGAGCTGTTGAGCGAGCTCGCCCGGACGGCTCCTGGCCGATCGGTGGAGGTCCGGATTCCGCCCTTCGGCGCGATTCAATGTGTTCCTGGTCCCAGGCACACCCGTGGCACACCACCCAATGTGGTCGAAACGGATCCGATGACCTGGTTGCTCGTCGCGACCGGCCGGTTGTCCTGGCCCGATGCGCTCCGCAGCGGGAAGGTGCACGCAAGTGGCATCCGCACTGACCTCTCCGAGTGGTTACCCCTACACCTCCCGCATTGAGGGGGCTTTCCGGACGGCTGAGCCCGGTCCGCGCGCGGCGTCTCGCGTACACTAAGCGCTCGGAGCAAGCAGGCAAGTTCCAGCAGATCAGCATGAGGGAGCAAGCAGGTGCCCCGAGGCGACGGCCGGTTGACCGACGAGCTCGACCCCCAGGAGCGTGGCCCCCAGGATGCCTGTGGTGTCTTCGGTGTCTGGGCCCCCGAGGAAGAGGTCGCAAAACTCACCTATTTCGGGCTTTTCGCCCTGCAACATCGCGGCCAGGAGGCCGCCGGCATTGCCGTCAGCGACGGTTCGGGCGTGGTGGTCTACAAGGATCTGGGCCTCGTCGCCCAGGTGTTCGACGAGCCGACCCTCGCCAGCCTGCGCGGTCATCTCGCGATCGGGCACACCCGTTACTCCACCACCGGCGGTTCCAACTGGGAGAACGCGCAGCCCACGATCCGCGCGACCACAGCCGGCACGACCATCGCACTGGCCCACAACGGCAACCTGGTCAACTCCGCCGAGCTGGCCAAGGAGGTCGCCGGCCGCGGGCTGGAGGCCGACGCGGGCGTCACCTCCGACACCGCGCTGGTGACGATGCTGCTGGCCAGCCGGCCCGACCTCTCGGTCGAGGCCGCGGCCATGGAGGTGCTGCCCACACTGCGCGGCGCCTTCAGCTTCGTCTTCATGGACGAGCACACGCTGTACGCCGCCCGCGACGCGCAGGGTGTCCGCCCCCTGGTCCTCGGCCGGATGGAACGCGGCTGGGTGGTGGCCAGCGAGACCGCCGCGCTGGACATCGTCGGCGCCAGCTTCGTCCGCGAGGTCGAGCCGGGCGAGATCATCGCGATCGACGAGCACGGCCTGCGCTCGACGCGCTTCGCGGCCCCCGATCCCAAGGGCTGCCTCTTCGAGTACGTGTACCTTGCCCGTCCCGACACCACCATCGCGGGCCGCAACATCTACGCCGCCCGGGTCGAGGTCGGCCGCCGACTGGCCAAGGAGCACCCGGTGGAGGCCGACCTGGTGATCGGCGTGCCCGAGTCGGGCATCCCGGCCGCGATCGGCTACGCAGAGGCTTCCGGCATTCCGTACAGTGCCGGCTTCATGAAGAACGCGTACGTCGGGCGCACCTTCATCCAGCCGTCGCAGACCATCCGGCAGCTCGGCATCCGGCTGAAGCTCAATCCGCTGCGCGAGGTCGTCCGCGGCAAGCGGATCGTCGTGATCGACGACTCGATCGTCCGCGGCAACACCCAGCGCGCCCAGATCCGGATGCTGCGGGAGTCCGGTGCTCTCGAGGTGCATGTCCGCATCTCGTCTCCCCCGGTGAAATGGCCCTGTTTCTACGGCATCGACTTCGCCACCCGCGCCGAGCTGATCGCGAACGGCCTGGAGACCGACGGGATCCGCCGGTCGATCGGTGCCGACTCGCTCGGCTATGTCTCCCTCGACGGCCTGGTCGGGGCGACCGAGCAGCCGAGGACCCGGCTCTGCATGGCCTGCTTCGACGGGCAGTATCCGATCGAGCTGCCGCCCGGCAACCTGATCGGCAAGCACGTGCTCGAGGGCGTAGGCCGGCGTGCGACGATGCCCTCCGCGACAACCGAGGCCGCCGAGGCCGCGGTCTCCGAGCTCGAACGGGAGTATGAAGAGGCAGCTGAGGAACTGCACACCGGCAGACTCGTCAGCAGTCCGGGCGGCGCCGACGCCCTGCACCGCCCGTAACATCCGATTCCGGCCCGGCCGGCTCACCGGCAGCACCGCACCGCCGCACCGCATTAAGGGGAGAACCGTGACGCACGTGTCCGAGCGCAGCAGTGCCGGATCCAGCGACGCCGAGGGCGCCGACCGCCAGCTGTGGACGGCCGGTCGCGGCGGCCGTAAGCGCGCGCTCACCTATGCGGACGCCGGGGTGTCGATCCACGCCGGCGAGAAGGCGGTGGAGCTGCTGAAGTCGAAGGTCAAGAAGACCACCCGGCCCGAGGTGATGGGCGACCTGGGCGGTTTCGCCGGCCTCTTCAAGCTCGACACGAGCAGGTACACGTCGCCGATCCTGGCGTCGTCGACCGACGGGGTCGGCACCAAGCTGGTGATCGCCCAGCAGCTCGACATCCACGACACGATCGGCATCGACCTGGTCGCGATGGTCGTCGACGACCTGGTGGCCTGTGGTGCGGAGCCGCTCTTCCTGCTCGACTACATCGCCTGCGGCGAGGTCGTCCCCGACAAGGTCGCCATGATCGGCGCCGGCATCGCGGACGGCTGCCGTTATGCGGGCTGCGCCCTGTTGGGCGGCGAGACGGCCGAGCACCCCGGCGTGCTGCGCCCGGACGAGTACGACGTCTCGGCGACCGGTGTCGGCGTGGTGGAGGAGAGCGAGATCCTCGGTCCCAACCGGGTCGAGGTGGGTGACGCGGTGATCGCGTTGCGCTCCTCCGGCCTGCACTCGAACGGTTACTCCCTGGTCCGGCACGTGCTGCTCGGCGCTGGCCGGATGCGCCTCGACACGGTGGTGGACGACTTCGGCCGCCAGCGCACCCTGGGCGAGGAACTGCTCACCCCGACGAAGATCTACGCCAAGGACTGCCTCGGCCTGATCGAGGAGGCAGACGTCCGCGCCTTCTCGCATGTGACCGGCGGCGGCATTCCGGGCAACCTGGTGCGCATCCTGCCCGAGCACGTCGACGCGGTGGTCGACCGGTCGACCTGGCGTCCCCAGTCGATCTTCGATCTGATCCAGGCGAAGGGACGGGTCGAGGACACCGAGATGGAAGCCACCTTCAACATGGGCGTGGGCATGTTCGCGATCGTCTCGTCCGACGACGCCGACCGGGCGATGGCCTATCTGACCGGTCGCGGCGTCGA
>JAVHVY010000323.1:0-6916 GCA_032160305.1 Actinoplanes sp.
CAGGTCGGTGAGCAGATCGCGACGCTGCATCGGGGACCGGTCCTCGCCGTCGGCCAGCCGCTGCGCTTCCCGCTTCAGGAGATCCTCGATGTCGAACGAGTACGTCAGCGATCCGGACCGGCTCGGCGCCCGCACGGTCGACGGGACCGCTGCGAACGTGTGCCGCTCGGGCCGCCGCCACGACGGGGGCTGCGGCGACGGGGGCTGCGGCGACGGGGGCTGCGGCGGAACATCCGCCGGCTGCGTGCCGGGCATCCTCGCGTCGGGTGCCGGCGCGCTCGACTCCGAGCCCGCGACACTCGGGCCGGCTGAGCCCGCGACACTCGGGCCGGCCGGGTCCGCGGTCGCGGTCCGGGCCTGGATCGGGGCGAAGACGGCCCGCTGTGGTCCGGCCGCCGCCAACGACAGCGGCGGGCCCGATCCGGCCGTCATCGCGTGGACCGGCATCGCCGCCGCCCCGCCGACCGGTTGCCACCCGGCCGGCAGTTCGACCGGCTGGGTCACCCGGCGGCGCTCGCCGCCCTCGTTGACCACCCGGCTGTCCACCGCGACGAACGCGGTGAACCGGCACAGCACCCCGAACCGCAGCGAGGTGGTGACGATCTGCGGTTCGAGTTTCTGCTCGCCGGCGGCGTACCGGTCCTCCAGGTCGCGCAGGGCGGCCCGGGCCCACTGGGCGGTGACGGCCGGCTCGGCGCGCTCCCGCACCGCGACCGTGGCCCGGAACTCCTGGTCGTCAGGGGTGCGCCCGGTCACCGTCAGGGAGCCGCCGGGGGCGCCCCGGTAGCGGCCGCTGATCACCAGCGGGACCCCGGGGTAGACCGACGGCAGCCGGTGCGGGCTGCGGGTGCCCTCGCTCAGGTGCAGCCCCTCGGCGCTGATCTGCAGGTCGGTGATCACCGGCGAGCCGATCCGGCGGTGGATCTGCTCCATCGCCTCGTCGAGGCGGTCCTCGGTCTCGACCAGTTCGCTGCGGCCACCGCCGACCGAGGCCAGCCGGGCCAGGAAGCCGCCGTTGACCGCGCGGTCGATGCCGATGCTGTGGATCCGGGTCGAGCCGAGAACCCCGGTGACGTCCGCCAGGATCTGGTCCTCGTTGCCGACCTGGCCGTCGGTGACCAGCACCAGCACCCGGTCGCGGGTCCCGTCGGCGAGCAGCGCCAGCGCCTCGTGCATCGGCGCCAGCAGTTCGGTGCCGCCCCGGGCGTCGACCCTGGCCAGATACTGCACCGCCCGGAATCGCTGGCGGTCGGTCGCCTCGACCAGGCCGTCGCCCAGCTCCTCGGGACGGTCGACGGCGTGGTCGAAGGTGCGCACGGCGAACCGGTCGTCCGTGGTCAGCGTGTCGATGACCCGGGCGGCGGCCCGTCGCGCGGCGACCATCTTCCAGCCGGACATGCTGCCCGAGCGGTCCAGTAGCAGCACCACGTCCTTCGGCCGGGGCCGCGGCCCCGGCTCGTCCGGCGGGAGCACGGTCAGCTGGTACGTGCCCTGCGGCTCGTCGCCGTCCTGGTCGGGTACGGCCACGGCCGCCTGACTGGCCCCGGCGTAGTCCAGCCGCAGGATGAAGTCCCGGTCGACCCGTTCGCCCGGTCCGATCTCCAGGTGGCCGCCCTCGCCGCGTACGGTGTGCAGGCTCGAGCGCACTTCGCCCAGGGTCAGCCCGGCCGGGTCGATGTCGACGCCGACGCTCAGCCGCAGCGGGTTGGGGAAGCCCGGCAGCAGCACCGGTGGAGTGATTCGGGAGGCGTCCGGTACCGCGTCGGTGTCCAGGGCCGTCCCGTCGCCCGCCTGCGGCCCGGGCAGCGCGGTGCCGGGCACGTAGCGGGGGGCCACGACCAGTGGGAATCGGAAGGTGGCGGCGCCGTCCTCGTACGCTAGCGGTCCGACCATCCGCAGCTCGACCACGACGTGCTCGCCGGGCAGGATGGTGCCGACCCGCATGGTGAACACGTCGGGTCGTTCCTCCTCGGCGATCGCGGCCCGCTGGCCAGCCGCGACGGCCTGGTCGTAGGTGTGCCGGGCGGCGGCCCGCTCCTGGAGCTCGGCCTCGACGGTGCGCCCGTCGGCGGTCATCGTCAGGCCGGTCACCGCGGCCCGGTCCGGCAGCGGGAAGACGTAGGTCGCCTCGATCGGGGTGTCGTGCGAATTGACGAACTCGGTGGTCACCACGCTGCGGGCGGTCAGCCCGCTGATCGTCGCGTGGACGCCGAGGCGGGCCAGCGGCAGGTTGCCCCGATCGGTGCGCAGCGTGCCCAGCCCGGCGTCGGGCAGGATCCGGATCCGGTCGAGCTCCGCCGGGGCCATCGGGATTACGGAAAAGGTCATGACGCGCTCCCATCGTCGAACTTCAGCAAACCTCGGTCGGTGAGCAGCGTCAGCAGCGGCTCGGCGGCCGCCTCGATCGCGGCCCGGTCGGCGGCACCGGGCACGCCCGGCAACACCAGGATGGCCCCGCCGCGCAGTCGCACCGCTCCCAGCGGCGCTGCCGTCGCGACCACGTCGTCCGCCATCCCAGCGGCGGCTCGGGAGACGGCGGCGGCTTGGGGGGCGGCGGCGGCTTGGGGGGCGGCGACCCAGGCGGCGGGGGTTGCGGCCCAGAACCGCGCGGGTGTGCTCGTGTCCGGCGGCGCCGGCTCCCCGCCGGTCAGAAACTCTTCCGGTACGCGGGCCACGTCGGCCAGCACCGCGTCGGAGGCGTCGTGCAGCTCGGCCTGGATCGCCGCCAGCGGGTGCCCCTGGGCCTGGCGCTTTTTCACCGCGACGAGCTGCAACAGGTGCCGCGGCCCGTACAGGGCGGTGCGTCCGCGCATCCCGAGCGGCCGGTCCACCAGGCCGGTCGTCGTGTACCAGCGGATCGCGCGCCGGTCGGGCACGTCGCGGACCCGGCCGTTGGGCGCACCGGCATACTCGGCGGCCTGTGCATCGGCGGCCAGTGCACCGGCCACCCGTTCCACCAACTCATCCATCGTCCACACAAGGGCCATCATGACACTGTCAATGTGACAGTGTCAACGTTGGAGGTTGGGCAGGATCCGGTGCATGCGCATCCGGGACCGGCCGGTCGCCGGGTTTACTCTGGTTCGCGGCGAACTGGCCGCTCGCCACCTCATAAAATGAGCAAGACAGCGTACAAGATCGGGCACGGCGGGCGAAAGGCTCCGATGAGGCAGATATGCGACGGCGGGCGATGAGGGGGCCGGCCGCGGCCGACCTGGCCGGCGTGGTCGCGGCCGCAACGGGTGGCGCTTCGGCGGCCGGGGCGAGCGCCCGGTCCGGATCGCCGCTGGGCGGCCTCGGGCTGGTCAGTCTGTCGCATGTGAACGACCCGGCGACCACGCTGCTGTTCCCCGGCGACCCGGCGTTCGAGCTGGAGACGATCGCGACCATCGAGAACGACGGCTACTACGTGCAGTTCGTCCGCGAGGGCGAACACACCGGCACGCACTGGGGCGCCCCCGGGCACTTCAACGCGGGCGAGCCGCTCGCCGACGACCTCGACGTGACGGATCTTTTCCTTCCGGCGGTGAAGATCGACGTTCGGGACAGGTGCGCCGAGAACGCCGACTACGCCCTCTCGGTCCGCGACATCGAAGACTGGGAACGCACGCACGGCCGGATCGCCGACGAGTCCATGGTGATCATGTGGACCGGCTGGGAGTCCCGATGGGGCACCCAGGCGTTCTTCAACGTCGACGCCGACCAGAGGATGCACCAGCCCGGCTTCGACCCGGAGACGGTGCAGTGGCTGATCGACACCGGCCGGATCGGCTACAACGGCGGCACCGGCATCGACACCTTCGGCCCGGACCTCGGCACCGACGAGACGTACGCCGCCTCCCTGCTGGTCTACCAGCGGCACCGGATCAGCCTGGAGATCCTGGCCAACCTCTCGGCGCTGCCGGTCCGCGGCGCGCACATCCTCTGCGGCGGCCACGTCAACAAGGCCGGTGCCGGGTCAACCGCACTCATCTTCGGCGTCATCCCACCCGCCCACTGACGTCGGCGCAGGCATCGTCTCCACCGGGCCGGCTGGCCCGCTTCCCGGCTCACGAGCCCGGCTGAACTGATCCGTTGACGGTCAGCGTGTAGGGCGCGTACTGCGACTGCGTCTCGGTCGGCTCGTCGTAGGAGACGATCGCCACGACCTTGTCGTAACCGCCGAGCAGGGCGTATTCGGAGAGCCGCACCTGCGCGGCCGTGCGGTTGCCGAGCCCGATCAGGCGCACATACCAGTGGTGTACGGGCACCGGGGCGACCTGGGTGGGCGAGCGCAACCCGTCCAGGGTGGAGCCGTCGCTGACCCGGGTCCGGCCGAGGGTCACGTCGTCGATCAGCCAGCCGCCCTGGTTGATCGAGGCGTCGGTGACGTAGCGGAAACCGAGGAGGACGTTCTTCCCGGCGTACGCGGAAAGGTCCCAGGTGTGTGCTTCGAAGCCGATCGAGCGTCCGGTGATGCCGGGGCCGAGCGGCGCCGTCACCGTCGCGTCCCCGGCGACCGGGGTGTAGGTACGGCCGCCGTCGATGGAGACCGTGACGTAGCCGTAGTCGTAGCCCTCCTCCAACCCGTAACGGGTGGTCAGCCGCAGCGTCGGGTCGGCGGTGGGCACGGTGACCGCGAGCACCGCGGTGGCGTCCAGTCCGGAGTCGTTGCCGGAGAAGAACGCGCCGTCGACCACCGACCACTGCAGCGGCAACGCCGGCAGGGTCGCGGCCCCGCTGAAGCTGACCCCGCGCAGGTCGCCTCCCGTGAGGTAGTGGCCGTGCGCGTCGCGCAGCCGGACGTAGTCGGCGCCGTTCGGCGCGGCCCCCGGCGTCTCGTAGGCGGCCGGGTTGTCCAGGTTGACCGTTGAGTTCAGACTGTCGGCGACCACCCGGGTGCGGTTGATCCCGGCCATCGTGCCGTCCTGGACGGTCTTGTCGACCAGCGTCATCGTCTGGAAGTCGTGCAGCACGTCGGCGAGGTTCGCGCCGTCCGGCAGCGCCGCGGCGACCCCGGCCAGGCCCTGGTGCGCGCCGTCGCGGTGCAGGGCGGAGAGCACGTCGGCCCCGAAACGATCGTGCAGGTAGAGCATGAAGGCGTAGGCGATGCCGTAGTCGGCCAGCACATCGGCGGGCTGGCCCTCGTTCCACAGGTTCAGCGAGTTCTGCGGGCCGCCGCACTCGCGCGGATTGGTGTTGAACCGGGTCTTGACCGTGCCGAAGCCCTGGTAGCAGGTCAGGTGGCTGTCCGAGCTGGGCCGGTAGATGCCGGCCGTGCCGTCGACGTAGCCGACCAGGGTCTGCGCGTAGTCGGACAGCCCTTCGTTCACCCAGGCCTTTTCGAGCGGGTCGGTGTAGTACTGCAGCAGGTGCTGCCATTCGTGGGCGAAGGTCCCCTCGTACAGCCGTGGCCGGGCGGGGCGGCTCGTGCACAGGTCACCGGTCGGCTCGCTGGGCGGGGTGGCCCCGGAACGGTGCTCCCAGTCGTAGGCGTCGACGGTCATCACGTTGCGGTCGAGGAGCTCGTTGAGCTGTGGGGAGAAGAACCCGGCGATATAGGTGGGCGCATCCGGGAAGTCGCTGTAGTTGGGGTCCCGGACGTTGTCGACGAGCGTGACCGTCTTGTCGCCGGCGCCGGTATAGTCGCCACCGGTCAGCTGCGGCGTGCTGCCGTCCCGGTCCGGCGGCGTGCTGAAGGCGGCCGTCTCCTTCGGGTACACGACGGTGTCGAACTGCCGCACGAAGCCGCGCACCTCGTCGTTGGTGATCACGGTCGAGGCCGGGCCCCGGCAGTCGCCGGCGGGGAAGGACAGGTCGTCGGCCACCCACACCTCGATGTGGTCGCCGACCCCGCGCAGCGTGTAGTCCTTGCGGTAGAAGGTGCTTGTGACGTCGTCCAGGCCCAGCCACTGCCGCACCGTCCCGACCGCGGGAGTCGCCGCGCTGCTCGCTCGCCGCGACGGGCCCGGCCGAAAGCGCGGCCGCGCCGGTAGCTTGTGCCCGTCCAGCGTGAAAACCGTGCTGGTCAACTCCCGGATGTCGGTCACCGCGGGCCCCGGCGCCGGCGCGTCCGGCGCGGCTCGCGCCGGACTGACCGCCACCAGCGGCACCAGCAGCATCCCCAGTACCGAGCGACCCACGCGTGCCATGAGCTTCCCCTCTCGCCGCCACGTCTCCGATGACACGACAAAAGGAATTTACCGTCTCGAAACGCTGTATATGGCAGAGACCCCTGCTCCGACCCCCGGACAAGGGGGATCAGGTCAGGCCGGCGTCGTGGACCTGCGGCGCGACCCGGTTGTTCAGCGACATCGTGACCATCACCACCATGCGGCGGGAGTACTGCGCCCTGAGGTCGTCGCGGCCGGCCGGGAGTAGGTTGGGTAAATGCCCATCGGCCCACAGCCGGCCGGCCGCAAGGGAACGGTCGACGAGCCCTACAGCGCGCTCAACCTGCGCCTGATCCTGGCCCTGTTCGGTTTCGTGGTGTGCACCGCCCTGGCCGTGCTGCTCTGGCACGCGGGCTGGACGGTGCCCGGCTGGCTGCTCGCGGCCTGGGCCGTGGTGGCCGCCGTTGATGCCGTGGTGGTCCAGCTGCGCCGCCGGGCCCGGCATCGGGCCGAGGGCGCGGCCGAGGACCACTCCCTGTTCGAATAGCAGGCGGCCCGCGCGCACCTGTTCTCAGCGTGCGCCGCAGCAAGTCGACGTCCGCGACCGGTAGCTCGAAAAGCTCCCAGGACGGCCGGGGCGCCGGGTGATCGTCGCCGGTCATCGCGCACCGGCCGGCTTGTCGTTCTTGTGTGCCTCGCACGGGCAGTGGCCGGGGTCGACGCAGTCGCGGTGCCAGGCGGCCTTGCGCTCGGGCGTATCGCGGCGCTCTTCGATCCAGCACGCCATCGTCAGGCCCCGCCGCTGACCGGCGGCCTTCGGCGCG
>JAVHVY010000325.1:0-8809 GCA_032160305.1 Actinoplanes sp.
CGCCCGAAGGCGGTCAGTCGGTCTTCGGCCTGGTCAAGCACGGCATTGACCGTGGCGGCCGGCGATCTTCGCGTTGGAATGATCACCAACCACCCGCCGGCCCCGAATCGTCGATCCCCGAAGGACCTACGGCGCTGAGCGCTAAGGATTCGCGTCCAGGTAGGCCCGGGCTGTCCGTTTCGGGGCCCGGGCCAGCCAGGCGTCGCGTACCAGGCCGTGCAGTTCGGCCGGCTCGATCACTTCGAGCCGGACCAGGACGGCCGGGTAACCGGCGAAGTGCGGCGTGCGGAAGTACACCGCCGGGTCGTCCGCGACCAGCGCCTCGGCCACGCCGACGTCGGCCACCCGTACGCCCAGAATGTCGCCTTGCGGCGCGTCCGCGCCCAGTGCCTCAAGGTCCGCCTTGCGTAACGGACGCTCCCAGGCCAGGTTCTTGGCGCGCACCCGCCACTCGTGCGGGGCCGTCTCGACCGTCTCGGGCAGCGTGGCCGCGACGGCGCGCAGGTCGTCCCAGGTCGCCATCACCCCATCATGACCGGCGCGGAATCCTCGGTTGACATCTCCCTCCGCTGAAGCAGAATCCGTTTGCCGATCTTGCCCAGGCCGGTACGGTTCCGATTGAACATTCACGCAAATTCGGTCAGGGAGAAACCCCGTGAACATAGCCCTCTGGATCGTCGCCAGCCTGCTGGCGCTCGGGTTCCTCGCCGCTGGCAGCATGAAGGCGTTCCGCCCGAAGGAGGACCTCCGGAAGAACATGGGCTGGGTCGACGACTTCTCGTCTGGCATGGTCAAGACCATCGGCGTGCTGGAGATCCTCGCCGCGATCGGCCTGATCCTGCCGCCCGCACTGGACATCGCGCCGATCTTCGCCCCGCTCGCAGCCCTCGGCCTGGTGCTGATGATGATCGGGGCGATCGTGGTGCACACGCGCCGCAAGGAACACCAAAACCTCGCGGTGAACGTGGTGCTGCTTCTGCTGGCCGCCTTCGTAGCCTGGGGACGCTTCGGCCCGTACGCCTTTTGATCGGCGGCGGCCCGCCGGGATTCATGCCACGATGGCATCGAGAGTCCGGGTTCAGGCGGGAGTGTAAGAGCAATGAGCGAACACGTTTCCGACAGCGCCGAATGGCAGGCCGTGCAGGGGCACGCCGAGAAGTTCTCGGGTGTGCACCTGCGCGACCTGTTCGACAGCGATCCGCGGCGCGGCGAGCGACTCACCGCGCGGGTGGCCGACCTCTACGTCGACTACAGCAAGAATCTGGTCACCGACGAGGTGCTCTCCGCGCTGACGGCGCTCGCCGAGCGGGCCGGGCTGCGGGAGCGGATCGCCGCGATGTTCGCCGGCGAGCACATCAACACGACCGAGGACCGCGCGGTCCTGCACACCGCCCTGCGGCTGCCGCGCGACGCGAGCCTCGTGGTGGACGGCCAGGACGTGGTCGCCGAGGTGCACGAGGTGCTCGACCGGATGGGGGCGTTCGGCGACCGGGTCCGCTCCGGCGAGTGGAAAGGCGCCACCGGCGAGCGGATCAGGACGGTGGTCAACATCGGCATCGGCGGCTCCGACCTCGGGCCGGTGATGGCCTACGAGGCGCTGAAGGCGTACAAGGCCGAGGGCATCGAGTGCCGCTTCGTTTCCAACATCGACCCCACCGACCTGTATGACAAGACGCACGACCTCGACCCGGCCAGCACCCTGTTCATCATCGTGTCCAAGACGTTCACGACGCAGGAGACGCTGACCAACGCCACCGAGGCGCGCAACTGGCTGGTCGACGGCCTCGGCGGTGAGCAGTCCGCGGTCGCCAAGCACTTCGTCGCGGTCAGCACCAACGCGCAGCGCGTCGCCGACTTCGGCATCGACACGGCCAACATGTTCGGCTTCTGGGACTGGGTCGGCGGACGCTACTCGCTGCCGTCCGCGGTCGGGTTGTCGGTGCTGGTGGCGATCGGCAAGGAGCAGTTCGCCGAGATGCTCGCCGGCTACCACGCCGTCGACGAGCACTTCCGTAGTACCCCGATCGAGCAGAACGTGCCGGCGCTGCTGGGCCTGCTCGGCGTCTGGTACGACACGTTCCTCGGCGCCCAGTCGCACGCGGTCCTGCCGTACGCGCAGTATCTGCATCGCTTCGCCGCCTACCTGCAGCAGCTGACCATGGAGAGCAACGGCAAGTCGGTACGCCTCGACGGCACCGCGGCCGACTTCCAGACCGGCGAGATATTCTGGGGCGAGCCCGGTACCAACGGTCAGCACGCCTTCTACCAGCTGATCCACCAGGGCACCAAGCTGATCCCGGCCGACTTCATCGGCTTCAGCGAGCCGAACCACGCCATCGCCGGCATGCACGACCTGTTCATGTCGAACTTCTTCGCCCAGACCGGCGCCCTGGCCTTCGGCCGCACCGCCGAGCAGGTCGCCGCGGAGGGTGTCGCGCCGGAGCTGGTGCCGCACAAGGTGATGCCGGGCAACCATCCGACCACGACGATCCTGGCGCGCAAGCTGACGCCGGCGGTCTTCGGCCAGCTGGTGGCGCTGTACGAGCACATCGTCTTCACCCAGGGCACGATCTGGCAGATCAACTCGTTCGACCAGTGGGGCGTGGAGCTCGGCAAGGTGATGGCCAACCAGCTGGCCCCGCTGTTGACCAGCGCCGAGGCGCCGGCCGCCGACCACGACTCGTCGACGAACACGCTGATCGCCCGCTACCGCGCGGAGCGCGGACGCTGATTCGCCGCCCGGGCAAGGGCGGCCCGGGGGACGCTGATTTGCGCCCGGCAAGGGCGGCCCGCGCCGGGCCGCCCTTGCTGTCGTACCCGCGTCGTAGGCTGCCGCCGTGAACCTCTCCCCGGCGGACGTGCTCACCCTGCGGATGACCAGCCTGCTGCTGCGCCCGCATCCGCGCGGCAACCCCGGCGACGTGGCCGGCGTCGTCGAGTGGTTCGGCGCGATGCAGGCGCAGGACATGGCCAGCGGCCTGTGGTCGCTGGGCGCCCGGCTACCGGGGGCGACCCTGGTCGAGGTCACCGCCGCTCTCGAAAGCCGCGCGGCCCTGCGCACCTGGCCGATGCGCGGCACCGTGCACCTCGTGCCCCCGGCGGACGCGCACTGGATGCTGGAGCTGATGGGCGTGCGCGCGCTCGCCGGGGTGGCGGCCCGGCGTGCCGTGCTCGACCTGGACGAGGCCACCGTCGACCGCGCGGTCGACTTGCTCGCCGCCGCGCTGGCGGGCGGCGGGCGCCTCACCCGGGCGCAGTGCCTGGCCGTACTGACGTCGGGCGGCGTCGACGCGTCCGGCCAGCGCGGCTACCACCTGCTCTGGTATGCGAGCCAGCGCGGCGTCACCTGCATCGCCCCGCACCTCGGCACCGAGCAGACGTTCGTGCTGCTCGACGAGTGGGTGCCGAAACCGAACCGGCCCGACCGCGACGAGGCCCTGGGCATCATCACGACCCGATATTTCCGCAGCCACGGCCCGTCCACCCGCAAGGATTTCGCCGGCTGGACCGGCCTGACGATGGCCGACGTGAAGACCGGCCTGGCCGTCGGCGGCTCGGCTCTGACCACGGTCGCGGTCGACGGCGTCGAGATGATCGTCGACCGTGCCCTGCTGGAGTCGGCGCCCGCGCCGGTGGCCGACTGGCACACCCTGCCCGGCTTCGACGAATACCTGCTCGGCTTCAAGGACCGGTCGATGATGGTCGACGAGGGCCACAAGCAGGCGATCATCCCGGGCGGCAACGGTGTCTTCCAGGCCACGATCGTCCGCTCGGGCCGGGTCGTCGGCACCTGGAAACGGACCCTCGGCAAGAAGGCGGTGACCGTCGACGCGATCCCGCTCGTGTCCCTGCGCCCCGCCGACCGCACGAAGGCCGAGCAGTCGCTCGCCCGCTACGCCCGGTTCGTCGGCCTGCCGCTGAATCTGCGCTGGGTCGGTTAGGTGCGCTGGGTCGGTTAGGTGCGCTGGGTCGGCCGATGCTCACAGGTCGGTCTCACCGACGTAGATCGGCACGTCGTGGCGCAGCCGGTTCAGCATCTCGGCCAGCTCGGTGGGCGTCACCCCGCGCAAGCAGGCCGGCAGCCCGTGCAGCACCGCGTCGAGCCGGACCGCCCGGGTGGCGTTGTGATGGTAGAAGCGCAGCTGGGTGAGCAGGTCCGCGACCAGCACGGTCGCCTTGGCCGGGTTGTCGCGCCACAACCAGATGAAGACGTCACCGAACGCGTCGCCGATGAGCGCTGCCCCGCCGGGCTCGAAATGCTCGAGAATCAGCTCGGCCTCGCAGAACACCAGGCTGATCAGAAGCTGATCGAGAACATGGTCGGGAATGTCTCGAGTGGCCACACCAGCATCCTTCACCGCCGCCGGTCACCATGCGGCCTCGGCCGTGTTCCCGGCAGCGCCACGTGCGCATGTGCCGGGAGACGTCGGGGCGGCGGCGAGGACGCTGCCGGTGGTGTTGAAGCGAGCTTTCCAGGCGAGCTCGGCGCCCACCGTCGGCGCTAGAGTTCCGCCACGGCGGCCGTCGGCTAACGGCTCGCCGGACGGCCGTCGGCATACGGCTCGCCGGACGGCCGTCGGCATACGGCCCGCCGGACGGCCGTCGGCATACGGCCCGCCGGACGGGCCGTATGCCGGTTCGGTCAGGAGCAGGAATGGCCGCCGAGTTTGACCGCGGCCGGGGCGCTGGCCGGACCGTTGGCGACGAAGCCGACGGTGGCCGATGCGCCGGCCGCCAGCGACGTGCTGTACGACGGTGCGACCGCGGTGACCGTGGTGCCGGACTGGGTCACCGTGGCGTTCCAGCCGTTGTTGAGGGTGACCCCGGCCGGCCAGGTCCATGTCGAGGTCCACGGGTTGACCGCCGCGCTACCGGTGTTCCGGACGGTCAGCGACCCCTGGAAGCCGCCCGGCCAGGCACCGTCCTGGTGGTAGGAGACCGTGCAGGCGCCGCTCGGCGATGGCGGGCTGGTCGTGGTGGTGGGGGTCGGGCCGGTCGTGCCGGTCGTGGTGGTAACGCTGGTTGTGGGGGTGGGGCCGGTCGTCGACCCGCCGCCGACCGGTGCGATCAGGTACGGCTGGAGGATCGCCTGCTTGGTGGTGTTGATGGTGGTCCAGTCGTCCAGGGCGATGCCGCCGGTGTCACCGGAGTCCGGGTTCCACGACCAGTAGGTGAACGACATGCCGTCCACTCCGGTACCGGTGTAGGCGAGCAGCTTCTTCAACCAGACCGTGTCCCGCGGGTCCTGCAGGGTGCTACCGAACTCACCCATCATGATCGGCGCGAGGTTCTGCTTGTACAGGTAGCCCCAGTACTTGTCCCAGATGGCCGGCATGTTCGCCGGGAACGTCGGGTCGCTGAACCAGGCCTGGGGGTAGACCGACGTGGCGTAATCGTGCGGCGAGTAGACCACCCGGTTGGCCACGCTGAGCCGTACCGGCAACGCGCCGGCCTTGGACAGGTTGCCACCCCACCAGCCGCAGTCCTCGTCGTTGCTCGGGTCGTTGTCGTAAATGTTCGGCAGGCCGCCGCTGGGGCAGCTGACGCCCTCGACGAAGATCAGCCAGGCGGGTTGCACGGACAGGATCGCGTTGCCGGCCCGTTCCGCCGCCAGCCGCCAGTCGCGGGTGGTGTCGCTACAACCCCAGCACGCGCCGATCGCCGCCGGGTTGGTGCCATCGGCGTGCGGCTCATTGTGCAGGTCGGCGCCGATCACGGTGGTGTTGCCCGCATACCGACGGGCCAGGGACTGCCAGTCGCTGATCCAGGTGGACTCGGGGACGGCCGCTGTGTACCAGAGCGCCGTCTGCCCGGAGGCGGTCGGCCGGTGACGGTCCAGAATGATCCGCATGCCCTTGCTACCGGCGTACGCGACGACGACGTCCAGGATCTGCAGCGGTGACTTACCGACGAGGTCGGGGTTGATGTAGTCGTTGATGCTGGTGGCGGCCGCGCCGGGCTTGAGCGCGTCGTCGGAGAACGGGACCCGCAGCGTGTTGTAGCCCAGGCGGGCCATCGTGTCGAGCTGCGAGCGCCACGGGTTGCTCGACCACAGACCGTGGAACGTCTTGTTGTCGGTCTCCATCCCGAACCAGTTGAGGCCGGTGAGCCGGACCGTCGCCCCGGTGCTGTCGACGATCTTGTTGCCGTTGGTGTGCAGGTAACCGGTGCCGGTGCCGACGCTGGCGGCGGACGCCGGCAGCGTGGCCGTGGTGGCGAAGATGATGCCGGCCGCGGCGGTGACGACAGCGGTGAGCGCTGTGGTGAGAACGGTTCGCCGTCTCGGCATGGAGGGGGACTCCGATCGTCGGCCCACGGGAGGCGTCGGGTCGCGCGGATGAACGCGACCGGCTCCGTCTCCTGGGCAAGGTCAGCAAAGTGGGTGCTCATCGTTACAACGGTGTTGCCGAGACAACATGGGAGCGCTCCCAAATTGTCGAATGGCGCACGATGCGACGCGCAGGACAAAACTGTTAACAAGACTTGCTTCAAAGTGTTCACAAACGTCAATCTGTTATGACGGTCACCGAGCAGGGGAGTGCGCCATGAAGCGTGCCGCGGTCTACGTTTTCGCCGCTGTCCTCGTCGCAGTCCTACTGCGACCAGCCGCCGCACAGGCCACCCCCGTCGCGCCGGTCGCTCTGGCGGCGACCGTCTGTTCGGTCTACTGCGATGCCAGGAACCCGTCCAGCGCCCGGCAGGACACCTTCCCGGTCGCCAACAGGATTCAGAACGGCCGGACGATCGCGCTGCACCTCTCCGACGCCGACGCGATGGCCTGGGGCAGCATCGACTACGGCAGCAGCAGCACCGGTGACTCGGTCTGGCTGGACCGGACCTGGACCGACGGCAGCAGCTGGGACGGCGTGCTGGGCAAGGCCGCCATCCCGGGCACGTGGACCGGCACCCGCACACTGATGTACAACCTGGCCGACCCGGTGCACCACGCCCGCGGCATGATCCGCGCCTGCGGCGACTCGGGCGGCATCCAGTGCACCGACTGGGTGCACCTGCAGGCCTGCGACGTTGTCTGCGACGGCGCTGACCCCTCCACCGCGGTAGGCGACAACCAGCCGGTCGGATCGGCCTCGCTGAGCGGGCGCACGATCGCCCTGCACCTGGACAACCGGGGGATGGCCTGGGGCACGATCGCGGGCGGCACGGCCGGCGACGAGATCTGGCTGGACCGCTCCTGGAACGACGGCACGAGTTGGCCGGGCGGCTCCTCGCTGGGCCGTACGAGCACCCCGTCCGGCGGCACCGCCACCCGGACCAGGCTGTACGCCACCCGCGACGGGAAAGCGCTGCTCTACGGCGGTGCGGTGCGGGCCTGCGGGCGCGCGGTGACCGGCAACAACGGCACTTGCACGGTGTGGGCCCGGCCCGGCAACGATCGTCCGGCCGCGGCCGCCGACGTGCTGATGTGGTCGTACCAGCCCGACACCGCGTGGTGGCTGTCGAGCTGGTGGAACTCGGCGGTGGCGACCACCGCGGTGATGGACTGGATGAAGCGCACCGGGCGCACCGACTACCGGTGGATGGTCGACCGCACGTTCACGGTCAACAAGGTGTCGATGCCGGCCGGGCAGAAGAGCGGCGACCCGATCGAGGGCGACTTCATCAGCCGGTCGATCGACGACACGGCCTGGTGGGGGATCGCCTGGGTGCAGGCGTACGACCTGACCGGCGATGCGAAGTACCTCAATGAGGCCGTGCTGATCGCGAACTACGTCCAGGGCTTCTGGGACACGTCGACCTGCGGCGGGGGAGTGTGGTGGGACCGCGAGCGTACGTACAAGAACGCGGTCACGATCGGTCTCTACCTCCGTCTCGCGGCGAGCCTGCACAATCGGCTGGGCGGCGACACGACCTGGCTCAACCGGGCGACGACGGGCTGGAACTGGTTCACCGGCAGCGGCATGATCAACTCGGCCGGGCTGGTCAACGACGGCCTCACCAACGGCTGCGCGAACAACAACGGCACGGTGTGGACCTACAACCAGGGCCTGGCGATCGGCGCGGGCGTGGAGCTGTACCGGGCCACCGGCAATGCGGCGGTGCTGGCCACGGCCCGGCGGCTGGCCGACTCGGCGATGTCGAGCAGCCTGCTGACCCGCAACGGCATCCTCACCGAGGCGTGCGATGTCGGCACCAGCACCTGCAGCGACAACGGTAAGCAGTTCAAGGGCATCTTCATGCGTTATCTGATGGACCTGGCCGATCTGATCGGGGGGGCCGGCTACCGCACCTACGCCCGGACGCAGGCGGACAGCATCTGGGCCAACGGGCGCGACTCGCTCAACCGGATCGCGCAACGCTGGGCGGGCGGCGACTCGGTACGCGACTGGCGTACCCAGGCCTCGGGCCTGGAAGCGCTACTGGCCGCGACCGACAGGTGACTCCGGTCACGTCGACGCGGTTCTCCTCCCGGATCTGGTCGGCCGGACGATGGTCGCCGGGGTAGGCACCAGTCCGGGTGCCGGTATCGGTGCGCTACCCCGTGCGGGTGGCCCGGGCCAAGGAGCCAGCGATTTACACCTCACGCACCGCACGACCGCTGCTAGCCGCCACCGCGGTCGCCGCCATCGCGGTCGCCGTCACCGGACTCGTACCGGCGGGCGCCGCGGCCGCTGCCATCCCCGCGAGCACGTCCTGGATCTGGGACACCACCCAGACGCAGATGACCTCGGTCGCCTGGAACACCGGCGCGGACGCGGTCTGGTCGAGGGGTATCACCGGCAAGGGGGTCGGCGTGGCCCTGATCGACACCGGTGTGACCCGGGTGGAGGGCCTCACCGGCGCGAACATC
>JAVHVY010000423.1:0-11594 GCA_032160305.1 Actinoplanes sp.
GCTGCCACCTTAGTCAGGAGACCGCCGCCCGCACCGCGAGGCAGAGCCGCACGCCCGCCAGCGACAGGCGGGGCACTGCCACGCGGCCGGTCGGACGGGACCGGGCCGCAGCGGCCGGAACGACCGACGTGGTCGCCCCCGCATCGCCAGGCACCCGCACCGTGCGAGTGCCAGCAGCAGCCACAGCCGCACCCGCACCCCGCGGGGCAGGCTCTTGTCGCGTGGGTAGCGTGGGCGGGCCCGGCGGCCTACCTGTCCAGGCCGACCCGGGCGATGGCCCGCTCGGTCAGGCTGCCCAGCCACAGGGTGTCGCCGTGCTGGCGCACCCCGGTCGCCATCCGGTACCGCCCGGCCGGGCCGTGCAGGGCCCGCAGCAGCGTGCCGTCTGCGTCGACCAGGGCCGCGATCGGGTACGGCAGCGGCTGTGGCTGCAACCGCTGCGGCAGCACCGCGGCGATCCGGCGCAGCATCGGGTGCGGCAGGAGCCGTTCGGCGACCGCGACGCGGGGGCTGGCCAGCGCGATCCAGTAGGTGCCGTCGCCGACCGCGGACATGTTGTCCGGATACGCCGGCAGGTCGCCCAGCTCCGTCACCGCCCCGCCGGGCAGCGCCAGCCGGACCAGCCGGTGCGCCACCGTCTCGCAGAGCAGTAGCGCGTCCTCGGCCGGGGTCAGCGCCACCCCGTTCGGGAAGTGGAAGCCGGTGGCGACCACATCGGTGCGCCCGGAGGCCGGGTCGTACGCGAGCACCTGGCCGTTCGGCCGGTGCTCCAGCAGGTCGCGCCGCCAGTGCGAGACGGGGAAGCGGTCCGAGCTGTCGGTGAAGTACACGACCCCGTCGCGGGTCACGGCGGCGTTGTTGCAGAACAGGATCCGCCGGCCGCCCACCCGGCAGGTCAGATCGGTGATCCGCCCGTCTCCGGTGACCCGCAGCAACCCCCGGTACGCGTCGCAGACGATCAGGCTGCCGTCCCGCGGGTCGATCTCGATCCCCAGCGGCCGTCCGCCGGTCTCGGCCACCAGTACCGGGCTGTCCCCACGGTGGGCGTCGGCCGGCCAGCGCCAGATGCAGCCGTTGTCCGTACCCGAATAGATCTCGCCCCCGGGACCCACCGCGACGTCCTCCGGGCCGCTGCCGCGCGGCACCGCCAGGGTCTCGACGTCGTCGAGGCCGGTGTCGTCGGGCGCCCACTGCCCGGTCAACGGCGGCGCCGTGGTGGCGGGCAGTTTCACGGGGCGGATCAGCCAGGGAGCGGGCGGTCTCGGGACGGTCATCGCCCTATCCTCGTCCCTCCCGTACGGTCCGGCCGGGGACATGCCTACCCTTGTCGGTTGCACGTACTGTGTTGTTCCCGGAAAAGCTGGAGTGTTGAATGAGCGAGCATCCGTTCGCGGAGGTGGCCGGTTTCGCCGCCCTGGAACTGCGGCCGGAGTTGCTGAAGGCATTGACCGCCCTGGGCTACGAGGAGCCGACGCCGATCCAGCGCGAGGCGATCCCGCCGCTGCTGGCCGGCCACGATCTGCTCGGCCAGGCGGCCACCGGCACCGGCAAGACGGCCGCCTTCGCGCTACCGCTGCTGCACCGGCTCGTCGTCGGCGGACCCGGCGAGGGCCCGGCCGCGCTGATCCTGGTGCCGACCCGCGAGCTCGCCGAGCAGGTCTCCCAGGCGGTCCACCGCTACGGCCGCGACCTCGGCGTACGGGTCCTGCCGGTCTACGGTGGCCAGCCGATCGGCCGGCAGTTGCAGGCGCTGCAGCGCGGGGTGGACGTGGTGGTCGGCACCCCCGGGCGGGTCCTCGACCACATCAACCGGGAGACCCTCGACCTCTCCTACGTCAGCACGGTCGTGCTCGATGAGGCCGACGAGATGCTCGACATGGGCTTCGCCGAGGACATCGAGGCGATCCTGGGCGAGACACCCCAGCAGCGGCAGACGGTGCTCTTCTCGGCGACGATGCCGCCCCGGATCGACGCGATCGCCCGCCGGCACCTGCGCGACCCCGACCGCATCCAGATGGGCCGGGAGTCGTCCGCGCCCGGTGAGATCCCGCTGATCCGGCAGAGCGCGTACGTGGTCGCCCGCGCGCACAAGCCGGCCGCGCTGGGTCGCGTGCTGGACGTCGAGGCGCCCGCCGCGGCGATCATCTTCTGCCGGACCCGCGAGGAGGTCGACCAGCTGACGGAGATCCTGAACGGGCGTGGCTACCGGGCCGAGGCGCTGCACGGCGGGATGAGCCAGGACCAGCGCGACCGGGTGATGGGCCGGCTGCGCGCCGGCAGCACCGAGCTGCTGGTCGCCACCGACGTGGCCGCGCGCGGGCTGGACATCGAGCAGCTCACCCACGTCGTCAACTACAACGTCCCGGCCGCCCCGGAGGCGTACGTGCACCGGATCGGCCGGGTCGGCCGGGCCGGCCGCGAGGGCGCGGCGATCACCCTGGCCGAGCCGCGCGAGCAGCGCATGCTCAAGGCCATCGAGCGCCTGACCCGGCAGCGGATCAACATCGAGAAGGTCCCGACGGTCACCGACCTGCGGGCCCGCCGGCTCGAACTGACCCGCACGGCGTTGCAGGCCAGCCTGCAGTCCGACGACCTGGACCGGTTCCGGGTGGTGATCGAGTCGCTGTTCGACGAGTACGACATCGAGACGGTGGCGCTGGCCGCGGTGAAGCTGGCCCACGAGGCGGCCGGCGGGGACGTCGACGAGCAGGAGATCCCGTCGGTGGCCCGCGACGCCCGGCCCGACCGTGGTGACCGTGGTGACCGGGAGCGGCCCGGCCGGGGTCCCGCTCCGCGGCGGGCGGCCGGCGAGGGAGTCGCCCGGCTGTTCTTCGGCGTCGGCAAGCGGGCCGGCGTGCGCCCGCAGGATCTGGTCGGCGCGATCGCCGGCGAGTCCGGCCTGAACGCCCGCGACATCGGCGCGATCCAGATCACCGACCGGTTCTCCCTGGTCGAGGTGCCCGAGTCGGCCGCCGACATGGTGATCTCGGCGTTGCAGCGCAGCACGATCCGCGGCCGCAGGCCGACCGTCCGGCGCGAGCGGCACCGCTGACCTAGGCTCGGCGCATGGATTACGTGAACTTCGGCTCGACCGGGCTGCAGGTCTCCCGGATCTGTCTCGGCGCGATGAGCTACGGGGTGCCCGACCGCGGTCCGCACCCGTGGACGCTGCCCGAGGACCAGGCCCGGCCCCTCATCCGGCAGGCCCTCGACGCGGGGATCACCTTCTTCGACACGGCCAACGTCTACTCCGACGGCACCAGCGAGGAGATCCTCGGCCGGGCGCTGGCCGATTTCGCCGCCCGGGAGGACGTGGTGATCGCCACAAAGGTGCACGGCCGGATGCGCCCGGGCCCCAACGGCGCCGGCCTGTCCCGCAAGCACATCCTGGCGGAGATCGACAACAGCCTGCGCCGGCTCGGCACCGACTACGTCGATCTCTACCAGATCCACCGGCTCGACCCGGCCACGCCGATCGAAGAGACCCTCGAAGCCCTGCACGACCTGGTCCAGGCGGGCAAGGTGCGCTACCTCGGCGCCTCCTCGATGTACGCCTGGCAGTTCGCCCAGGCGCTGTATCTGGCCGAGCTGAACGGCTGGACCAGGTTCGCCTCGATGCAGAACCACTACAACCTGCTCTACCGGGAGGAGGAACGGGAGATGCTGCCGCTCTGCGCCGACCAGGGCATCGCGGTGATCCCGTGGAGCCCACTGGCCCGGGGCAAGCTGACCCGGGACTGGCAGGACGGCGGCACGCCGCGCTCGGGCACCGACGAGTTCGGCAAGACGCTCTATGCCGGATCCGAGGAGGCCGACCGGGCCGTCGTCGAGGCGGTCGCGGCGATCGCCGGCAAGCGTGGCGTGTCCCGGGCCCAGGTGGCGCTCGCCTGGGTAGCCGGCAACCCGGTGGTGACGGCCCCGATCATCGGCGCGACCAAGCCCGAGCACCTGTCCGACGCGGTCGCCGCGGTCGAGCTGGAACTGACGGACGACGAGGTCAGCGCCTTGGAGGCGCCGTATCTACCCCGCCCGGTAGCCGGTTTCGCCTGACCCGTTCGGACAATTCCACAAGATCATCCATATCGTACGGTCGGCAGCGGCGCCCACCGACAGGATCGGGCCCGGCCCGGCGCCGCTGCGGGCTCGCGTTGCCGGCCGGCATCGCCGTTACGACGTGACGAGGTAGTCCTCCAGCAGAGCGGGGATCAGACCGGCCCGGTGGATCGCCCGCAGCGCACCGAGGAAGTCCTGCACGAACGCCGGCCGGAAGTGCATCAGGATGATGTCGCCCGGCTGGACCGCGTCGCCTTCCTGGTAGCGGACCTTGCCCTCGTTCACGGTTTCCCGCCAGAAGATCGCCGCTTGCATGCCGCACTCCTTGACCACCCGCAGAGTCGTCGCGTCCTTGTCGCCGAACGGGGGCCGGAACAGCACCGGCCGGCGTCCGTAGAACGTGCCGATCCGGTCGGCCGAGCCGCAGATCTCGTGTTTCTGGAACTCGTACGAGCGGCCGCGCAGCTCCGGGTGGGTGATCGTGTGCGCTTCGATCACGGCTCCGTTCGCGCGCATCGGGGCGAAGTAGGCGGGGTTCTCCTGGACCGCGTCGGAGGTGAGGAACAGGGTCACCGGGAGGTGCGCGGCGGCGATCAGCTTGGGCGCTTCGGCGGTCTTGACGAAGCCGTCGTCGATGGTCAGGAATGCGACCCGCTGGGTGGTCGGGATGCGGCCCAGGAACGCGGCCGACTCCGCCTGCGGCAGCACGACCCGCTCCGGGAGCGGGGCGGGCGGGAAGGTCGGGAGGTCGCTCAGTTTCCAGCCGATCGGTTCCGGTGGACTCTGCTCGGGGTGGGTGGCCGAGCTGGTCGGCGCCACCGCGACGGTCGGGGCCGCGGACGACCGGGCGGCGCCGGCGCCGGGCGGGCCCGCCGGCCCGCATCCGGACAGTAACGAGATAGCTCCAGCAATGGCGGCGAATCGTCTCATTGTCGGCACGACCCGAACGATAGGCGTCGCCCGCAATCCCCTCAGCCGAGCATGCAGACTCAGCCGAGCATGCAGGGGATTTCCAGGGTGACCAGGGTGCCGCCACCGGCCGGGGAGGAGAGCGCCATCGTCCCGTCGAAGGCGGCCAGCCGGCGCTCGATGCCGCGCAGGCCGCTGCCGTCGGCCGGATCGGCCCCACCGATCCCGTCGTCGCGGATGGCGATCGAGAGCAGGCCGTGCGCGTGTCGCCCGACCACCCAGGCGTGCCGGGCGCCGCTGTGTTTCGTCAGGTTGGCCAGCACCTCGGCGACCGCGAAGTAGACCGCCGACTCGACCGGGGTCTGCGCCCGGCCGGGCAGCACCAGATCGACGGCCACCGGCACCGGCAGCACCAGGGCCAGCGCGCGCACCGCCCCGTCCAGGCCGCGCTCGGCGAGTACCGGCGGATGGATGCCGCGAACCAGCTCCCGCAGCTCCACCAGGGCGGCGCCGCTGGCCTCGCGGGCCTCCACCAGCAGCTGCTGGGCGGCCGTCGGGTCGCGGTGGATCAGCTCCTCGGCCAGCCCGATGCACATGCTCAGCGAGACCAGGCGGGCCTGGGCGCCGTCGTGCAGGTCGCGTTCGATCCGGCGCAGCTCGGTGGCCTGGGTGTCGACGGTGTCGGCCCGGCTCACGGTCAGCTCGCGCACCCGCAGCGCCAGCGCCGCGTTGCTGGTCGGGCCGAGGAAGAGCTTGGCGAAGCGGTGGTGCAGCCAGAGTAGCCAGGGCGCCGCGAGCAGGCCCACCGCCAGGAAGAACACCCCCTGGGGTACGGACAGCCAGGCCTCGCCGAGGGTCTGGATCGGCCACACCACCCCGTAGCCGTACCAGGCACCGGCGAGGTGTAGCCAGAGCGGCAGCAGAGCCGCGCCCTGCAAGCCGTACAGCGGGATCAGGAAGGCCAGCGCCCCGAGCACGAGTCCGGTGATCGCGCCGGGGACCAGCCAGGCCGCGTCGCGCCAGGTCGCCGGGTCGGTCACCATCCACTGGAAGCGCCGCCACAGATTGCCGTCCACCGGCTCGGGCCGGTACGGCCGGGGGATCGGCACCCCGCTGCGGCCGGCGGCACGTCGTTCGAGGTCGGCGAGCGTCCGCACGAGTTGGGTGACCCCGGAGAAGACCAGGAGCCCGACCCCGGGCGCGACCACCAGGATCAGGCTCAGCACGGTGAGCAGCAGAACCGCGAGGCTGCCGAGCGCGAGCGGGACCGCGACCAGGCCCTCGGTCGAGGCCCGCAGGCCACGCCTCGCCCAGCGACGGACCGGCCGGCCGCTCAGCGCGCTGTTCACGTCCCTATTGTGACCCCCCGGCACCTGCGCCGGTGGTGCTACCACTACCGGTGGGGCCGGCCTACTGCCGGTGCTGCTCGCGGAGCGGGGCACCGACCTCGTGCAGGTGCCGCAGCGCCTGCCGGTACGACTCGACCAGGCTGGTCGACTCGTAGCTGACGCCCATCTCCGCGCAATAGGCCCGTACCATCGGCTGGACCTTGCGCAGGTTCGGGGTCGGCATGCCGGGGAAGAGGTGGTGCTCGATCTGGTAGTTCAGGCCGCCGAGGGCCACGTCGGTCAACCAGCTGCCGGTCACGTTGCGTGATGTCAGAACCTGCTTGCGCAAGTAATCCTCGTCGCCGGTCGGGTGCGGCATCCCCTTGTGGTTCGGCGCGAAAGTCATGCCCAGATACACCCCGAAGAGTGCCTGATGTACCACCAGGAAGGCGATCGCCTGCAGCGGCGTCAGCACGATGAACAGTGCCGCCAGGTACGCCACGGCGTGCACGATCAGCAGTGTGCTCTCCAGGCCGCGGCGTTTGACCTGGCCCGACCGGAGCGCCTTGATGCCGGACACCTTCAGGTCGATGCCGAGCAGGGTCAGCAGCGGGAAGAACAAGCCGGCCTGGTGGCGAGTGATGAACCCCTTGAGCCCGCGCCGCCCCAGCGCCGACTCGGTCGCCCAGATCAGCACTTCCGGGCGTACGTCGGGGTCCAGGTCGTCGTGGTTGGGGTTATTGTGGTGCCTGGTGTGCTTGTCCATCCACCAGCCGTAACTCATGCCCACGCCGATGTTTGCGGTCAGCCGCCCGATGATCTCGCTCGGCCGTTTGGTGCGGAACACCTGGCGGTGCGCGAGATCGTGGGTCACCAGCGCGACCTGGGTGAAGGTGACGGCGAGGAAGGCGGCGACGGCGAGTGTCCACCAGGACGAGCCGACCAGGAAGAACGCGCTCCAGCCGCCGATCAGCATCAGCGCCACGACGCTCAGCCGCAGGGCGTAGTAGGCCGGCCGCCGCTCGAGCAGTCCGGCGTCGTGGACCATGCGGTTGAGCCTGGCGAAGTCACTTCCGGCGGTGGTCCGGCGCTCCGTCGTTGTCGTCATGTCTTTGATGTTCCCGGTCGCCGGACGCCGGGGCAGGAGTGGAGGCACCCCGGCGATAGTGGTGCTAACACCCCTGTACAGCCCGCCGGCGGGCCCGGGATTTCGACCGGGCTTGCGCCGCCGGGTAGGTTTGCCAGGTGATAGTTCAGCACCATTGGTGGAACGGCAATTCCAGTGCACGCTTCCGTCGGGATGTCTTCATCCGAAGCGACGGGGATCGTTGGGACGTCATGGTGCAGATCGGCGGCGCGGACGGCCGGACAAAAGTGCAGGAATGCCCCGGCAGGGTCTCGGCCGGCATCCTCGCCGGCGCCTGGCGCGGCGAGGGCAAGGGCTGGAAAGAACTGGTCGCCTGACCGCCTCGGCGGGCGGGGGTTCGGCCCCCGTCGTTCGGGGCGGTCCACTCGCGAGGACTCAGGCCTTCGGCTCCGGGGCCGTCTCGACGAGGTCTTCGGCGCGCAGGTTGAGCGTCGCCAGAAGCCCGGCGTGCCGCACGGTGTCGATGGTGTCCGGCAGATCCTTCTCGACGAAGTCGGCGCGGGCGTTGAGGCCGCGTTCGCGGAGTTTGGCGACGATGACGTGCTTCGGGATGTCCATGATTCGCTCCCTGAGCGGAGGAGGTCTGCGCCGGCGCGATACCGGGCAGGGCGAACAGTGAACGGGAATCGCACCGTGGCACGATCGCGGGGTCTGGGGGCGTGCCACCGGGCGGCGGTCCGCCGCCCGGTGCGAAGATTCAGAGCGGGCGGATGTTCTCCGCCTGCGGGCCTTTGTTGCCCTGGGTGATGTCGAACTCGACCCGTTGGTTCTCCTCGAGACCCCGGAAACCGGTCGTCGCGATGGCCGAGAAGTGGGCGAACACGTCAGCGCCGCCACCGTCCGGGGCGATGAAACCGAAGCCCTTGTCGTTGTTGAACCACTTCACGATGCCAGAAGTCATTTTCTCTCCTTTTTCGCGCCGCACACGAGTTTTCGCGCCGCGCATGAGCCAGCGCGCGGAGGCGCTGACCAGTGCCAGCACGCCTGTGCGCTGCCGGGACCGCACCGTGCGGTGCCCGTGTCGCCGTCTCGATCGTCCGCGCCCCGAGATCCGAAAGCCCGGGGAAACGCAAATAGCGCCCCATGGGTTTGCGATACCCATGAGGCGCGAAAGACGTCTACGGAAATCAAAACTTCAACGTGGTCACGGTAGCACGGAACAGAAATCCGGTCCCGGAATCCGGGCCCGTTCGCCGCCGCCGGGCTGCGCTGTCGGCGAACAGAGCCGCCGTGGGCGCCCGCGGCCGGATACCGTCGAAGCGCTAAGCTGCACACCAGACTTGGAGGACGTCATGGCCGCAGAGGGTCGTTACATCATTCCCTCGTTCACCGAGCGGACGTCGTACGGGACGCGGACGTCCGATCCCTATACCAAGCTCTTCGAGGACCGGATCATCTTCCTCGGCGTGCAGGTCGACGACACGTCGGCCAACGACGTGATGGCCCAGTTGATCACGCTGGAGAGCACCGACCCGGACCGCGACATCACGATGTACATCAACTCCCCGGGCGGGTCGTACACGGCGATGACCGCGATCTACGACACGATGCAGTACGTGCGGCCGGACATCATGACCGTCTGTCTCGGCCAGGCGGCCAGTGCCGCGGCCGTGCTGCTGGCCGGCGGCTCCCCGGGCAAGCGGCTCGCCCTGCCCAACTCACGCATCATGATCCACCAGCCGGCCATGGGTGGCAGCCAGGGCCAGGGCAGCGACCTGGAGATCCAGGCCCGGGAGATCCTGCGGATGCGCACCGAGCTGGAGGATCTGCTCGCCAAGCACTCCGGCCAGCCGCGCGACAAGGTCTCCCGGGACATCGACCGCGACAACATCATGATGCCGCAGGAGGCGCTCGCCTACGGCCTGATCGACACGGTGCTCGGCAACCGCAAGAAGAGCCTGATCAACGCGGCCGCCAGCGCATAGCCGGTCGTCGGCGGTGCGCCAGCCGCAACGACGACGGCCGGGTCAGAGCCTGTTCCATGCCTCGGTCAGCACGGTCCGCAGGATCTGCTCCATCTCGGTGAAGTGCGACTCGTCGCAGATCAGCGGGGGAGCGAGCTGCACCACCGGATCCCCCCGGTCGTCGGCGCGGCAGTAGAGTCCGGCCTCGAAGAGCGCCTGGGAGAGAAAGCCGCGCAGCAGCCGGTCGGACTCGGCCTCGCTGAAGGTCTCCTTGGTCGCCTTGTCCTTGACCAGCTCGATGCCGTAGAAGTAGCCGTCGCCGCGGACGTCGCCGACGATCGGCAGATCGCCCAGCCGGTCGAGATACGAGCGGAACAGTTCGGTGTTGGCCCGGACGTGACCGTTGAGGTCCTCGCGTTCGAAGATGTCCAGGTTGGCCAGCGCCACCGCCGACGCTACCGGGTGGCCGCCGAAGGTGACGCCGTGCGCGAAGGACGCCGACCCGCGCAGGAACGGTTGGACCAGCTTCTCCGAGGCGATCATCGCGCCCAGCGGCACGTAACCGGACGTCATGCCCTTGGCGCAGGTGATGATGTCGGGCTGGTAGCCGTACCGCTGGGAGCCGAAGTACTCGCCGAGGCGGCCGAAGGCGCAGATCACCTCGTCGGAGACGAGCAGCACGTCGTAGCGGTCGCAGACCTCCCGGACCCGCTCGAAGTAGCCGGGCGGCGGCGGGAAGCAGCCGCCCGCGTTCTGCACCGGCTCGAGGTAGACGCAGGCGACGGTGTCCGGGCCCTCGAACTCGATGGCCTCGGCGATCCGGTCGGCGGCCCAGCGCCCGAACTGCTCCTCGGTCATCGACTCGTCGGGGCGGCGGTAGTAGTTCGTGTTCGGCACCCGGAAGGTACTCGGTACCAGGGGCTCGAACTGCGCCTTCAGCCCCGGCAGCCCGGTGATCGACAGCGCGCCCATCGTGGTGCCGTGGTAGGCCACCGCCCGGGAGATCGCCTTCGTCTTCATCGGCTTGCCGGTCAGCTTGAAGTACGACCGCGCGAGCTTCCACGCGCTTTCCACCGCCTCCGACCCGCCGGTGGTGAAGAAGACCCGGTTCAGGTCGCCGGGGGCCAGGTGCGCGAGGCGTTCGGCCAGCTCGGAGGCGGTCGGGTGGGCATATGACCAGACCGGGAAGTAGGCCAGCTCGGCCGCCTGCTTGGCGGCCGCCTCGGCCAGCTCGGTGCGGCCATGCCCGGCCTGCACCACGAACAGCCCGGACAGCCCGTCCAGGTAGCGTTTGCCGTGCTGGTCCCAGATGTACGGTCCGGAGCCGCGGACGATGACGGGCACCTCGGCGGCGCCCGCCCCGGTGTAGGACGACAACCGGGTGAAGTGCATCCAGAGGTGGTCGCGGGCGGCTGTGGACAGGTTCTCGTCATTCATCGCGTACCCCAGGCGTAGGTCTGTTTGGCGAGCTTCAAATACATGAACGTCTCGGCGACGGTGACACCCGGCACGGTGCGGATGGCGTCGTTGAGCATGCGGAGCAGGTGCTCGTCGTCGGTGCACACCAGCTCGACCAGCAGGTCGTAGCCGCCCGCGCAGATGACGACGTAGTCCACCTCGGGGATCGCCGCCAACTGGTCGGCGACCACCCGCAGGTCGCCGACGACCTTGACGCCGACCATGGCCTGCCGGGCGAAACCCAGCGTGAGCGGGTCGGTGACGGCCACGATCTGCATCAGCCCCCCGTCCAGCAGGCGTTGCACCCGCTGGCGCACGGCGGCCTCGGACAAGCCGATGACCTTCGCGAGGGCCGCGTAGGACATCCGGCCGTCACGTTGCAGGTGTTCGATGATCTGCTTGTTGATGTCATCCAGGGCCAGGTCGCTCACGCTGCGATTTTTTCCTATGGAACGGCTCGCGGCAATGGATTCCGTCGTGCATTTTGTTTCAGTCAAGTGATTCCGTTATAGCGTGCCTGTTACACGGTGTCTGGGTGGTCCTGGACCGGCCTGCGAGGAAGGGCGCCACGATGCGCGTACTGATGATCGGCGCCGGTGGGGTTGGTGGCGCGGCGACCGGCATCGCCGCCCGGCGGGGCTTCTTCGAGCGCTTCGTCGTCGCCGACCACGACCCGCAGCGCGCCCGCGCCGCCGTCGCCCGGCTGGCCGACGACCGCTTCGCCGCCGCCCAGGTCGACGCCTCCTCCGCGGCGGCGGTGGCCGCGTTGTGCCGCGAGCACGCGATCACCCACGT
>JAVHVY010000448.1:0-10196 GCA_032160305.1 Actinoplanes sp.
GCGCCATGCTCGGCATGGAAGCGGGCGACGTCGAGGAGAGTGTCGACGACGGATTCCTCGCGGAGGGCGACGAGGGCATCGGCGCGACGATCATGGGCCGCAACATGTTCGGCCCGATCCGCGGCGACTGGCCCGATGAGTCCTGGCAGGGCTGGTGGGGCGACGAACCGCCGTACCACCACCCGGTCTTCGTCCTGACCCACTATCCGCGCCCCGACCTGGTCATGCAGGGCACCACGTTCCACTTCGTCACCGGCAGCATCGAGTCGGTCCTGGTCAAAGCTCAGGAGGCGGCAAACGGCAGGGACATCCGCCTCGGCGGCGGAGTAGCCACCATCCAGCAGTACCTGCGCGCCGGCCTGGTCGACTCCCTGCACATCGCCGTGGCCCCGGTCCTGCTCGGCTCCGGCGAACGCCTCTTCGACGCGAGCGCGGCAGCGAGTTACTCCGTGGTCGAGACGATCGGATCGACGGCGGTAACCCACTACCGCCTCTCCCGAGTCTGACCGCCCGCCGGAGCCAACAGAGCCGGCCGGGCGAGTTCGGCTGGTCGGAGGGGGTTGGTTTCGGTTGCCACCCTATGTAGAGTTCAGCGTATGGGTGGTCCTCGGATGACGTCTTCGGTGCTCAAGGTTGTGGCGGCGCTGCTTGCCGACCCGAACACCGAGCGGTACGGGCTCGACCTGATGCAGGACACCAGGCTGCCCAGCGGCACCCTCTACCCCATCCTGGTCCGGCTCGAACGGACCGGCTGGGTCCAGTCCCGCTGGGAGACAAACGATCCCGTCGCACAGGGACGGCCGAACCGGCGCTACTACCGGCTGACCGGCCAGGGCGCCGCCGAGGCCCGGGCCGAAGTCACGGCGATGCAGGAGCAGATGGACCGGGCCATCACACCCGCACGCCGGGCGAGGCCGGCATGACCCGCCTCGAACGACTGGCGTACTGGCTGGTCCGGCGGGCCGCGCGGCGCTGGCCGGAGGATCTGGCCGAGCCCATGACCGCCGACTGGCTGGCCGAGCTCGACGTACTGCATACGCAATCCGGCGTCGGGCAGATGCTGACGTTCGCCGGCAGCCTGGCCCTGTCGGCGGCCGTCGAGGAAGAAGGCGAGGAGCCGGCGTCGCGATTCAGCCAGGCCGGCCGTGCGCTTGATCACGCCCAGTCCCGGCAATATGCTACAGCGCTGGCCGCGGTCGTGCTGCCGGGTGACTCATGGCGCTTGCCGCGATCGTCCCGATCGCGCGAGCAGGGAAAGTCCGTTTCACAATCGTGGCCGGGCTGTCAGGCTTCCGCCGTCAGCTTCTCGGCCCTGAAGGACCGAGCTTGCCGTTGAGCAGGCTCGCTCTGGCGGGGACGGCTGACCAGCCCTAGACACCTTGAAGAAGGAGGTGACTACGTTGCATACAAGATCGCAGACCCACTCCGGGGTGCTTCCCCAGCCCCGGACTCTGGAATCCGTGTCAGCAGACAAGCCGACGAGAGTGCACGAAACGGGATACGGACACCGCTGTGAGGCGGTACCTGGTGTGCAACATGGGCGAGGGGAGACCGGCTCCGGCCGGCGTCACCCGGGCGGGCAACCGTCCGGAGACCGGGGCCCTGCGGCCCCACAAACCATCACCCACCCGGTTGTGTTCGTGCTCGACAAGTACGGCCGACCGTTGCAGCCGTGCACCCCGGCGCGGGCCCGGCAACTGCTGGCCGCCGGTCGGGCGGTGGTGCACCGGCACACCCCGTTCGTCATCCGCCTCACCGACCGCACCGCCGCCGACTCGCAGGTCGCCGGTGTTCAGGTCGGCATCGACCCGGGCTCGAAGTTCACCGGCCTGGCCGTGTTCCGGGCAGAGTCCGGCACCCGGACCGGTCTGTTCACCATCGAGGTCCGCCACCGCGGTGGGCAGATCCGCGACAAACTGTCCGCCCGGGCCGCGCTGCGCCACGGCCGGCGGTCCCGGAACCTGCGGTACCGGGCACCCCGGTTCAACAACCGCACCAAACCGGCCGGGTGGCTGGCGCCGTCTCTGCAGCACCGGGTCGAGACCACCATGTCCTGGGTCGGTCGGCTGCAACGGTGGGCGCCCGTCACGACCGTGCATGTGGAGCGGGTGGCGTTCGACACCCAACTCCTGCAAAACCCGGACATCACAGGGGTCGAGTACCAGAACGGCACCTTGGCCGGGTACGAGCTCCGCGAATACCTCCTCGAGAAGTGGAAGCGCACCTGCGCCTACTGCACCGCTAAGAACGTGCCGCTGAACATCGACCACATCCGGCCGAAAGCGCGGGGCGGGTCGGATCGGGTGTCGAACCTGACCCTCGCCTGCGTCGGCTGCAACCAGGCCAAAGGTGCCACCCCGGTCGAGGTGTTCCTCGCCGGGCGGCCGCTAGTGCTGGCCCGGATCCTGCGGCAGGTCAAAACACCTTTGCGGGACGCCGCCGCCGCGACCACGACCAGGCGGGCGTTGTTGCGGACACTGGCCGGCACAGGGCTACCCGTCAAGGTCGCCACCGGCGGCCGCACCAAATGGAACCGGCACCGCACCGGAGCCCCGAAAACCCACACCCTGGACGCGCTGCACGTCGGCGACCTCGACACCGTTGCTGGCTGGCCGGACACCGCGCTGATCGCGACCGGGACCGGTCGGGGTGGCTACAGCCGCACCCGGTCCGACAAGTACGGGTTCCCGCGGTTGCGGCTGCCCCGCACCAAACAGGTCCACGGGTTCACCACCGGTGACCTGGTCCGCGCGGTCGTCCCCACCGGGCTCAAAGCGGGCACCCACACCGGCCGGGTCGCCGTCCGCACCACCGGCAGCTTCAACATCCGCACCACCACCGCGCTGGTCCAGGGCATCCATCACCGCCACGTCCGGCTCCTGCAACGCGCAGACGGCTGGGCCTACACCACCCAACAGGAAGGAACCACCACCCTGACCGCCCAGGCCGTACCGGGCTTCCTCCCGGCTCTGAAGGACCGCGTTTCCGCCCTTGATCTTCGATGAAGGCGGCGAGCGGAACGCGGATCGGCTGGCGTGACCTGCCCGGTGGGGTGCGGTCCGCCGTCGAGCAGATCATCGGCGACGAGGTGGTATCCGCCGTCTCGCAGGTCGGCGGGTTCTCGCCGGGCACGGCCGACCGGGTCGTCACCCGGTCGGGAGGGCGCGCATTCGTCAAGGCGGTCAGCCCGGCGCAGAACGACACGTCCGTGCGCCTCGCCCGCCAGGAGGCGACGGTGGTCGCGGCGCTGCCGGCCGGCGTGCCCGCCCCACGGCTGCTGGGCCGCCACGACGACGGGTACTGGACGGTGCTGATCTTCGAGGACGTCGAGGGGCGCAATCCGCGTACGCCGTGGGTGGATCGGGAATTGGCCGCGGCCGTGGCCGCGCTGCGCGAGCTTGCGCGGGCAGCGACGCCGGCGCCCTTGACCGGCCTGCCGGCCGCGGCGGAAGTCCTCCGTCCGCTTCTCGCAGGCTGGCGCAACCTGGCCGCACGACCGCCGGCGGACCTCGACCCGTGGGTGCTCGCGCACCTCGGCGCGCTGCGCGCCGCCGCCGACCGCGCCCTGCTGGCGGTGCGGACAGGCGAGACGTTGGTGCACCTCGACGTCCGGGCCGACAACCTTCTGGTACGCCCGGACGGCACGATCGTGCTGGTCGACTGGCCGCACGCCTGCATCGGTCCGGCCTGGCTGGACAGCGTGCTGCTCGGCCTCAACGTGATCGTGCACGGCGGCGCCCCGGGCCCGGCCTTCGCCGAGGTCGAGCCGGGCGTCTGCACCGACGCGCTGGCCGGTTTCGCCGGATATTTCCTCGACATCGGCCGGCTGCCCGACCCGCCCGGACTGCCCACGGTGCGGGAATTCCAGCGCGCTCAGGGCGCCGCCCTGCTGCCTTGGATCCGCGCCCGGCTGAGTACGGCCACCCCGTCGCAGTGACGTAGCCGGACCGGTCCACGCCGGCCGTCACCGGCCGGAAACCGGGGCGACATCCGCGGGTAGGGGATCGGCGGTAGTGGGACCTGCGGCACACCGGCGCAGGCCGGACGGCCCGGGGCACTACGCTGGGCCGTTGTGAGTTGGGCTTCGGCGTGGCGGCCCGGCCGGCCGACCCTGCCAGGAATGGATTGTGATGACCGACCAAGCCAAGGTGCGAGTCCTGCTGCTCGAGAGCATTCACCCCGATGCCGTCACCCGGCTCGCGGCCGAGGGCTTCCAGGTCGAGTCCCTGCCCAACGCCCTGGACGAGGTTGAGCTGGTCGAGCGGATCCCCGGGGTGCACCTGATCGGCATCCGTTCCAAGACCAAGGTCACGGCGAAGGTGCTGGAGGCCGCCGGCAGCCTGGTCGCCATCGGCGCGTTCTGCATCGGCACCGACCAGATCGACCTGGGCGCCGCCTCGCAGGCCGGCGTCGCGGTCTTCAACGCGCCGTTCTCCAACACCCGTTCGGTGGTCGAGCTGGCGCTCGCGGAGATCATCGCGATGACCCGGCGGCTGACGGAGAAGAACGCCAAGATGCACGAGGGCGTCTGGGACAAGGCCGCCGACGGCAGCCACGAGGTGCGCGGGCGCCGGCTCGGCATCGTCGGCTACGGCAACATCGGCACCCAGCTGTCGGTGCTGGCCGAAAACCTCGGCATGCGGGTGTCCTTCTACGACACCGCCGACAGGCTCGCCCTCGGGAACGCGCAGCGCTGCGGCAGCCTCGACGAGTTGCTCGAGTCGTCCGACGTGGTGACCCTGCACGTCGACGGCCGGCCGGGCAATTACGGCTTCTTCGGCACCGAGCAGTTCGCGAAGATGAGGCCGGGCAGCCTCTTCCTCAATCTCTCCCGCGGCATCGTGGTCGACCATGTCTCGCTGCGCGCGGCCCTGGAGAGCGGGCATCTGGCCGGCGCGGCTGTCGACGTCTTCCCGACCGAGCCGAAGGGCCGCGGCGACCAGTTCGTCTCGGAGCTGCGCGGCCTGCCGAACGTGATTCTCACCCCGCACATCGGCGGCTCCACCGAGGAGGCCCAGTCCGACATCGGCGACTTCGTGGCCAACAAGCTGGTGCACTTCGTGCGGGAGGGCAACACCACGCTGAGCGTCAACCTGCCCAGTGTGGCCCTGCCCGAGCAGCCCGGGATGAGCCGGATCGTGCACGTGCACATCAACACCCCGGGCGTTCTGGCCCAGGTGAACAGCGTCCTGGCCGAGCACCAGGTGAACGTCGAGGGCCAGCTGCTCAGCACCCGCGGCGAGTACGGCTACCTGATCACCGACATCAGCGGCGGCTTCTCGGACGAGGTGCTGGACCAGTTGCGCGGGATGAGCCAGACCGTACGCCTGCGCGTCCTGTCCTGATCCACCGCCGGTACGGCACCCCCGCGAGGAGGCGGCCTCAGTTCTCCGGGTCCACCGACAGCAGTGTCAACCAGGACTTCGCGTCCAGGTCGTAGCGGTCCTCGACACGCCAGTTCTTCGGCGTCAGCGTCGAGCCGGGGGCCACGTTGTGCAGCGTGCGGGTGCCGGCCGCGACGGTTTTCGCCCCGGCCTGCACGGTTACCCGCACCGGCGCCTTCGCGGTCGAGTTGACCAGGAGTTCGTCGAGGCCGGCGGTGATGTTGACGGGTACCGTCCCGGTCGGTTTCGGCAGGGTCAGCTCGACCCGGCGGGCGCCGCCGACCAGGTTCACCTCGCTGATCTGACCGCCGGTCAGGTCGATCAGCTGCTCGTCGGAGCCGCCGGTGAAGCGCAGCGACCAGAGCACCTTCGCGGAGAGCACGATGGTCACGTCGCCGTTGCCGCCGTCGCCCTTCGGCGTCAGGATCAGCTGCACCCGGTCGGCCGAGATCGCGGGGCTCGGAATCATGCCGGAATCGTCGGCCGTGGTGATCTTGTAGAGGTTCTCGCCGAGATCCTGCGTCTTGACGGTGACTTGATGGGACGCGGCGAGCATCTCGAAGCCGGCCGTGGTGCGCCCGCCCAGCGGGGCGGTGACCGAGCGGTCCTGGTTCGTGGCCGCGCCGAAGTCAAGCAGCTTACTCAGATCCTTGTCGGCCCCGGTGAAGTAGGCCATCCCACCGGCCGCCACGGCGAGCAGCACGACACCGCCCAGTACGAACGCGGCCACCCCCCGGGAACGCTTGGCCGCGGGTGCCGGCGCGGGCGACGGTACCGTCGTGGGTGTGCCCTCGGGCGTCGGCTGCTTGAACGCGACGTGCCCGCTGGCGTTCTGTTTGACCGCCCGGTGCGGCCGGATCTTCCGGGCCGGACCCCTGAAGATATCTCCGGTGTGCCCGGTGACGGCCGGCACGAGCGGCTTCGGGGGTGGCGGGGGCGAGGTGGGCGCGGCGCCGGAACCAAACCCCGGATCGCCACTGTACGCAGAGTCCGCCCCGCCGTGCGCAGAGTCCGTCCCGCCGTCCGCCGGCGAGCCATGGGTGGGAATGTGCCCCTCCGGGCCGACCGGAGCCGGACCGTAACCGGGCCGGTAGCCGCCGATCGGGCCGGCCGAGACGCCGAAGGAGGCCCGGCCGCTGCTCATCGGCGGGGCGGGCCCGAACGCGGGCGGCTCGAACGCGGGCGGCTCGGTGGACCCGAACGCGGGCTGCCCGGTGGACCCGAACGCGGACTGCCCGGTGGACCCGAACGCGGACTGCTCGGTGGGCGGCGGCTCGAACGCGGACTGCTCGACCGACCGGCCCGGCAGATCGTTCTGCTCAGCCGGCTCCGGGCCCGGTGTCGCCGGGGAAACGCTCGCCGGCGACACCGCAGAGTCGGCCGAGCGCCACCACGAATTCGGCACCGACTCCGGCTCGGCCGGCTCGGCATCGTCCGGGAAGGAGTTGACCGCGTTCGGCCGCCGATACGGTGAGCCCGTCCTGCGGTATATATTCTCGTTGTCGCGGTTTGCCCAGTGAGCTCCGGATGTCGACGGCTGGCCGGCGCCCGTTACGGACACATCGGACATGCCGCGGGCATTCGCGTCATCAGCGGCTGTACGTTGCACGCGAACTCCCCTCCCCTACCGTCGGCGCCGGCTATCTCCAGGGGGCGCTACGGCCAGTGATACGGATCTCGCGTCACTGCAGATGAGGGGGTAGCCGAATTACTCTCTGTTGTGTCTGTCCGGTTGAAGCAGGCCCCGCCGGGTAGCTACCGCAACCGCCTCCAGTTGGCTGTGCGCGTCGAGTTTCGCCAGCACAGCCTTCACATAGCCGCGGCACGTGTGAACGCTGATGCCGAGCCGGCGGGCGATCGCCCGCGGGTCCAGTCCGGACCCCATCAGCGACAGCACCTCGTGCTCACGCGCAGTGAGGCCGCCGCCACGCGGCCCCACGACCGGAGACGTGCTACGCAGCAATCGAGCCAGAATGTCGGTCGAAACGGTCATCCCACCGCCGTGCGCGGTGTGCACGGCGTGCAGCACGTCGCCCAGGGCACCGTTCTTGCTGAGGAAACCGGCCGCGCCGGCCGCCGTGGCCCGGCCGACCAGAGTCGCCTCACTGCTGGCAGTGAGAATCACCACTCTGGTGTCCGGCTGGCGGTGCCGCAGCATCTCGGCGATCGCGATGCCGTCCGCGTCAGGCAACTCCGGATCCAGCAGGATCACGTCCGGGCGCAGCTCCGCCGCGAGCCGCAAGGCCTGCTCCCCATTGCGTGCGTGACCCACATATCGCAGGTCAGGTTGGCCGCGCAGCGCCACACCGAGAAGTTCGGCGAACGTCTGGTGGCCGTCGACGACGAGCACGGTGATCACTTCATCGCCCATGCGCCACCTCCCGAATTCCACAGATGTCGAAGTCTAGATTTCCTTTGCCACTACATTCCCCGTTCGAACAGGTCGAACGGGTGCCCTGGGCGGTCTCCACCGCCCGCACCTGCCGCCGCGCGGATGACGCCGACCGGCCGCGATGACAGGTCTTTCGGCCGAGCCTCCCCCTTGCATTGGGGTTTGCCGCCCGTGCGGGACGCCACGCAGAGTCTGCCCCATGCACGACACCCAAGCTCTTCGGCCGTCTCGAGGTTCGGACCCGCGGGGGTGCGTCTTTCGGGACGTGACTTCTGCGGCGTCGAGTCCCGGCACATTCTTGCGCTTCTGGCCCTCCGCAGGCCACTGGCCACATCGGAGTTGACCGAGTTGCTCTGGGACGGTCGCCCGCCGGCCGCACCGCGCGTCGCGACCGTTTGCCGGTGTGACGCTGGTCTCCCCCGGTGGTAAACCCTTCGCGCGGCGGGGGCGGCAGTGACAACAATCGGCCGGTGCTGTCGACCACCCTGCTCCCCGTGCCGCTGGTGCCGGAGATCTCCCTGCATCTCATGGACGGACCGGTCGGGCTGTTCGACCTGACCGGCGGCGAGTTCCGCAGTGACGTGCCGCCGCCGTTCTGGGCATTCGCCTGGGCCGGCGGGCAGGCTCTGGCCCGATACGTCCTGGACAATCCGGGACTGGTCGCCGGGCGTACGGTGCTGGATGTCGCCACCGGATCGGGCATCGCAGCGATCGCGGCCGCCAAGGCCGGGGCCACGCAGGTCCGCGCTCTTGATCTCGATCCGGCGGCCGCCGAGGCCGCCGGGCGCAACGCCATGGCGAACGACGTGCGGATCAGCACCGCCGCGGCGGACGTGACCGGCGCGGGCGGGGCCGATGTGGTCCTCGCGGGTGACGTCTTCTACCACCGCAGCGTCGCCGATCGGATGACGACCTATCTGCGCGGGGTCGCCCGGACGGGATCGAGAGTCCTGGTCGGCGACCCGGGCCGGGGGTTCTTCCCGGAGACACTGTTCGTCCAGGTGACGGAGTACGTCGTGCCCGTGCCCGCCGCGCTCGAGGAGACCGAGACGCTCAGCACCGCTGTCTGGGAGATCCGCACCACATCCGGCCGGATCAGCCGCTCTGAAATATGTTCGCAACCCAAGTAGTTGTACGATGCATGCTTCTACCGAGCACTCGCGGAGAGCAGCAGCATTCCCATGAGCAGTGACGCCGAGGACGGCCCGACCGCACTCGCCGACGAACTCCTTCGATTCGTCCGGTTGAGTGCACGAGCCAAAGGCCTGCTCAACGTGGGAGAAGTAGGCGCGGAGTTCTCCGCGCTCATGCTGTTGTTCCCGTTGAAGTTCATGGGCCCGCTCCGGGTCACCGATCTCGCCGAGGTCAAGCAGGCCGACCCCTCCACGGTCAGCCGGCAGGTGGCACAGCTGGTCAAGGCCGGCCTCGCCCGCCGCGAGGCGGATCAGATCGACGGCCGGGCATCGCGCCTGGCCATCACCGAGGCGGGCATGGCCGCGTGTAAGCAGTTGCACGAGACACGGCAAGCACTGCTCAGTCGGGCATTGTGCGACTGGCCCACCGCACGGGTCGCCACGTTCGTCGACCTGTTTCGAGAATTCAACAGCTCCGTCGAGGCGCTCCTGCGCAGCGACACGGCCGCGACACCACGGGAGAACGCGTGAGTAATACGACAAGCACCGTACCGGCGGCGGCCGGGCCCGCGGGCGGCCCCGCGCCGGGCGGCGAGGCCTCCGTGGAATTCACCCATCGGCAGATCCTGACGATCCTCGCGGGTCTGATGATGGGCATGTTCCTGGCCGCCCTGGACCAGACGATCATGGCGACGGCGACCCGGACGATCGCCGACGACCTGCGCGGCTTCGACCTGCAGGCGTGGGCGACCACGGCGTTCCTGATCACCTCGACGATCTCGACCCCGCTGTACGGCAAGCTCTCCGACATCTACGGTCGGCGGGGCTTCTTCCTCTTCGCGATCGCCATCTTCGTGATCGGCTCGATGCTCTGCGGCCTCTCGCAGAACATGTACGAGCTGGCCGCGTTCCGGGCCGTCCAGGGCATCGGCGCCGGTGGCCTGATGTCGATGGCGCTGGCGATCATCGGCGACATCGTGCCGCCCCGCGAGCGGGCCAAGTACCAGGGCTTCTTCCTGGCCGTCTTCGGCACCGCGAGCGTCATCGGCCCGCTGCTCGGCGGCTTCTTCGCCGGCCAGGACTCGATCATCGGGATCACCGGCTGGCGCTGGATCTTCTACCTGAACGTGCCGATCGGCATCGCCGCGATGGCCGTCGTGGCCCGGGTGCTGCACCTGCCGCACACCCGCACCGACCACCGCATCGACTGGCCCGGCGCGCTCGCGCTGATCGTCGGCCTGGTGCCGCTGCTGACCGTGGCCGAGCAGGGCCGCACCTGGGGCTGGG
>JAVHVY010000470.1:0-5073 GCA_032160305.1 Actinoplanes sp.
GCCGCCGCCGAGGAGAAGACCACCTACGCCCTCCTGACCGATCACTGGAAAGCGGCCGGTCTCGACCCGAGAACCGGCGACGACCCGTGGGTCAAGGGCCCGTGGGCCGGACCCGCCGACCTCAAGATCGACCTTCTGGACGGCCACACGGTCGCCCTGTCCCGCAGCACGAACACCACCGTCCAGATGATCGTCTTGACCCGGTGCCTCCACGAAACGGACTAAGGCGCGTCATCGGATCCAGATCAGAGCAGCGATGAGCAGCAACGATGACCGGTAGAGGGCCCGCGACTTACGAACGTTCGGAAGAGTCACGCTAGCGGTGATCTTGTTCAGGCCGGCTGGTGGCCCGTGCCTCGACGGTGTTCGTGGCTGGTTGTCACCGGCACGTCGTGGTCAGGCTGGCAGGCCGGTGGTGGGATCGAGCAGCACCAGGCGCAGCAGTACCGTGCGGCGTACCCCTTGGTCGATCATGGCTTGGATGCGGTGCCGGCCGGCGTAGATGTCGCCGTCGTCGTCGAGCATCAGCGGGTCGCAGGTGTCGACGAGGCAGCGCACGGCGTCGGAGTCGGTCTTGCTGATGCCTTCGGCCTTGGCCAGTTCCATGACGCGTTCGCCGGCGGGTTCGCCGTCGATGCCTTCGGCTTTGGCTCGTGCGAGGAGTCGGATGGCGGTCTCGGAGGCCAACGCCCAGTCCTGGCGGTGGTAGTCGCAGCAGTCGCGCGCCGTGGGCCGGGGCGTGAGCTGGCGAACGCGTCGGCGGATGCCGGGGAGCAGGTGGCCGGTCATGCAGGTCGGGTGCTCGAGTTCCTCGGGCAACGGTAGGCGGGCGACGTCGACGATGTCGTGGTGCCATTGCTCGGTCCAGGCGGTCATGGCGGGTGGCCTCCTATACGGGGAACCGGTCGATCACGGTGTCGTAGCTGGCTTGGGCGGTGGCCAGGGACATCTTCGAGTAGATCTCCAGGGACTGGCGGGTGGCGTGCCTGGAGTAGGGCTGGATGTGCGCGTCGTCGACGCCTTGGGTCTTGAGCCAGGTGAACAGGAAGTGCCGCAGCTTGTGCGGGCTGATCGAGTCGGTGATCCCGGCGGCGGCGGTGTACCGGGCGAGGATCTTGCGTACCCCCCGATCGGAGTAGGGCTTCTTCCACGACGACTCGAACAGGTGGCTGGCGCCCTTGGCGCGCTGACCGTCGATGTGGACCTTCAGCACCATCGCGAAGGCGGCCGGGAACGGCACGTAGCGGTCCTTGCCGCCCTTGCCGTCGGTGATCCGGATCCGGCAGCCGTCCAGGTCGACGTCGTCGACGCGGATCGCCACCAGCTCCGCGACGCGCACACCGGTGAACATGAAGGTGCGGATGAGGATGATGTCGCCGGACCGGCCGCCTCGCCACACCTGCGCGTAGAAGGCCCGCAACTGCTCCTCGGTCGGGACGAACGGCAGCTTCTTCGCCGTGGTGGTCACCCCGATGTCGAGTTCGTCGCGTAGATGCCGGAACACCTCCTTGAGGTAGGTGTAGTCCGGGCGTTCGCCGCGCAGGTGTTTGGCCAGCTCGCGGGCCTTACGCTTGGCCGGGGTGCGCTGGCGTCGCACGGGGACGCCAGCGTCCGGGCTGGCGGTGTCGGTCACCGGAACATCGTCGCCGGTGGGTACGACAGAAAAGTTCCGGGTCCGGCTGGAGGCGGAACTTCCGCCGGACGGAAGGCGGCGCTGACCTCGTCGCGTGCTCCCACTCAACCACGAGAATCGGCCCAAGTTCCAACTCCACGCGCGAAGGCGGAACTTCCGAGCGAGGGGCCGACACCGGCCCGCGTCGGCGGCTTGCCGCGTCGGTGTCCACTCGTATCGCCGGCCGTCGAGGCACGCCGACCGGACGATCCACAACGACGCTGCCTCGCGAGACGATCAATACCGAAAGGGCCGGCGGCGCACCCGTCGCGCCGCGACATCGGGGACAGCGGGGAATCAGCATGCCACGCGCCACGGCGCCGATCTGCCAATGCCGGTGCGACATCTACCACCCATGCCAGTGCGACATCCACCGCACCGCCCAGGACGAAGCCCGCACGCGGGCCGAGCCGATGACGGCCTGCGGCACGACACCGCTCGGCGTGATCAGCTACCGACTCCCCGAAACTCGCACCACCAAGACAGGGAAGCGCCGGACCGGCGAACCCGTCCTGAGAACCCGGCACCTGCTCGTCCTGCGTACCCACCACATCTGCGTCCTCTGCTGCGACTGGTGGCGCACCCAGCGACCCGACATGGTCGCCGCACACGCATACTCGCCGGCCCTTGAGGAAGGGCTGGCCGTCGCCCGGCGAGTGTCCGACCTGCTCGACCGCGACGACCAGGCGCCACACGAGCGGGCCGCGGCCGCGCTGGACGTGCTACTCGACGGGGTACCGAAGGTGACCCGACTCGACCCACACGCGTTCGACTTCGTAGCGCTAGCCGAAGCGATCCAGACCCGGCCCACCAAGGCGACGGTGCGAGCATGGGCGGCCAAGTACGGCCTGATCCTGCCCGAACCGGGCCCCGCAACCACAAGCCGTTAAGTCGCCCCGGCAGCCCGGCCACCGGCCGGTCCGCCACTGCTGCCCGCGGGTCCCTGCCCACAGCGCGCGTACCGCATGACCCGCGACGTCGCGAGTCCAGCTGCGCAGATGAACCGCGCGGCCCCGTGGGGCAGGGCGGCCACGAACCGGGCGACGAGCACCAGGCCAACCCCAGGACACGATCGAGCTGCGCAAGATCATCGTTAGCGATAATTTCTGCCAGTCCAAGACCGGGGGCCAAGCCGCGGTCTTCAGTCCTGCTCGTCGGGGTCGGTGTGGTCGGGGTCGCGCAGTTCGCGCCAGGCTCCGCCGAGGTCGGGCAGACGGAACGAGTAGTGCCCGACGACGTTTATGTGCTTGCGGATGTACGCCGAGAGTCGGGCCACGTCCTCATCGAGCACCGGGTAGCCCTGCTCACGTAACACCGTCAGGGCCCGATCTAAATAGACGGTATTCCATGCGGTTGCGCAGTTCAGGACGAGCCCGAGCGCGCCGAGTTGATCTTCCTGCCCGGCGCGGTATGCCTGGTGCAGTTCGCCCTTGCGGCCGTGGAAGATGTGCCGTGCCAGGTCGTGGCGGCCCTCGTTGAGGTTGCGCATCGCCTTCATCTCGCGCCGGTACGCCGGGTCGTCGACAAAGGTCAGCACATGGAGAGTTTTGAAGATCCGCCCGTACATGGCGATCGCCTCGCCGAGCATGGTGGGCCGCCCGCCGCGCTGTAGCAGCCGGATCACGTCGTTGGCCGAAATCGTCCGGGTGTAGATCGAGCAGATGACCCGAAGGATGTCGGGCCAATGCCGGGCGATCTTCTCGATGTCGATCTGCCCCCGGGCGGCCCTGTTCAGCGCGGCGTAGTCGGCGCCGCGGTTGATCCGCCACAGTTTCGCGTCGGGCAGGTCGGCCAGGACCGGCCGGTAGTCGAACCCGAGCAGGGTGACGATGCCGAAGACAACGTCCGAGTATGAGCCCTGGTCGGTGATCAGCACCTCGGGCCGGCGGTCGTTGTCCGGGTTGAACACCAGGTCCACGAAATGCAGCGTGTCCTTCGGCGTGCCCGACACGACCCTGCCGGCCAGCCCGACGCGTTGGTCGGAGATCATGTTGAGCCAGGTGACGCCCTTCTTGCGGGCGAAGTACTTCGGGTTGGGGCGGGCGTCGATGCTGCGCACGGGGACGACGAACCGGACCCCGTCCACGGCGGCGACCATCCCGCCGCCCCACGCCCGAGCCAGGGCGATCTCGGCCTGGGCGGTGATGAGGACCGCGTTCGCGGCGGCGTAGTTGTCCGGCCGTAGATAGTGCTGATCGACGTGGGCGAGGCGGTCACGGGTCAGCGCGGGAACGTCGTCGATCACCGGGGACAGCCCGATGTTGAGTGAGTGCGCCGTGAGCAGCGCCGCGACCGAGACGTGCAGGTCCGTCAGGCGTGTGTTGCCGCCGGTGACCGAGGTGAACGCCGCCGGGAATCCCGGGTGCCAGCTCATCACCTCCAGGATCTGCTCCGGCAGGTCCACCCGCGGCATCATGCCTTCCAGTCGCCGTTTGAGGTCTTTGAGGCTCGCCCGGTCCTCCAGCGCGTCGTCCTTGCCCAGGTGCAGCCGCCCATCGGAGTCCACGCTGACGCTGGGGTTGGCGCCGATGCCCGCAGCGACCGTCCGCCACGCCTCGTCCAGATCGGCCGCATGGCCCTCCAGCAGCGCGGCGGGGTCCTCGGGCAGCAGCAACGAACTCAGCGCCGGGCCCTTCACCGCATCCCACGCGTCGTCGGACAGGAGCCGGGCGCGCGGGTCCGACCACCGGTCAGACACCTTGGCGAAGATGTCGCGGTGCTTGAGTCCCTCGTGGAACAGCTCCAGGACGCAGAACACGTAGGCGTTGCGGTCCACGCACCCCACCGGGCGGTCTTTCGGGAACACCAACTGGTCCCACCAGCCCTTCGGCACCAGCCCCACATCAACCTTGCGGGCATCGAGGTACCCCTTGGGGACCTTCACCGTCGCGTCGGCGCTCAGCAGCGGCCCGAGTGCCTGCATCGCCTTGACCACCCGCACCGCGTCGGCGGTCGCCCCGAACTCGATCACCCTGCACAGCATCCGAACGAAGCCGCTCACCGTCCTGAACCGCTCCACGACCTGCGCCCGCCACTCGCCATCCGGGCCGGCGTCCTTGGGCGGCGTGAACTCCCGCACGCTCTCCATCGCCGTGCGCAGCTTCGCCCGGCCACCCACCGCGGCGTCGATCGCGTCCCACACCACAGCCAGAGGCACCGTGTCGCCCCACGACTCCGCCTCGAACAGCACCTCCACCGCCTTGGACAGCACCCCGGCATACCGGGCCTGCCCATGCGCCCGTTTCAGCTTCGCCTGATCCGACGTACGGGCCGCCCGGCCGATCAGCTCGCTGGCCTCGGGAATTCACGGACTTTGTGCCGGGTAGGCCGGGATACCCCCGGGGAGTAAGGAAAGTGCCGTCCTGACCTGGATGATCTCGATTGTCTAGATCATCGATCTC
>JAVHVY010000029.1:0-12151 GCA_032160305.1 Actinoplanes sp.
CTTTCGACGCGACACCACGGCTCAGCGCACGGTACAGCACGGGGTTGTCGGAGACGCCCGGTAGCGTTGCCACCAGCAGACGCGAGCCACTCGGCGGAAAGGGGCGGACATGCAGGACGCATGGCGGGCGTATCTGGAGATGGCCCTCGGCCTCACCGAAACGCCGCGCAAGAAGGCCCAGAAGGTGGCCGGCGAGCTGGCCAGCCGTGGCGGGGCGACCGCCGCCCAGCTGCAGGGCCTCGTCGAGGATCTACTCTCGACCGGGATGGCCAACCGCGAGGCCCTGACCAACATCGTGCGCTACGAGGTGGACAAGGCCCTTGGCGTGGTCGGCCTGGCGACCTCCGACGAGGTCACCGACCTGACCGCCCGGGTGCGAGACCTGGAGCGCCAGTTGCGCGCGGCGCGGGCCAGGGCAACAGCGGCAGAAGCTTCGCGTACGGGCGCAGCAGGTTCCCTGATCGACGGCGCCGGCAGCGCGGTGGGCGGGTCCGCCACGCCGCCGCCGGGCCAGACGGTGGCGAAGAAGAACATCGCCAGGAAGGCCGTGCAGAAGGCCGCCCCGAACGCGATGCCCGTGGCTGCGACGACCCCGCCGGTTCGGCCGCGCAAGACGGCGAAGAAAGCCGCCCCGGTGCCTGCCAGGGCCGCGCCGACGTCCGGTCCGGTCAAGGCCACCCCGGCGGCGCGTCCGGCGAAGAAGGCCGCTGCGAAAAAGGCGGCCGCCAAGAAAGCCCCGCCCACCACCGAGACTACGACGACCGGGTCCACGACGACCGGGGCCGCGAAAACTGCGCCCGCCAAGACAGAGCCGGCTAAGACTGCGGCGGCCAAGACGGGCCCGGCTAAGACTGCGGCGGCCAAGACGGGGCCGGCTAAGACTGCGGCGGCCAAGACCGGCCCGGCCAAGGCAGAGCAGGCCAAGGCAGAGCCGGCCATGACTGCGGCGGCCAAGACCGGCCCGGCCAAGGCAGAGCAGGCCAAGGCAGAGCAGGCCAAGACTGCGGCGGCCAAGACTGCGCCCGCCAAGGCAGGGCCGGCGGGGCTGGCCAAGGCAGGGCCGGCGGGGCTGGCCAAGGCAGGGCCGGCGGGGCTGACCAAGGCAGGGCCGGTCAAGACGGGGCCGGTCAAGACGGGGCCGGTCAAGACGGGGTCGGTCAAGACGGGGTCGGTCAAGACGGGGTCGGTCAAGAAGTCGGCATCCAGCACGGGAACCACATCGGAGGCTCGGCCGTGACGTATCCGACGCCTGGGCCGCGCCCGGGGACGCCCGCCGGCGGATTCCGGCCGGGGCCACCTCCGGGGGGATCTCGATCGTTCCCCGAGCCAGAGCCGACCGGTCACCCCGGGACGGCGGCCGGGTCTAGGGTGGCTGGGTCGGGGGTGGCTGGGTCGGGGGTGGCGGCTTGGGATGCGGGTGGGGACGACCCGGCGCTGGTCCCGGCGGTCGCCGACGGTGCACCGAGCACGGGGCACCCGGCCGTCGATGCGGTGCTGCGGTCGCTGGCCAATGCGGTTCAGTTGGCGCCGGCCGATCAGATCGCCGAGTACGAGGCGGCTCATCAGGTGCTCCGGGAGACACTTGCGAGTATCGACGGCTGACTGAATGCCGGTCGGTGACGCTGTGCTCGTACAAAAAAGAGGTTTTGATCGTGGCTCGCCGTGCCCGTCTCGATGCTGAGCTCGTCCGACGCAAGCTGGCCCGGTCGCGGGAGCAGGCCGCCGCGCTCGTCGCGGACGGCCGGGTGCAGGTGCATGGCACCGTCGCGCGCAAGGTCGCCGCGATGATCGACCCGGCCGATCCGGTGCTGGTGACCGGGGCCGATCCGGCGACCGAGTACGTGTCGCGGGGCGGGCACAAGCTGGCGGGTGCGCTGGCGGCGTTCGGGTTGCCGGTCGACGGATTGCGGTGCCTGGACGCCGGCGCGTCGACCGGTGGCTTCACCGACGTGCTGCTGCGGGCCGGTGCGGCGCAGGTCGTCGCGGTGGACGTCGGCTACGGGCAGCTGGCCTGGCCGATCCGGACCAACGACAAGGTGGTCGTGCTGGAACGCACCAACGTGCGCACGCTGACCCCGGAGGCGATCGGCGGGACGGTCGATCTGACCGTCGCCGACCTGTCGTTCATCTCCCTTCGGCTCGTGCTGCCGGCGCTCGCCGCGTGCACCGCGCCCGGCGGCGATCTCGCGCTGATGGTGAAACCACAGTTCGAGGTGGGCCGGGAGCGGGTCGGCGCGGGCGGCGTGGTGCGCGATCCTGAGCTGCGCGCGCAGGCGGTGCTCGACGTGGCCGCGGCCGGCGCCGAACGGGGGCTCGGTGTCGCCGCCGTGACCGCCAGCCCGCTGCCGGGGCCGAGCGGCAACGTGGAGTTCTTCATCTGGTTCCGGCGTGGCGCCCCGCCCGCTGACCCGGACCGGGTGCGCGCGGTGGTCGCGGCCGGACCCTCCGGCGTAGGCCGGCTTCCGACGGGCCGGGAGGGCGTCGCATGACGCGATCCGCATTGCTGGTCACGCACACCGGCCGGCGGCAGAGCACCGAGCATGCGAAGACCGTCGCGCAGGATCTCGTCGCCGCCGGTTTCGAGGTGCGGGTGATGGCCGAGGAGGTGGCCGATCTCGAGTTGCCGCCCGGGGTGACCGTGGTCGAAGGGCCGCTCGCCGCCGAGGGCGTGGAGATCGTCTTCGCGCTCGGCGGGGACGGCACGATCCTGCGTGCGGCCGAGCTGGCCCGGCCCGCCGAGGCGCCGCTGCTCGGCATCAACCTGGGCAAGGTCGGCTTCCTGGCCGAGGCCGAGACGGGCGACATCGACCGGGTCGTGGCCGAGATCGTGGCCGGCACGTACACGGTGGACGAGCGGTTGACGCTGGACGTGCGCGCCGAGTACGACGGGCGGCTGATCGCGCAGTCGTGGGCGCTGAACGAGGTGAGCGTCGAGAAGGGCCAGCGGGCGCACATGCTGGAGCTGCTCGTCGACGTGGACGGGCGGCCGCTGTCGCGCTACGGCTGCGACGGGGTGGTGTGCGCCACCCCGACCGGGTCGACGGCGTATGCGTTCTCGGCCGGCGGGCCGGTGGTCTGGCCCGAGGTGGAGGCGCTGCTGCTCGTGCCGATCAGTGCGCACGCGCTGTTCAGTAAGCCGCTGGTGACCGCGCCGACCTCGACCTTCGCCATCACGGTGGATCCGTACACGTCGTTCGCGGTGCTCTGCTGTGACGGGCGGCGCACCTGGGATCTGCCGCCGGGCGCGCGGGTCACCGTCGAGCGCGGTGAGCTGCCGGTACGGCTCGTGCACCTCAATCCGCGGCCGTTCACCGACACGCTGGTGGCGAAGTTCGCTCTCCCGGTCGACGGCTGGCGGGGAAATCGACGCTGATCCACAGGCACCGGTGGGCAAATGTCACAGGGCACCGATACTGTTCGCCCTGTGCTGGAGGAACTGCGTATCACCGGGCTGGGCGTCATCGATGACACGACGCTGCGCCTGACCCACGGGATGAATGTGATCACCGGCGAGACCGGTGCCGGCAAGACGATGGTGGTGACCGGCCTCGGCCTGCTCTTCGGGGGCCGGGCCGATGCCGGTCGGGTGCGCGCCGATCCGGGTCGCGCGGTGGTCGAGGGCCGGCTGCGCCTGGCGGGCCCGCTGGCCGACAGTGTCAACGCCCGGATCACCGACGCGGGCGCCGAGGTGGACGACGACGGGTCGGTGCTGCTCAGCCGGACGGTGACGATCGAGGGCCGGTCCCGGGCGCATGTCGGCGGGCGCAGCATGCCGGTGTCGATGCTGACCGAGGTCGGCGAGCAGGTCGTCGCGGTGCATGGCCAGTCCGACCAGTTGCGCCTGCTGCGCCCGGCCGAGCAGCGCACCCAGCTGGACCGCTTTGCCGGCGCCGCCCACGAGAAGCTGCTCGACAGCCACCGCGAGGCCTATGCCCGCTGGCGCACGGTCGTGGAGGACCTGGCCGACCGGCGCCGCAACGCCCGGGCACGCACCCAGGAGGCGGACCTGCTGAGACTCGGGCTCGACGAGATCAGCCGGGTGGACCCGCAGTCGGGCGAGGACGAGGAGTTGCGCGCCGAGGTGCAGCGCCTGGAGCACGCCGAGGGGCTGCGCACGGCGGCTGTCCTGGCCGCGCAGGCCCTGGCCGGTGGCAGCGAGTCCGGCGACGACACGCCGGACGCGACCGAGCTGATCGGCTCGGCCCGCCGCACGCTGGAGGCGCAGTCCTCGGTGGATCCCAAGCTGGGCGAGCTGGCCGCCCGGATCGAGGAGGCGGCCACCCTGATCGGTGACGTCTCGGCCGAGCTGTCGGCCTATCTGGGCCTGCTCGACGCCGACCCGGCCCGGCTCGAGGTGATCTACGAGCGGCGGGCGGGGCTGCGCGCCCTGACCCGTAAGTATGCGGACGACGTCGAGGGTGTGATCGCCTGGGCGGAGAATGCGCGCACGCGGCTGGCGGCGCTGGACACGTCCGACGACCTGCTTGAGGAGCTGGACCGGGAACGGCTCCGGCTGGCCGGCACGGTCGGGGAGTTGGCGGTGCGGCTGACCGCGGCCCGGCTCGACGCGGCGGGGCGGTTCGCCGAGCAGGTCAGCGTCGAGCTGGCCGGGCTGGCGATGCCGCATTCGCGGGTCGAGGTGGCGGTGTTGCCGCGTTCGGCGGGTCGCGACGAGCCGACGGTGACGATCGAGGGCGCCGAGCGGGCCGTGGGTCCGGACGGCGCCGACGAGGTGGAGTTGCGGCTGCTGGCCCACCCGGGTGCCCCGTCGCTGCCCCTGCAGAAGGGCGCGTCCGGTGGTGAGCTGTCGCGGGTGATGCTGGCCATCGAGGTGGTCTTCGCCGGAGCGGGCGGCCCGCCGACGCTGGTCTTCGACGAGGTCGACGCGGGCGTGGGCGGTCAGGCGGCGGTGGAGATCGGCCGCCGGCTGGCCCGGCTCGCCCGGACGCATCAGGTTCTCGTGGTGACGCACCTGCCGCAGGTGGCCGCGTTCGCGGATCGGCATCTCGTGGTCGCCAAGGACACCAGTGGCGCGATCACCACCAGTGGCGTGCGGATCGTGGAGGAGACTGAGCGGGCCCGGGAGCTGGCGCGGATGCTGGCCGGTCTACCCGATTCGGACCTGGGTATCGCACACGCGGAGGAGCTGCTTGCCGTCGCCGGAAAGGACAAGCACGTCTGATTTATCCCCTTTAGGGATGACCGGGCGCATGGCGCGTGCGGCCAGGGTGATCCGGCGTGTCAGGATGGCCGTGATGCGACTTCCCACCTTGCGCCGAACCCGGAGTGTCGAGCCGGGGTCCCTGTCCGGCATCGCCCGCCTCGACCGCCGGACCAAGCGTCTGGTCGGCCGGCTGCGCCCGGGTGACATCGCGGTCGTCGACCACGTCGACATCGACCGGGTCGCCGCCGACTCGCTGATGGCCGTCGGCGTCGCGGCGGTCCTGAACGCGAAACCTTCGATCTCCGGGCGCTATCCCAACCTCGGTCCCGAGGTGCTCATCGCGGCCGGCATCGTGCTGATCGACGACCTCGGCGAGGACATCTTCGATCACCTGAGCGAGGGCGCCGAGATCAGCATTGAGGGCGACACCGTCCTGCTCCACGGTGAGCCGGTGGCCACCGGGGTGCGCCAGGACGCCGACACTGTCGCCGTCGCGATGGCCGATGCCCGCGAGGGCCTGTCGGTGCAGCTCGAGGCGTTCGCGGCGAACACGATGGATTACCTGAAGCAGGAGCGGGAGTTGCTGCTGGACGGCGTCGGCGTGCCCGACGTGCAGACCAGCATCACCGGCCGGCACGTGCTGATCGTGGTCCGCGGCTACGACTACAAGGCCGACCTGGACGTGCTGCGGCCGTACATCCGTGAGTTCAAGCCGGTGCTGATCGGCGTGGACGGCGGTGCGGACGCGCTGGTCGAGTCGGGCTACACCCCGGACATGATCATCGGTGACATGGACTCGGTCACCGACGACGTGCTGCGCTGCGGCGCCGAAGTGGTCGTGCACGCCTACCCCGACGGGCGGGCGCCGGGCCTGGAGCGGGTCCGCCAGCTCGACGTCGCCGCGATCACCTTCCCGGCCGCGGCGACCAGCGAGGATCTGGCCATGCTGCTCGCCGACGACAAGGGCGCGACCCTGATCGTCGCCGTCGGCACCCACGCCAACCTGGTCGAGTTCCTCGACAAGGGCCGCGGCGGGATGGCGTCGACCTTCCTCACCCGGCTCAAGGTCGGCGGCAAGCTGGTCGACGCGAAGGGCGTTTCCCGGCTCTACCGGCAGAACATCTCCGGGTCGTCGCTGCTGCTGCTCGTACTGTCCGCTATCGCCGCGATGGCCTCGGCGGTGGCGGTGTCGACAGTGGGGAAGGCGTATCTCGCCGTGGTTTCCGAGTGGTGGGACAATCTCGTCTTCCACCTCGGCCACCTCTTCTGACGACTGACCAAGAGGCTTTCGCGTGATCAACTTTCGGTACCATGTCGTGTCCCTCACCGCGGTGTTCCTCGCGCTGGCCATCGGCCTGGTCGTGGGCACGGCGGCGCTCAACGGACCGGTGGCCGACAGTCTCAAGGACCAGGTCACCGCGCTGAGTAAGGACAACAGCAACTACCGCGACCAGGCGAACCAGTATCGCGACGAGCTGAACCGCGCGCAGGACTTCGCGACCGAGGTGTCCGGGCCGCTGGTCGCCCGCAAGCTGACCGGCCGCCGGGTGCTGCTGGTGGCGCTGCCGGGCGGGCAGGACTACCTGGACGGTGTCAAGTCGATGCTGGCCGTCGCCGGGGCCAAGGTCACCGCGACGGTCACGGTGCAGGACAAGTTCTTCGACCCGACCAACGACGTCGAGCTGCTCGACCTGGCCAACCAGGCGTCCCAGCCGACCGTGCCGGCCAGCGGGCTGCCGCTGAACTCCGACGGGGCGGAGACCGCCAGTGCGCTGCTGGCCCTGGCGTTGCAGCAGAAGACGCCGGAGGTCAGCGCCGCCGACCTGACCGCGGTCCTGACCGCCTACACCAAGGCCGGGGACATCGCCGTCGACCAGGGCGCGGTGGGCGGCGCCGACGCGACCGTGATCGTCTCCGGGCTGCCGCCGGTGGACAAGGACGCGACGAAGAAGACCCAGGCCGCGGTCACCTTCGCTACCCAGTTCGCCAAGGCGAAGCCGCTCGTCGTGGCCGGCAACGGTATCGGCGACGGCAACCTGGTCTCCCAGGTGCGCGGTGACCCGACCCTAGTCAAGACCATCTCCACGGTGGACAACGCGACCACCGTGCAGGGTCAGCTGGCCACCGCGCTGACCCTGGTCGAGCGGGTCGTCGACGGCAAGGTCGGCCAGTACGGCCTGCAGCAGGGTGCTAGCTCCATGGTGCCGAGGATCCCCGCCTAGACTCGGGACCCGCCCGGTCCGGCTGAGTCAGGAGATTCGTCATGGCCACTCGGTTCATCCGTTCCGCGACGGTCGGCGCGCTCGCCGCCCGGGCCGCGCTCGCCTGGATCCGCCGCGACCCGCGCGCCGGCGAACTGGAACGCACCAACTTCCACGGCCGTACGGTCACCCTGGCGGGTGGTCCGGCGCTGGCCGCCGGGGCCACGCTGGGCGCGATCGCCGGGGCGCCGTCGATAGCGGTCGCCGCTGCCGCCCTCGCCGCCGGAGCGGCGTCCGGGGCGGTCGGCTTCTACGACGACATCGCCGGCAACCGGCCGGAGCAGAAGGCCGCGAAGGGCTTCCGGGGTCACCTGGCGGCGCTGCGCGAGGGACGGGTCACCAGCGGCCTGATCAAGATCGGCGGGGTCGGCGTCGCCGGGCTGGCCGCCGCCGCGCTGCTCTCCGCCGACCCGGGCGTCACGTCCCGCCGGCGGGGCGGTGCCGTCCGGGCCGGTGCGGATGTGCTGCTCGGCGCGGGCGTGATCGCCGGTACGGCCAACCTGCTCAACCTGTTGGACCTGCGGCCGGGACGGGCGCTGAAAACGGGCGCGCTGATCGCCGCCCCGCTCGCCCTGGGCCGGGCCGGGGGAGTGGCCGCCGCGACGCTGGGCGCGGGCGCGGCGCTGGCGCCGGCCGACCTGGGCGAGGAGATCATGCTCGGCGACGCGGGGGCCAACGCGCTCGGCGCTCTGCTCGGTGTCGCCCTGGCGGCGACGACCGGGACGGCCGGGCGGGCGCTCGCGCTGACCGTCCTGGCCGCTCTGACCGCGGCCAGCGAGCGGGTCAGCTTCACCAAGGTCATCCAGGACCGGCCGTGGCTGCGTACGCTCGACGAACTGGGCCGTGCGGCGCCGCCAGCGTGACGCCGGCACCTGCCGCACGGATCGCCGGAGCGGCGGTGCTGATCACCGTCCTGACGGTGGTGGCCCGCCTCGCCGGTTTCGGTCGCACCGTCGTCTTCCTGCACACCGTCGGCCACGACCGGCTCGCCGACATCTACAACGCCGCCAACACGATCCCGAACATCGTCTTCGAGCTGGTCGCCGGGGGTGCGCTGGCCAGCCTGGTCGTGCCGTTGCTGGCCGGGCCGGTGGCGGCCGGCGACCGCGACCGGGTGAACGCCACCACCTCGGCACTGCTGACCTGGATGCTGACCCTACTGGTGCCGATCGCGATCCTGCTCGCTGTGTTCGCCGGTCCGATCGCCGGTCTGCTGCCGCACGTGCCGCCGGATCACCAGGCCGTCGCCGCCGGGATGCTGCGCGTCTTCGCCCCGCAACTCCCGCTGTACGGGATCGGCATCGTGCTCACCGGGGTGCTGCAGGCGCATCACCGGTTCGCCTGGCCGGTGATCGCCCCACTGCTGTCCAGCGTGACCGTGCTGGTGGCGTACCTGAGTTATGCGGTGATCGACGGCGCCCGCAGCGACTTCGCGGGCCTGACCACGACGGGGCGCCTGACCCTGTCGATCGGGACGACCGTCGGGGTGGTGGTGCTCGCCCTCTGCCTGGTCGTCCCGGTGCGCCGGCTCGGCCTGCGGTTGCGGCCGCGGCTGAGCTTTCCCGATGACGAGGGCCGCCAGGCGGTCCGGCTGGGCTGGGCGGGCGCCGTCACCGTCGGGTCGCAGCAGATCATGACCCTGGTCGTCATCCTGCTCACCGCCGACAACGGCTTCGCCCTCTACGTCACCGCGCAGACCACGTTCCTGCTGCCGTGGGCGGTGCTGGCCGTCCCGCTGGCCACCGCGGTCTACCCGACGCTGTCGGCGGCGGTGAGCAGCCACGACGAGGCGGCCTACGCCACGGCGCTGGCCGGCACCGCCCGCTCGGTGGTGCTGCTCGCCGGGCTGGGCGCGGCCGCGCTGGGCGGGCTGGCCGCCCCGATCGCCTACCTGGTGGGTGCCGCTCCGGCCGCGCCCGGCATCGTCGGTTTCGCCGCCGGACTCTTCGGATACGCCTTGTTCGCCCTGTTGTCCCGGGCGCTCTACGCCCGCGGGGCGACGGTGGCCGCCGCCGCCTCGACCGCGATCGGCTGGGGCGTCGCCGCCGTGACCGCGTTCGGCCTGCGGCTGCCCAGCCAGATCCTCGCGCTGGGCCTGGCCGGCGCCCTCGGCATGACCGTCACCGGCGTGCTGCTCGTGCTGGCCGTCCGGCGGTACGCGGGCCCGGCCGCGCTGCACGGTCTCGGCCGTGCGACCGCGGTCGGTATCGTGGCCGCTGGCGTCGCCGCCCTGGCCGGCTGGGGCGTCGTCGTGGCGATCGGGCACGCCTTCGGCCCGACCCCGAGCGGCGCGGGCAGCCTCGTGCAGGGCATGCTGGGCGGGGTCGTGGTCGCGCTCGCGTATCTGGCGGTGGCGTACCTGCTGGACCGCCCCGACCTGCTTCCGCTGACCGACACCGTGCTGCGCCGGCTGCGACGCCGGCGCGGAGAGGAGAGGACGTGAATGCGACCAGGTCCGCCGACTGGCGTGGTTCGGTGGCCCTGGTGCTCGCCTCCAGTACGGGCGGCGTCGGCCGGCACGTCGGGTCGGTCGTCCGGGGCCTGGTCGCTGCGGGCTGCCCGGTGCTGGTCTGCGGGCCCGCCGCCACCGACGCGCTGTTCGGCTTCACCGCCGCCGGCGCCGATTTCGTCCCGGTCGAGATCCCGGCCAGCCCCGGACCGCAGGATTCGGGCGTGATCCGGGCGCTGCGCAGGGCGTTCGGCAGCCGCGAGATCGACGTCGTGCACGCGCACGGGCTGCGCGCCGGTTTCGTCGCCGTGCTCGCCCGCCCGGCCGCCCCGATCGTGGTGACCTGGCACAACGCCGTCCTGGCCAAGGGTCTGCGCGGGCACGCCTCCGCGGTCGTCGAGCGGATCGTGGCCCGCGGCGCCGCGCTGACCCTGGGCGCCTCCGAGGATCTGGTCGAGCGGGCCCGGTCGCTGGGCGCCCAGCAGGTCCGGCTCGGCGCGGTGGCCGCACCGACCCCGGCGCCCCCGAAACGGACCCGGGCCCAGGTGCGCGCCGAGTTCCGGCTCGCGCCCGGCGTGCCGTTGATCGTGTCGGTCGGCCGGTTGCACCCGCAGAAGCGCTACGACGTGCTGATCGATGCCGCCGCCCGGTGGCGGAAGCTGACCCCGGCGCCCGTTGTGGTGGTGGCCGGTTCCGGCCCCAGCTACATGGCGCTGGCCCAGCGCGTCTCCGAGACCAGGGCCCGGGTCTTCCTGCTCGGCTACCGCGCCGACGTCAGCGACCTGCTGGTCGGGGCCGACCTGGCCGTGGTCAGCAGCGACTGGGAGGCCCGGCAGTTGTTCGCCCAGGAGGCGCTGCACGCCGGGGTGCCGCTGGTCGCCACGGCGGTCGGCGGGCTGCCCGGCCTGGTCGGCGACGCTGCCGTGCTGGTGCCGCCGGATGACGTCGATGCGCTGGAGGCGGCGGTGCGCACGCTGCTCGCCGATCCGCAGCTGCGCGGCGACTATGCGGCCCGCGGACCGCGGCAGGCCGCGCGCTGGCCCGACGAGGACGACACGGTGGCCGACGTGCGGGCCGCCTACACCACTGTCACCGCCGACTCCCGGGCCGGCCGCGGGTGAGAAGCCGGCTGCTGGACCAGCTGCGGCGGGTCCGCCGCCCGAACACTCCCCGCGGGCGCCGTGCCGCCGGCTGGGTGCCCTACCTTCTGGTGCTGGTGGCCGCCGCCGCCAGCCTCGCCGGCCTGGCGGTGCGCCCGGCCACCGGCGCCACGCAGGTCTCGGCGGACTACGTCATCGTCGCCGGGGCGGGCGGGCTGCGCTGGGACGACCTCGACCCGCGACGCACCCCGGCGTTGTGGGCGGAGGCGAGCAAGGGCTCGGCCGGCTGGCTGTCGGTGAAGTCCGCGCACCGCACGACCTGCCCGGCGGACGGGTGGCTGACGCTGGGCGCCGGCAACTACGCGGCCTGGCGTACCGACCGGGTCATCGGGTCGTGTCCGGCGGTCGTGCCGGAGATCACCCAGCCGGACGGCATCGGCGCGAACGTCACGCAGCAACGCAACGTGGTCCGCAACAACCAGGACGATCTTCCGTACGGGGCGACGCCGGGCGCGCTGGCCGAGTCGGTGCGCTGCACGGTGGCCGTCGGATCTGGGGCGGCGGTCGCGGCGGCCCGGCCGTTCGGGCGGGTCGACCGGTACCAGGCGAGCCTGCCCGCCGACCCGCGCAAACTGCTCTCGTCCTGCGTGCTCAGCATCGTCGACCTCGGCACGATCGACGCCACCGGCGCGGCCCGGCAGGACCAGGTGGCCCAGGCCGACGCCACCCTGGCCCGGATCGTGGCGGCCCGCCCGGAGCGTTCGCTGATCATGGTGGCCGGGGTGTCCGACACCGACGCCAGCTCCCGGCTGCACGTGGCCATCGCCGAGGGGCCGGGCTGGGAGAGCGGCTGGCTCACCTCCGCGGGCACCGGGCGCGACGGCTACCTGCAACTCGTCGACCTGGCCCCGACCGTGCTGTCGGCGCTGAACCGGGCGGTGCCGGAGAAGCTGTTCAGCGGGCGTTCGGCCAGCTCCGCGCCGGGGCGCCCGGCCGATCTGGGCCAGGCCGTCGGCGGCAGGCACGATGCGGATCGCCGGGCCGGGGCGCAACAGGGGATCGCGGTCACGTTCTTCCTGGTGCTGGCGGGCGTACAGCTGGTGCTTTATCTCCTGATCGTGCCGTTGCTGATCCAGGCCCGGCGCCATGCCGGACCGACCGGCCCGGCGCGGGCGCC
>JAVHVY010000103.1:0-4203 GCA_032160305.1 Actinoplanes sp.
CCCGCCGCACGCGCTGATCGGCGGCCCGTCCGGCTCCGGCAAGACCAACCTGATCTATGCCTGGCTGGGCTCGCTCGCCGCCCGCTACGGTCCGGCCGAGCTGGCCCTCTACCTGCTCGACTTCGCCACGAGCGGGTCGTTCGCCCGATGCGCTCCCGGCCCGCGTGAGCCCAGTTGGCTGCCGCAGCTGCGGCTGGCCGGCGTCAATCTGGCCGCCGACCCCGAGTTCGGCCTGGCCGTGCTGCGCAGCCTGGCCGGGGAGCTGCAGGTGCGCGCCCAGGCGGCGAAGCGGCACGAGGCGACCCGGCTGGCCGAGCTGCGCGCCGAGGACCCGGACGGGCACTGGCCGCGGATCGTCGTGATCCTCGACGAGTTCCCGGTCCTGCTGGCCGGGGAGGCGGCGGACGTGCTCGAAGACCTGGCCCGGCGCGGCCAGACCCTCGGCATCCACCTGGTGCTGGTCACCCAGGACGTGGCCGGCCTCGATGCGCTGCACCGGCAGCCCGCCCTGATCGAGCACTTCGCGCTGCGGATCGCGCTGCCGAAGGCCCGCCGGGTGCTGGCCGACAACAACCTGGCCGCGGCGCTGATCCCGCGCCACCACGCGGTGCTGAACACGGACTCCGGCAGGGCCGGCGCCAACCAGGTGGTCCGGCTGCCCGACGCGGGTGACCGGATCGCCTGGCGTGACCTGCAGCGCAAGCTGTGGCGCGAACGCCCGCCCGGCGCGACACCGCCCCGGCTCTTCGACGGTGACGAGGTGCCCTGGCTACCCGCCGCCTGCCGGACGGCCGGCCCGGCGGCGCAGACGTCGGCGCCGGAGGCGGTGCTCGGCGAACGCATCGACGTGACCGCCCAGCCGGCCCGGCTGCGGCTGTCCCGCGCGCCCGGGCGCAACCTGGCCGTGCTCGGCACCCGCGTGGACGAGGCCTGCGACGTGCTCGCCGCGGCCGCCTTGTCGCTGGCCGCCCAGGGGCCGGCCCGCTTCAGCGTGGCCTGTCTGGACCCGGCCGCCGAGTCCGCGGTGGTCCGGCTGGTCGCCGATCTGCCCCAGGCCGACTGGTACGGCCCGGACGAGATGGCCGAGATGTTCGGCGCGCTGCGACCGGACAGCGTTCCGCACTACGTCCTCGGGTACGCCTTCGACGCCCTCCCCGCCTGCCGCGACCAGCTGCGCACCCTGCTGACCACGGGTCCCGAGCTGCGGATGCACGTACTCGGCTGGTGGCGGACGGTGGCGGCGCTGCGGAAGGATCTCGGCGGGCCGCAGGCGCGTACCGACCCGATCGGCGCCTGGGTCGCTCTGGACGTGAGCGACGCCGAGCTGGGCCCGCTCGCGCCGCAGGCTGATGGACCACCGTGGCAGGCCCGGAGCCGCCGCGCCCGGTACTACGACCGATCGGTGCACCGCACACCAGAAGTGATCATCCCGTACGAGGTGAATAGTGACCACACGTGACCGCGACTACCAGATGATGCTGACCGCGCTGGCCGACGTGGCCCGGCGCCGGGACGCTGAGCTGTCCACAACCGAGCAGCAGTACCAGGACAACGCCGCGCTGGCCGCCGGGGAGTTGGCCCGGGCCGAGGGCGAGGCGGCCGCCGCCGACCGCTGGGCGGGCGCGGCCGCCTCCCAGGTGATCGACGTCGACAAGGAGGCGGAGCAGCTGTGGCAACGGCTGAGCCAGACCCGGGGCGTCCCCCGTCAGCTCGGCGACCTGCCCGAGCCGGCCGCGATCGAGTCGCTGCCCCGGGCTCAGATCGAGGGCGCGAAGCCGGCCCCCGAGGTACCCCGGCAGTCGCCCCGGGTGCTGCTGGCCCGCGCCGGCGATCGGATCGAGGTCAAGGCCCGCCCGGCGCCCCGGCGCCCGCTGCCGCGGCGGACGCTGCCGCTGCTGCCGGTCGTCGGCGCCCTGCTGGCCACCGCGGTGGGGCTGGTCGCCGCGGGGCTGGTGACCTTCGGGGAGCGGCCGTTCACGGGCAGCGCGATGGTCCGGCTGGCCGGCTGGCTGACCTTCCTGCTGGCGCCGTCGGCCGGGGTGCCGGTGGCGGCGTTCCTGGCGCACCGGCGTGACTCCCGGCTGGACATCGGCGGGGTCGGCCTGACCTTGATCGGCGGCATGGTCGCGGCCGCCCTGCTGTCTCTGTCCTTCGCGTCAACCCGCTGAGCCCGGGGCGGCCCGCTGAGCCCGGGGCGGCCCGGGCATCAGTACGTGTAGAAGCCCTTGCCCGTCTTGCGGCCCAGGTCGCCGGCAGTGACCATGCGCTGCAGCAGCTCCGGTGGGAAGAACTTCTCCTCCGCGGTGTCCCGGTAGATGTTCGACGCCGCGTGCAGCATCACGTCCAGACCGGTGAGGTCGACGGTGGCCAGCGGGCCCATCGAGTGGCCGAAGCCGAGCTTCATCACCGTGTCGAGATCCGCCGCCGAGACGACGCCCGACTCGACCAGCTTGATCGCCTCGACCAGCAGGGCGGAGAAGAGCCGGTTGGAGACGAAGCCGGCCACGTCCCGCTTCACCTCGACGCAGGTCTTGCCCACCTCCTCGGCGAAGTTCCGTGCCGCGGCGAGCGTTTCGTCCGAGGTCTGGTACCCGCGGACCAGCTCGACCAGCTTCATCATCGGCACCGGAGAGAAGAAGTGGACGCCGACCACCGACTCGGGCCGGCCGGTGACCGCGGCGATCGAGGTTATCGGCAGGGCCGACGTGTTCGTGCCCAGCACCGCGCCCGGCTTGCAGATCTTGTCGAGTGTGCGGAAGACCTCGTGCTTGGCCTCGATCTTCTCGAAGATCGCCTCGATGACCACGTCGGCGTCGGCGGCCGCGTCCAGGTCGGCGGTGGTGGTGATCCGGCCGAGGGTGGCCTCGACGTCCTCCGTCGCGATCTTGCCCTTCGACGCGAACCGGGTGAGCGAGTCCCGGATCGCCGCGACACCGCGGCTCAGGGATGCCTCGTCGATGTCCTGCATCGTGACCTGCCAGCCGGCCTGCGCCGAGACCTGGGCGATGCCCGACCCCATCAGACCGGAGCCGATGACCGCGAGTCGACCCGCCATGTGTGCCTCTCCTTCGTCGATGACGTTCCTGCCCACCCTAGCCGCCGGACTGAACGGGCTCCGCAGTCCAGGCGGAAGATCCCGATCGGGGCAATTCAGAGCAAAGTGGTGCGGGGCGGTGCCAGACTGTGCCCATGCCTCCAGGCGCCGGCTGGTACGTGATCGGACCAGTGATCGCCGTCGGCCTGGTCGGCTGCCTGGGCGCGGTCTTCTGGCGGATGGGCCTGCAGTGGGACGAGACCGACGAGCAGGACGCGTTGCGCGACCTCTACCCCGACGGCCTGGCCATCTTCGGCGAGCCGGACGACTACGGCCTGCTCTGCCCGGCCGCGGTCACGGCCGACCCGGACGTGGCCCAGGAGATCCGCCGGCTGCTCGTCGACGCCGGCATCCGGACCACCTCCGCGGTCCGTCCCGACGGCCGCCTTCTGATCCTGGTCTTCGCCGAGAAAGTGGACGAGGCGCGGCGGCTCGTCGGCGACAGCCCGGCGCTGTGAGAACGCCTCAGAAGTCGTAGGTCGGCTCGACGACGGACGCGCGTTCGACCTCGACGCCCAGTTTGGCCAGGTCGGCGACGAAGTCCGGGTAGCCCCGGTCGACGTGGTGCACCTCGCCGACCTCGGTGACGCCGTCGGCGCACAGGCCGGCGATGATCAGGCCCGCGCCCGCCCGGATGTCGGTGGCCCGCACGGGCGCCCCGGACAGCCGGGACCGTCCCCGGACCACGGCGTGGTGGCCGTCGGTGCGGATGTCCGCCCCGAGCCGGACCATCTCGTTCACGAACATGAACCGGCCGTCGAAGATGTTCTCGGTGATCAGCGACGAGCCCTCGCTCACGGCGGCCAGCCCGATCGCCATCGGCAGCAGGTCGGTGGCGAAGCCCGGGAAGGGCAGGGTCACGATGTCGACGGATGTCGGGCGGTCGTCCATGCGTACGCGGAACTGGTTGTCGCCCGGCTCGACCACCGCGCCGGCCGTCACCAGCTTGTCCAGCGCGACGTCCAGGAATTCGGGCCGCACGCCGTGCACGGTGACGTCGCCGCGGGTCATCGCCGCGCCGAAGGCCCAGGTCCCGCCGACGATCCGGTCGCCGACCGTGGTGTGGCGCACCGGCTTGAGCATGTCGACGCCCTCGATCCGCAACGTCG
>JAVHVY010000147.1:0-13263 GCA_032160305.1 Actinoplanes sp.
GAAGCTCCTGCCGCACTACGCCGGTTGGCTGGTGCTACGCGAGCTGGAGGTGCTACGCCGCCTGACGGGTGACGACACGCCGCGGCCGTACGTCGTCGTGCTCGGCGGTTCGAAGGTCTCCGACAAGCTCGCCGTCATCCAGGCGCTGCTGCCGAAGGTCGACACGCTGCTCGTCGGCGGCGGCATGTGCTTCACCTTCCTCAAGGCCCAGGGCCACGAGGTCGGCACGTCGCTGCTCGAAGAGGACATGGTCGAGACCTGCGGCTCGCTTCTCGAGCAGGCGGCCGGCCGGATCGTGCTGCCGGTCGACGTCGTGGCGGCCACCGCATTCTCGGCGGACGCCGACTCGGTGACCGTGCCGGCATCCGAGATTCCCGCGGACCGGCTCGGTCTGGACATCGGCCCGGAGTCGGTGGCGCTGTTCACCGAGGCGATCGGGTCGGCCAGGACCGTCTTCTGGAACGGGCCGATGGGCGTGTTCGAGCTGGCGCCGTTCGCGGCCGGCACCCGGGGCGTGGCCGAGGCGATCACCAAGATCGACGGCTTCTCCGTGGTCGGCGGCGGCGATTCGGCCGCGGCCGTACGCCAGCTCGGCCTCGACGAGTCCGGTTTCGGGCACATCTCCACCGGCGGCGGCGCCTCGCTGGAATACCTTGAGGGCAAGACCCTTCCCGGCATCGCGGCGCTGGAGAACTGATGACGCAGACGACCCGCCGGCCGATCATGGCCGGCAACTGGAAGATGAACCTCAACCACTTCGAGGCCATCCTCCTGGTGCAGAAGCTGGCCGCCAGCCTCACCGAGCAGCAGCTCACCGCCGTCGAGGCGGTCATCCTGCCGCCGTTCACCGACCTGCGCAGTGTGCAGGCGGCGATCGAGGGCGACAAACTGCTGATCGGGTACGGCGCGCAGGATCTGTCGCCACACCGGGGCGGCGCGTACACCGGCGACATCGCCGGCTCGATGCTCGCCAAGCTCGGCTGCACGTACGTGGTGATCGGCCACTCCGAGCGGCGCGAGTACCACCACGAGTTTGACGAACTGGTCAACGCCAAGGTGAAGGCGGCCCTGGCGAACGACCTGGCGCCGATCCTGTGCGTCGGCGAGGGCCTGCCGGTCCGCGAGGCGGGCGACCAGGTGACGCACTGCCACAGCCAGCTCGACGGCGGCCTGGACGGGTTGAAGGCCGAGCAGGTCAAGCAGGTCGTCATCGCGTACGAGCCGGTGTGGGCGATCGGCACCGGCAAGACCGCGACCCCCGAGGACGCCCAGGAGGTGTGCGGCGCGCTGCGGGTGCGGCTCGCCGAGCGGTACGGTGCCGAGACGGCCGACACGGTGCGCATCCAGTACGGCGGCTCGGTGAAAGCGGCCAACATCGCCGCGATCATGGCCCAGCCGGACGTCGACGGCGCGCTGATCGGCGGTGCGAGCCTCGACGCCGAGGAGTTCGCCTCGATCTGCCGTTTCGCCGAACACGTCGGGCGCTGAGCTCCGCCGACTGATAGTCCAGGCTTGGGTAGCGGAACAGCTCCGCCGACTGATAGTCCAGGCTTGGGTAGCAGAACAGCTCACCCGGCCGTCGTCAGGCGGCCGGGTGCGGCTATTGTGGTGGCGTTTGCTGTGCCCTTCGAGAGGATGAACCCGACCATGCCGATCGCGTTCGCGTACACGTTGATCGTGTTGCTGATCATCACCAGCATCCTGCTGACCCTGCTGATCCTGCTGCACCGCGGTAAGGGCGGCGGCATGTCCAGCATGTTCGGCGGCGGCGTCAGCTCCAGCCTGGCCGGCTCGTCGGTCGCGGAGAAGAACCTCGACCGGTACACGGTCCTGGTCGGCGTCGTGTGGTTCGCCTGCGTCGTCGGGCTCGGCCTCTGGCTGCGCCTGGCCCAGTCCTCGTAAGGTAATGCCAGCAAGCCTTCCTCCAGACGCCTCAGAAGTCGTAGACTCTGCCGCGCGGTCCGGTCGTCCGGGTCGCGCGGCTTTTGTTTCGGGCTGTTTACCGCCCGCTTATGACCGCATTTCGAGCCGGCGTTTTCGGCTCAATAGAACGCCCTCGAGACAGGAGTGACATCCGTGTCCAGTGGCAGCGCGATCCGCGGCAGCCGCGTCGGCTCCAGTCCGATGCGCCCCGACGAGCGCAGCGAGCCCGCACCCCGGCGGGAGGTGACGTACTGGTGTGCGGCGGGACACGAGTCCGAGGTCCGCTTCGCCGCCGACGTCGTCCCGCCGGAGAGCTGGGATTGCCCTCGGTGCGGCCAGCCCGCCGGGCTCGACCGGGCGAAGCCGCCCGGCCGCATGCGCAGCGAGCCGTACAAGTCGCACCTGGCCTATGTGAAGGAGCGCCGCTCCGACGCTGACGGCGAGGCGATCCTCGCCGAGGCACTCGCCAAGGTCCGCCAGCGCCGGGGCCGGGGCCGGGAGTAACGCCCGCTCATCGCGAGGTGGTGGGGCACGGCCCAGGTAAACGAGTCGGATCCTTAATGTGTCCGGCGTCACAGCCGGATCGACAACCTCGGCCGGTCTCATGCGTCTGTTCAGGCGAAGCCACACCGACTCTCTTCGTCTGGAGTTCCCTGATGCCTGCGAAACGCGTTCTGTTCCTCGCCATGGTCGTGACCGGTGCCGCGGCCCTGGGCACTGCCGTCGCCACCAATGCGTTCGCGGACGGCAGCGCCCACCCTGCCCCGGTGCCCAGCACGGCGCCGCCCGTTCCCGCGCCAGTGCTCAGCACGGCCGCGCCAGTGCCGACCGCGACGGGACCGGCTAGGCCCCGCCCGGTCCCGTCGACGGCCACCGCACGGCCCCGACCGGTCCCGTCGGGCACCACCGCGACCCGCCCGCCCAGGCCCCGCCCCGTCCCGTCGACCGCGCCGCCCGTGCCGACCCAGTCTCGGCGGGCGACGGCGGCGGTTCCGAGCACCACCCGGGCCCCCAAGGCAAGCCCGGATCCCACCTCTCGCTGACCACTTATGCCCGATCGGCCCGTTCGGCGAAAACGTGCGACCGGAACACCCACCGGCGGCGTCTTAGGTCGTGTGGCCCCGGCTCCTTCCGGACACGCCATGGGGATGCCCGGCCCGCGGTCTCTTCACGCCCCCGACGCGGGCCGGTGCCTGCCGTCGAGCGCCGGGCTTGATCGGGTTGGGCACAATGGGCTCCGCGTGCGGGGTGGGCCGCCACCTTCGCCGCACGCGGACTCCCCAGGAACGGAATCCGATGACGACTGCGCTGCCCCTGATACCGGGATATCGGCCGAGCCCGCTCTGGCGGATGCTGCGCCGCGCCACCACGGCGATCACCGGCTCCTCGCCCGCGCCCGCGCCCCCGCCCCCGCCCACGGGCCACCCGGCGATCGACGAGCTGTACCACGGGCGCCGTCTGAGCCTGGTCCGGCTGGCCGTGCTGATGGTCGATGACCAGCCGACCGCCGAGGACATCGTGCAGGACGTGTTCGCGGCCCTGTTCCGCCGGCACGGCCCCGATCTGCGGTCGGTGAGCGACCCGCACGCGTACCTGACGACCGGAGTCATGAACGCGGCCCGGTCAACATTGCGTCGCCGCCGCACTGCCCGCGCCTACCGGGCGCCCCGGGCAACGACGATGCCGGCGGCCGAAGACCTGGCCCTGCTGCAGGAAGGGGACCGCGAAGTGCTCGAAGCGCTGGGAGCCCTGACCGTGCGCCAACGCCAGGTGGTCGTGCTGCGCTACTGGTCGGAGTTGAGCGAGCAGGAGATCGCCGACACCCTGCGAATCTCCCGGGGCACCGTGAAATCGACCGCCAGTCGCGCGCTGGGCATCATGCGCCGCCTGCTGGAGCGCCGATGAGCGCCGCCGTCGAGGATCGCCTGCGCGAGGCGCTGGCCGCCCGGGCCGGCCAGGTCACCGCCGGCGACTTGCAACCCGCCGCCCCGCCGAGCAGACGGGCCGCGCCTGAACGTAGACGACCGTTGTGGGCTCCGGCGCTGGCGGGCCTCGCCGTCGCGGCGGTCGCCGTCGTTTTCGTGATGCTGCTGGCATGGCGGCCACCGCATCCCGTTCTGCCAGGCAATTCCCCCGTGCAGTCCGCACCGGCTCGGCCACCCGAACCAGCACCGACTCCCTCGGCCGGCCTATCGAGCTCGGGGCAGCCCCCGCCCAGCCGTGCTCGGCCGGGCTCGACCCGGCGGCCGTCAAGAAGCGGCCCGACGGCGAGCGCGCCCACCCACGCCCCGGCCCCGTCAGTTGCGAGAACGACCCAGGCGCCGGTGCCGGCGCCGACCACTGCGACGCCGGCCGTTGCAACAAAACTGCCCGCCGCGCCGGACGCCATCGCCACCAGCTGAGACTATGGGTGCATGAACTGGACCTTGGAAGTGGTAGTCGTGCCGGTCGCGGACATCGACCGGTCGAAGGCGTTCTACGCCGACCAACTGGGCTTCACTCTCGATCACGACATGGTGATCAACGACAACGTCCGCATCGTGCAGTTGACCCCGCCGGGTTCGGGCTGCTCGATCGTGATCGGCAAGGGCGCGGTGCCCGACATGACGCCGGGCTCGCTCAAGGGCCTGCAGCTGGTGGTGTCCGACATCAAGGCGGCCCACGATCAGTTGGCGGCGGCTGGAGTCGCGGTCAGCGACGTTCAGACGCTGGGCGAAAACCCCCACCCGGTCCCCGACCCGCTCGACAATGTCGGTTTCGTGTTCTTCGCAGACCCCGACGGCAACAGCTGGGCGGTCCAGCAGATCTCGTCCCGCTCGTAGATCAAGATCAGGAGCCGGTCGTAGCTCGGTGGGTGGTTGCGCGAGCCACCGTGACCTGGGAAACACACCAGCAGCCGGAGCCTTGAACTATCCGTCAGCGGTCGAGCTTGGCTGCTGCTTCGGTGTCGAGCAGCCAGATCGTCTTCTCGGTGCCGATTGCCGCCGCTGCTGGGAGTGTTGCTCCGTTCAGGGCTGCGCCGACCGAGTCTGTTTTGTCCGGGCCGGTGGCCATCAGCCAGACCTCTTCCGCTGATTGGATCGTCGGCAGCGTCAAGGTGATCCGGGTCGGGGGCGGCTTCGGGCTGTTGTGCACCGCCGCCGTCACGCCGGTTTCGTCATAGCTCGGGTGGCCTGGGAAGATCGAGGCCACGTGGCCGTCCTCGCCCACTCCCAGCATCAGCACGTCGAAGTGGGGCAGTGAACGACCGGGATAGGCCGCGGCCGCCAGTTCGCGGGCGTAGCGCTCGGCGGCTGCTCCCGCGTCGTCGCCGTCTGGGCCGTCCGAGGCCGGCATGGGGTGCACTCGCGCCGGCTCCAGCGGCAGCGAGTCGAGCAGCTCCGCCCGGGCCTGGGTCTCGTTGCGGTCCGGGTCGCCGGCTGGCAGGAAGCGTTCGTCGCCCCACCACAGGTCGACCTTCGACCAGTCGATCGCGCCGGAGGCCGGCATTGCCCTGATCGAGCGCAGCACCTTGGCCGCGAGCCGGCCGCCGGTCAGCACGACATGGGCCGAGCCGCGCAGCGCCTGCGCGTCGATGATCCGGGTGACCAGCCGGGCGACCACCGCCGAGGCGAGCACGCCCGGCTCCGGCGCTACCAGGACAAGGGTCTCGCTCATCAGATTCCTCCGTGGAAACCCCGGCCTTCAGACCGGGAGGAAAGGATCGCCTGCGGAGCAGGGCAGGAAAAGCCGGTTCGTAGCCAAGGCCGCCCGCGAGGCGGGCGGCCCGTCGATCGTGGTGAGGTCAGGCAGCGGTGCCGCCGGGACCCGCGAAGGCGCCGGCTTCCTCGGTGGCGCCGGCAGCAGCCGCCAGCGCCGGGTCCTTCCACACATGTACGCGCATCGGCGGCCGCTGGTCGAGCCCGGTGATCCCGGCCATCGCGCCGAGCGCCTCGCCGTAGATCTGGTCGGCGTCCAGCCGGCGCAGCTCCTCGGCCAGTTCGTCACCGACGGTCCGCCTGGGCAGCGGCATGTACCGGTCCTCCTGGCCGGTCCGGCTGAACAACGCCGTGCCTTCCTCGCGGGTGACCTTCACGCAGTCGCCGTTCGCGCACATCAGCTGCACCGAGTGCATCCGCGGCGAGCGGTCGGTGTGCGCCCAGGTCGGCTCGATACCCAGCCGGGACTGCAGCCAGCCCTTCATCAGCGCGGCCGTCGGGTCGTTCAGCGGGGCCACGATGGACGCTCCGGTGACCCGCTCCTCGGTGGTGTCGAACGCGCCGGCGACCAGGGTGCGCCACAGGGTGATCCGGGTCCAGGTCAGATCCGTGTCGCCCGGGGCGTAGTCGACCGCGCGCTGCTTGAGGGCGGCGACCGGGTCGGCCGCCAGCTTGCTGTCGGTGATCCGGCGGTCGGCGACCACACCGAGGAAGTCGTTGGCGATCACGTCCGGCGGCTCGCTGTGCCACCACGTCACCACCGGCACGTCCGGGGCGAGCAGCGGCATCACGACCGACTCCGCGTGCAGCGCGAGCCGGCCGTACATCCGCATCACGACCGCCTCGGCCGGGCCCAGGCGGCCGCCGACCACGATCTCCGCGTCGAGGCGGCTGCGGCCGTCGAGGTCGGAGCGGACCACGATGAGCAGCCGGCAGGGGTGCGCGGACGCCGCGATGGTGGCGGCGGCCTCAGCCTCGCGGACGTGCTTCTCCTCGACGACCGCGACCAGGGTCAGGGCGAGGCCGCTGGCCACGCCGCCAGCGCTGCGTCGCTCGGCGGCCAGGGCCATGACGACCTCGTTGCCGGTGGTGTCCCACAGCCCGATCACTTCGTTCCCCTTGTCATCTAGGCCCGCCGCCAAGCGCGGCCTTCGCGCGCCAGCATCTCGTCGGAGGCCCGCGGGCCCCACTCGCCGGCCCGGTAGGGCTCCGGTGTCGTCCCCGCCCAGGCGGCCTCCAACGGGTCGATGACCCGCCAGCTCTGCTCGACCTCGGCGGCGTCCGGGAACAACGTCCGGTCGCCGACCAGCACGTCGAGCACCAGCCGTTCGTACGCCTCCGGGCTGGACTCGGTGAACGCCTCGCCGTACTGGAAGTCCATCGCGATGTCGCGGACCTCCATCGTGGTGCCGGGCACCTTGGAGCCGAACTTGAGCACCACGCCCTCGTCCGGCTGGACCCGCAGGACCAGTTGGTTGTTGCCCAGCATCTCGATGTCCGCCGGGTTGAACGGCAGGTGCGGCGCCTTCTTGAAGAGGATCGCGATCTCGGTCACCCGGCGCGGCATCCGCTTGCCGACCCGCACGTAGAACGGCACCTCGGCCCAGCGCCTGTTCTGAATCCCCAGCCGGACCGCCACATAGGTCTCCGTGGTCGAGTCCGGCGGGATGTTCTTCTCCTCGAGATAGCCGACCGCGCGCTCACCGGCGACCCAGCCGGGCAGATACTGCCCGCGGACGGTGCCGGCGACGACGTCCTGCGGCAGCGAGATCGCCTTGAGAACCTTGAGCTTCTCGGCGCGTACCTCATTGGGGTCGAAGCTCGTCGGCTCTTCCATTCCCACCAGGGCGAGCAGCTGGAGCAGGTGGTTCTGCAGGACGTCGCGGGCCGCGCCGGAGGCGTCGTAGAACGCCGCCCGGGTGCCGATGCCGACGTCCTCGGCCATGGTGATCTGCACCGAGTCGACGTACTTCGAATTCCACACCGGCTCGAAGAGGTTGTTCGCGAAGCGCAGGGCCAGGATGTTCTGGACCGTCTCCTTGCCGAGGTAGTGGTCGATGCGGAAGACGTCCTGCGGGGTGAAGACCTCGTCGACCAGCTGGTTGAGCGCCATCGCGGTCTGCAGGTCGTTGCCGAAGGGCTTCTCCACGACGACCCGGCGCCAGCCACCCGACTTCGCGTTGTCGGCCATGCCGGTGCGGGCCAGCTGGTTGAGTACCAGTGGAAACGCGGCCGGCGGGATGGAGAAGTAGAAGGCGGCGTTGCCGGCGATGCCGTTGCGCTCGCGCAGGTCGTCCAAGGTGGTCGCCAGGTTGTCGAAGGCGGTGTCGTCGTCGAACGAGCCGGGCACGAACTGGAACTGCTGCGACAGCCGCTGCCAGACGTCCTCGCGCCACGGGGTGCGGGCGCCCTTCTTGGCGGCCTCGTAGGCGAGCGACTCGAAATCGCCGTCGCCCCAGTCCCGCCGGGCGAAGCCGAGGACGACGAATCCCGGCGGCAGCAGACCCCGGTTGGCGAGGTCGTACACCGCGGGGATGAGCTTCTTTCGGGACAGGTCACCCGTGACCCCGAAGATCACCAGAGCGCACGGCTCCGGAATCCGGGGGAGTCGACGGTCCTGTGCGGTACGCAGCGGATTGCCCACGTGTCCCATCCTGCCAGTTTTTTGGGTTCGTGCGGGGTAACGACGGTAAGGGGTCAGCAGGCGATCCGCTCGCCGCCGGCCATCCCGCCGGCGAGCGGATCGGTGCTCACCGCGGACACCGTCAGGCCGCGTCGCTCGGGCTGGCCGAGCCCTTCGCGGCGGCGTCGAGGGACTTCTGCACGCCGTCGAGCAGCTCGAGCCAGCTGGTCTCGAACTTCTCGACACCCTCGTCTTCGAGCACCTGCACGACGTCGTCCATGTCGACCCCCACGGCGGCCAGGTCGGCCATCGTCTTGCGGGCGGTCTGGTAGGCGCCGGTGACGGTGTCGCCCCGGGTGGTCCCGTGATCCTCGTACGCGAAGATCACGCTCTCCGGCATGGTGTTGACCGTCCCGGGGGCGATCAGCTCTTCGACGTAGATCGTGTCCGGCAGGTCCGGGCTCTTCGTCGAGGTGGACGCCCACAGCGGCCGCTGCGGGTGGGCGCCCGCGGCCTCCAGCGCCTTCCACCGGTCGGTGGCGAAGACCTTCTGGTACGCCTCGTATGCGAGCTGGGCGTTGGCCACCGCGGCCTTGCTCTTCACCGCCTTGGCCTCGTCGGTCCCGATCTTCTCGAGGCGCTTGTCGACCTCGGTGTCCACCCGGGAGACGAAGAACGACGCCACCGAGCCGAGTACGCTGATGTCGTGCCCGTTCGCCTTGGCCTGCTCGATGCCGGCCAGGAACGCCTCCATGACCGCGCCGTAACGCTCCAGCGAGAAGATCAGCGTGACGTTGACGCTGATGCCCTCGGCCAGGGTCGCGGTGATCGCCGGCAGGCCCGCCTTGGTGGCCGGGATCTTGATGTAGAGGTTGGGCCGGTCGACCAGCCACCACAGGGCCTTGGCCTCGGCGGCCGTCTTGGCCGTGTCGTGCGCGCTGCGCGGGTCGACCTCGATGGAGACCCGGCCGTCGACACCGTTCGAGGCATCGTAGGCCGGCTTCATGACGTCGCACGCCCAGCGCACGTCCTTGCCGGTCAACATGCGCACGGCCTCCTCGACCGTGACGCCCTGCCGGGCCAGATCCTTGAGCTGCTCGTCGTAGGCCGCCGCGTCGGACAGCGCCTTGGCGAAGATGCTCGGGTTGGTGGTCACGCCCACGACGTGCTGCTCTTGGCGCATCGTGTCGAGGGATCCGGTGGTCAGCCGGACCCGGGAGAGATCGTCGAGCCACACCGCCACTCCCTGGGCGGAAAGCTCGGCCAGCCTGTCGGTCATCGCGATACTCCTCAATGTCTTTCCGTCGCCGTGCGGCGGAGTCGCTTTCGGTGGCTCAGTTGCCGGTCGGGTGACCGGTGATGTCGCCGACCTTGGCCAGGGCGGCGTTGGCCTTGGCCACCACGTTGTCCGCGGTGAAGCCGAATTGCTCGAACAGGATCTGCGCCGGGGCGCTGGCGCCGTAGTGCTCGATACTGACCGCCTCGCCGGCGTCGCCGAGCAGCCGGTCCCAGCTCATCCGGATGCCCGCCTCGACGGTGACCCGGGCCTTGACGCCGCGGGGCAGCACCTGCTGCTGGTACGACGTCGGCTGCTCGAAGAACCACTCCTGGCAGGGCATCGAGACGACCCGGGTCGCGGTGCCGGCCGCCTCGAGGCGCTCCTGGGCGGTGAGGCAGATGGACAGCTCCGAGCCGGTGCCGATCAGGATCACCTGTGGGTCGCCGCCGGTGGCCTCGGAGACGATGTAGCCGCCCTTGAGGGTGCCCTCGGCCGAGGCGTACCTGCCGCGGTCGATGGTCGGCAGGTTCTGCCGGGACAGGGCCAGGGCGGTCGGGCGGTCGGTGTGCTCGAGTGCCCCGCGCCAGGCCCAGGCGGTCTCGTTGGCGTCCCCCGGGCGGACCACGTCGAGGCCGACGATGGCGCGCAGGGCGGACAGCGTCTCGATCGGCTGGTGGGTCGGGCCGTCCTCGCCGAGGCCGATCGAGTCGTGCGTCCACACGAAGGTGACCGGCAGCTTCATCAGCGCGGCGAGCCGCACCGCGCCGCGCATGTAGTCGCTGAAGACCAGGAACGTGCCGCCGTACGGGCGGGTGCCGCCGTGCGTGACGATGCCGTTGAGGATCGAGCCCATGCCGTGCTCGCGGATGCCGAAGTGCAGCGTGCGGCCGTACTCGTTGCCCGGGAAGGCCTTGGTCGCGTATTCGGCGGGGATGAAGGACGGCTCGCCCTTCATCGTGGTGTTGTTGGACTCGGCCAGGTCGGCCGAGCCGCCCCACAGCTCGGGCAGCACCGGCGCCAGCGCGTCGAGGATCTTGCCCGAGGCGGCGCGGGTGGCCAGGCCCTTCGGATCGGCCGGGAACTCGGGCAGAGCCGCGAACCAGCCCTCCGGCAGGGTACGGGTGGACATCCGGTCGAAGAGCTTCTTGCCCTCGGCGTTGCCGGCCGCCCAGGCGTCGAACGCCGTCTGCCACTGCGCGTGCGCGGCCCGGCCCCGGGTGGACACCTCGCGGGCGTGGGCGAGCACCTTCTCGTCGACCGCGAAGGTCTCGTTCGGGTCGAAGCCGAGGGCCCGCTTGGTGGCGGCGACCTCGTCGGCGCCCAGCGCCGAACCGTGGATCTTGCCGGTGTTCTGCTTGTTCGGCGCGGGCCACCCGATGATCGTCTTGAGGACGATGAACGACGGCTTGTCGGTGACGGCCTTGGCGGCCAGGATCGCCGCGTACAGCGCCTCGACGTCCTCGTGGTAGTCGGCCTTGGACGGGTCGCCGATCCGCCAGTCCACGTGCTGCACGTGCCAGCCGTACGCGGCGTAGCGGGCGCCGACGTCCTCGTTCTTGGCGATCCGGGTGTCGTCCTCGATGGAGATCTCGTTGTCGTCGTAGATCAGGGTCAGGTTGCCCAGCTTCTGCACCGCGGCGATGGCGCTGGACTCGTGGCTGACCCCCTCCTCGATGTCGCCGTCCGAGCAGAGCGCGTAGATGTTGTGGTCGAAGACCGACTCGCCCTCGGTGGACGGATCGAACAGGCCCCGCTCCCGCCGGGCGGCCATCGCCATCCCGATCGCGTTGCCGATGCCCTGGCCCAGCGGTCCGGTGGTCACCTCGACGCCGGGGGTGTGGCCGTACTCCGGGTGACCCGGGGTCAGCGAGTCCCATTGGCGCAGCGAGGCGAGGTCGTCCAGGGAGAGCCCGTAACCGGAGAGGTAGAGCTGGATGTACAGGGTGAGGCTGGAGTGCCCACAGGAGAGGACGAATCGGTCCCGGCCGTTCCAGTGCGGATCGGTCGGGTCGTGCCGCATCACCCTGTTGAACAGCAGGTATGCGGCCGGCGCCAGGCTCATCGCCGTGCCGGGGTGCCCGTTGCCGGATTTCTCCACGGCATCCATGGCCAGCACCCGGACGGTGTCCACCACTGTGCGGTCGAGGTCGGACCAGTTGAGAGCAGGATCTTTGGCAGCCACGTCGGTGTGCTCCTCGGGCATGGTGTGTTGAACCCTTGTAGAAGTTGACCCTATCCATTCCCGGTAAACCCTCGTCGGGGGAACGGCTCAGGCCCGTACGCTCTCAGCGGACACCAAGGTCACGGGCGCGGCGCTGCCGAGGATGAACAGGGGCCGGCGTACGCCGCGCCGGGTCGCCCGGGCAGCGCCGATGGCTGCGCGTAGTCTGTCCGAGCGTGCCGCCGGTCCACCCGGCAGAGGCTGTGTAACGCGCCCGTGCCGATGCCGGAAGGTGGCTGTCCGTGAGCATGATCACCGAGCGTCCCGCCGAGGGACGGTCGCCCGGTCTCCGGGAGGCGGCACCGCTCGCGGCCGGCCGCCCCGGGACCCGCCGCGACATCGGCGCCGTCCTTAAGGCGTACGTCTCGCTGACCAAGCCGCGGATCGTCGAGTTGCTCCTGATCACCACCGTGCCGACCATGATGGTGGCCGCCGGGGGCTGGCCTGACCTGGGTGTCGTCCTGGTCGTACTGATCGGCGGGTCGTTCGCGGCCGGCGCGGCGAGCGTGCTGAACTGCTACATCGACCGGGACATCGACCAGTTGATGCGGCGCACCAAGCGGCGCCCGCTGGCCACTCACAGCGTCACCCCGCGGGCCGCGCTGGTCTTCGGCCTGACCCTCGCCGCGGTGTCGCTGGTGCTGATGGCGGTCTTCACCAACTGGCTCGCCACCGCCCTGACGGCGGCGGCGATCGTCTACTACGACGTGGTCTACACGTTGTGGCTCAAGCGCCGCACCCCGCAGAACACCTTCTGGGGCGGTATCTGCGGGGCGGCTCCGGTGCTGATCGGCTGGGCTGCCGTGACCGGCGGAGTGAGCCTCGTCGGCTGGGCGCTTTTTGCGGTTGTGTTCTTTTGGCAGATGCCGCATTTCTACGCATTGGCCATCAAGTACAAGGCCGACTACGCCCGCGCTGGGATCCCGATGTTGCCCGTGGTCCGCTCGGCGAAGCGGGTCAACACCGAGATCCTGATCTTCACCGGGCTGACCGTCGTGGCCTCGCTGGTGGCGTGGCCACTCGGCCTGGGCCTGATCTACGGCGGCACGGCACTCGTGGCGGGGGCGTTCTTCCTCGCCGAGGCGATGCTGATGGTCGGCCGGTCGCGTCGGGGCGAGCCGCTGAAGCCGATGCGGCTCTTCCACTGGTCGATCACGTACCTGACGATCGTCTTCGTCGCGGTCGCCATCGACGCCTTGGGGTAGTCGCCGAGCCGGTGCGTCACCCCAATTGCCGGTTTTTCCATCGCGGAGCATGACCAGTCGATAACTCTTTGGGTGGAAAACGGCAATGGCATGATTCGGTCAATATCGGCTGATACCAATGTGCTGAGCAGGTAAACCCGCAGGTAACAGCCATCACAAAACCGGGCTATGCCTACTTGCCCCGCACCGGAGTCTGCTTAGGCTGCTATCTATGGCAGAAGGTTCCGATCCCACACTGACCGCCGAGATCAAGTCGTTCGCTGTCGCGCACAGCGGCGCCAAGGCGGTCATCGAGTACGTCGGCAAGCGGGGCG
>JAVHVY010000168.1:0-8750 GCA_032160305.1 Actinoplanes sp.
CGGCCTGCTGGTGGTCGTCTTCGACCGCCCGGCAATACCGGGCAACATCGGCACGCTGGTCCGTTCCGCGGACGCGTTCGGGGCGGCCGCGGTGATCATCACGGGCCACGCGGCCGACCCCTACGACCCCGGATCGGTACGCGCGAGCACCGGCTCCCTCTTCGCCCTGCCGGTGCTGCGGTCCGACTCGCACCGCGAGGTGCTGGCCTGGGCGGGCGACCTGCGTGCCGGTGGCCTGCCACTACAGATCGTCGGCACCGACGAGCACGGGACGGTGGACGTGGCCGACTACGACCTGACCGGACCGCGGCTGCTGCTGATCGGGAATGAGACGCACGGGCTGAGCGCGGGCTGGCGGGAATCCTGCGACACGATGGTCCGGATCCCGATCACCGGGGCGGCCAGCTCTCTGAACGCCGCGGCCGCCGCCACAGTGGTCCTCTACGAAGCCACCCGCCAGCGCACCCACCGCCCCTAACCGTCACGCGACACAGGGCTTCAGTTGATGTCGTCGGCCCAGACTCGCCAGTTGTCGAGGACGCCGTAGAGGGCTGGGGTCAGCCAGCCGGGGGCCGAACGGCGGAATACTCCCGGGTCCATGGCGCCTGCGCCGTCGGGTAGGGCCCCGATCAGATGCGGGACCAGTTCGCTGAAGTTGGCCCAGTGGACCAGTTCGGGTTCGGCCGGCCAGGTGCCCAGGACGACGCCGGCCGGGACGCCGCGACGGGCCAGGGCTTCCAGGGTCAGTGCGGTGTGGTTGAGCGTGCCCAGACCCGCCCGGGCCACCACGATCGTGCTCACCCCGAGGGTGGTGGCGAGGTCGGCGAATGTCCACGGGTCGCCCGAGGGGCGCACGCCCATCGGGACCAACAGGCCGCCCGCACCCTCGACGAGGACCAGGTCGTGCTTGTCGGCCTCGGTCCGGATGGCGTCGACCACCTCGTACAGTTCGAGCGGCGGTAGGGACGCGACCTTGGCGGCGGCCAGCGGCGCCAGCGGATCGGGATAGGACGCCAGGGTGCGGGTGGTGTCAGGCGCAGCGAGCCGGTTGATCAGGTCGATGTCGGTGGGGCCGCCGCCCGCCGTGCCGGTCTGGCCGGGCTTGATCACCGCGACCCGCAAGCCGGCTGCCTGCGCGGCGGCGGCGATGGCCGACGTGACGACCGTCTTGCCGACATCGGTATCGGTGCCGGTGATCAGCACGATCCCCCGCCATTCACCGGCCTCGGCCGGCCGCGCGGGCGACTGCGCCACCGACTGCGCCACCGACTGCGCCGCCGCGTCCGGCACCGGCGTCGCCGGCCGCTCATGCTGGCCGCGAGAACCCTCGGACCGCTCTGCTACCCGCGCACCCGACGGTCCGGCCGCCCCAACGTCGACCGCCTCCGCCCGCACGACTGTCTCACTCTCAGCAGCCACTCCCCGCGACCCAGCCACTCCCAGCGACCCAGCCTCGCCCAACGGATCAGCCAAGCTCGGCGGATCGGGGTCGTCAGGCTCGGGGGCGAAGGGTCCGGAGCGTGCCGCACGGACCGGTCTGGGCGCGGCCGCGGACACCTGGCGTGGGATCGGCTGACCGCCCCGCGGGACGACTGCCGCCGACACACCCACCGAATCCGGAGACGGATCGGCGCCCGCCGGACGCCGACCACCGCTGACCGGCGCGGCGGAAGCCTCGGCACCCGAGCCCCGCCCCGCGGCACCGTCATCACTGGGACCGGACGCAGCGGAACCCGAGCCACCCTCGTCGCTGCCGCCGGGCCCAGCGAGCCCCGAGCCGTCCTCGTCGCTGCCGTCGGGCCCAGCGAGACCCGAGCCGTCCCCAGCGCCATCCTCGCCACCCGGCCCGGGTGCTGTGACGGTCGTCGAATCAAGGTCAGCACTGCCGGACGCCGTGCGGTTTCGGCGGCGGAACAGGTCGTGGATGCTGGTCATGGTGCGCACTCCACAATCACTTTGAGCGCCCGCCGGAAGTCCTCGTCGGACACTCCGGCGTTGAGCGTGAGCCGCAGCCGGGAGCTCCCGTCCGGTGTGGACGGTGGCCGGAAACACCCCACCGCCACCCCCCGGTCCCGGCAGTCGGCCGCCCAGGCCAATGCCGCCTCCGGTCCCGGCGCGGGCACCGACAGCACGGCCGCGGCCGGAGTCGCGACCACGAAGCCCGCCGCCCCGAGCCAGGCCACCGTCTGCGCCGCCCGGGCCCGCAGCACCGCCCGCCGATCGTCGGCCGACCGGGCGATCTCCAGTGCCGCGACCGCTCCCGCGATCACCGCCGGCGGCGGCGCGGTGTCGTAGATGAACGTGCGCCCGGTGTCGACCAGGTGCCGCACCAGCGCTGCCGGCCCGGCGACCACGCCACCGGCCGCGCCGAGCGACTTGGACAGCGTGGCCGTCACCACCACATCGGGTGCGCCGGCCAGCCCCGCCGCGGCCACCCCGCCGGCCCCGGACGGCCCCAGCAACCCCAGCGCGTGCGCGTCGTCGACCAGCAGCAGCGCTCCGCGGGCCGAGGTCACCTCGTGCAGGGCCGCGAGCGGCGCCAGGTCACCGTCGACCGAGAACACCGACTCGGTCACCACCACGGCCGGCCGCCCGGCGAACGAATCGAGCAGCTCGGCCACGGCACTCGGCGCGCGGTGCGGTGCCACGACGGTCTCCGCCCCCGACAGCTTGCACCCGTCGATCAGCGACGCGTGGTTGAACGCATCCGAGACCAGCACCGTCCCGGGGGCGGCCAGCGCCCGGACCGCCCCGAGATTGGCCAGATAGCCCGACGAATAGACCAGCGCCTGCTCGGTCCCCAGCCAGTCGGCGAGACCCGCCTCGAGATCGGCATGCACGGCCGTCGACCCGCGGACCAGACGCGACCCGGTCGCTCCCAGCCCGTACGCCGACAGGGCTGAAGCTGCCGCCGCGACCACCGCGGGATCGGCGGCGAGGCCGAGATAGTCGTTGCCGGCCAGGTCGATCATCTGGTCGGCGGCGGAGCGGGGCCGCAACTCGCGGGTCAGGCCGGCCTTGGCCCGCGTGCGGGCGAGGCCCTCCAGCGCGTCCAGCCAGCCGGTCACAACAGCCTCGCAATCGTCGTCGGCACGTCGTACAACGTGGGGAAGCTATCACCCGCCACCGACACTTCCATCAGTCCGGACGGCTTGTAGGGTACGGGCATGCCAGAGATCCTCGACCGGGCCCGCGCCCAGGTGCTCGCCGGTGGCGCCGGCCTCGACGAGGCGGCGATCCTCGAGGTGCTCCAGCTCCCGGACGCGGATCTGCCCGCGCTGCTGCAGCTCGCGCACGAGGTACGGATGGCGTGGTGCGGCCCGGAGGTCGAGGTCGAGGGCATCGTCTCGCTGAAGACCGGCGGCTGCCCGGAGGACTGCCACTTCTGCTCGCAGTCGGGCCTGTTCACCTCGCCGGTGCGCTCGGTCTGGCTCGACATTCCGTCCCTGGTGGAGGCCGCCCGCCAGACGGCGGCGACCGGGGCCAGCGAGTTCTGCATCGTCGCGGCGGTCCGCGGGCCGGACCAGCGGCTGATGACCCAGATGCGGGCCGGCGTCGCGGCGATCCGGGAAGCGGTCGACATCCAGGTCGCGGCCAGCCTGGGCATGCTGACCCAGGAGCAGGTCGACGAGCTGGTCGAGATGGGTGTGCACCGCTACAACCACAATCTCGAGACCTGCCGCTCGCACTTTCCCCAGGTGGTGACCACCCATTCGTGGCAGGAGCGCTGGGGCACGCTGACGATGGTGCGCGACTCGGGCATGGAGGTCTGCTGCGGCGGGATCCTGGGCCTGGGCGAGAGCCTCGACCAGCGGGCCGAGTTCGCCGCTCAACTGGCCGAGCTGCGCCCCGACGAGGTCCCGCTCAATTTCCTCAACCCGCGCCCCGGCACCCCGCTCGGTGACCAGCCGGTCGTCGAGGCCAGGGACGCCCTGCGCGCCATCGCCGCCTTCCGCTTGGCGATGCCCACCACGATCCTTCGGTACGCCGGGGGCCGCGAGATCACCCTGGGTGACCTGGGCACGCGCGACGGCCTGCTCGGCGGTGTCAACGCGGTGATCGTCGGCAACTACCTGACCACCCTGGGCCGTCCGGCGACCGACGACATGGCCCTGCTGGCCGAGCTGAAGATGCCGGTCAAGGCGCTGTCGGCCACGCTGTGATCATGGTTTTCTGCGACCGGTGCGGCGAGCCGGCGGCGGCGGCCGACCACTCGGCGTGCACGCGGGCCCGGCAGCTGGAACCACCGCGTTTCTGTCCCGACTGCCGGCGCCGGATGACGGTGCAGGTGGTCCCGACCGGTTGGACGGCGACCTGTGTCGAGCACGGCACCCGGCACTCCTGAGCTCGCGACACGCCGGCACCGCCCGCACCCGCTCAGCCGGAGGTGGCAGGAGTCTCATCCGCCGCCGGGACCTTGCCCTCGACCGGCAGGGTGACGGTGACGATCGCCCCGTCGGGCTCGGAGGTGGCCGCGCCGAGCTGGCGCAGCATCCGCAGCATCGCCACGTTGTCCCCCGCGGTGTGGGCGACCACGGCCGCCCGGCCGGTGCGCTTGGCGAAGGCGATCAGCCGGCGCAACAGGGCCGTGCCGACGCCCCGGCGCTGCCAGTCGTCGCTGACCAGGAAGGCGACCTCGGCCAGGTCGCCCTCGGCGAGCAGGTTCGCCATCGCGACCACCTCGTCGTCGGCGTCGAGCGCGAGCAAGGTCAGCCCACCGGCCGGTTCGAGCAGGCGGCGCAGCCGGCCGTCGGAGGGCACCCGCACCCCGCCCAGATAGCGACGGTTCAGCGATGCGGCGCAGGTGCGCTCGTGCAGGGCGCGGACCGCCTCCAGATCGTCGGCCGTGGCGGAACGCAGCAGCAGCTCAGTGCCGTCGCCCAGCATCAGGGTGGTCAGCTCGGTCTGTAGCCGCAGCACCGCGCCGGAAACCTCGACCAGTGCCTGCGCGCGGGCGAATTCGGCCGGGGTGAACGCGGGCGCGGCACGGAAGACCTCGTACGACCCGCCGGCAGGGTCGGTGAGCAGCATCCGGGACTCGTCGAAGCCCAGGCCGGCCGGCTCGGGCCGCCAGCGGACCTCGGCCGCGTCGAGCAGCGCCACCAGCGCCTCGCCGAGCGAGTCGGGGTCGTGTACGAGCCGGCCGGCCAGGGCCAGCGCCCGGGTCGGCTGGTCGGCCAGCCCCTGCGCCTCGGCCCGGGAGACGAACGCCTGCCGGCCCCGCCCCCGCGCGACGGCGGCGAGCAGGTCGGACTCGGTCATCGTGTTGGGCGCGTCGACCAGGAAGTCGTCGACCGCGCCGGCCTCAGTGGTGTGCACCTGAACGGCCAGAATGTTGACCGAGCGCAGCGCGAGGCTGGCAGTCAGTACGGAGAGATAGCCCGGCCGGTCGTCGACCGTGGCACGGATCTGCCACAACGCCATGCGAGGCACTCCCTTTCGGCAACGGTGTTTCCCCTGACCGAAACTAAGCGTGCCTCGCCGGTGTTACCCACACATTGCCTGAGCTGGTCGAACTATGAGGGCTCAGGCACAGCGTGCGCGACCGGGGGCACACCGGCCCGGTCCAGCCGGTCGCCGAGGATCACGGCGGCGGCCCGGACGAGCTGGGCGATCCGGTCGACCTCGGTGATGTGGAACGCGGCCGCCGGCAACTCCTCGTCGTCACAGCGGGCTACCACGAGCACCAGCCCGGCCCGACCGAACGGCGCGACGGCGAAGCGGGTCTTGTCGGTGCCGGTCATCGGCCGGGCGCGCAGCGGGGTGACCTCGGGCAGCAGTAGCGGCTGGGGGGCACGCCAGCTCGCGTACGCGGCCGTCGGCTCCCCGCCGGACCGGGCGGCCCAGTCGGCGGGCACCACGGCGGCGGCGGCCCAGTCGGCGGCCAGCAGGCCGGGCACCGCGTCGACGAGGGTGGACAGCCCGTCCGCCGGGCTGGCGGCGACCTGGGCGAGCAGTTCGGCGTCGTGACCACCGGAGACCGGCGCGCCGATCGCCTTCCACACCCCGTCGACCTGGACGCCGGGGATGGCCGCGAGACCGGCCAGGAGTCGCTCCACGCGGGAGGCGCCCGGCCAGACGACGGTGAAGTCGTCGACGGCCCGGCCGCCGAGCCGCTCCAACACCACGACCTGGACGATGTCGGCACCGGCGACGCCCAGCGTGCGCGCCACCTGGCCCAGCGCCCCGGGGCGGTCCGGCAGCGTGACTCGAACCCGCAGCAACATGCAACTCCTCCCGTCCGAACGACGGCACGACAGTACCGTCGGTCCAGCCTGCCGAGGTGGCGTTTCCGACCGGTTGCAGCGCCGTGTCCCGCTCACTACGGCAGCCTAGAGTTCGTTAAGCCGAGGCTCGACGGACCAGGTGGGTGTCGAGCAGAACGTGCGAATCGGTGACCGGCTCGCGGCGGATCACGGCGGCGAGCAGCTGCGCCATCCGCCGGCCCATCTCCTCGACCGGCTGATGCACCGTGGTCAGCGGCGGGTCGGTCTGGGTGGCGACGGGAGCGTCCTCGAAGCCGGCCAGCGCGACGTCCTGCGGCACCCGCAGACCGGCCTCGCGCAGGGCCCGCAGCGCGCCGCTCGCCATCAGATCGGAGGCGGCGAAGACGGCGTCGATCTCCCGGGTGCGCTCCAGCAGCGCCCGCATCGCGGAGTGGCCGCCGGCTTCGGTGAAATCCCCGTACGCGATCAGGTTCTCGTCTCCGGCGACGGCACGGAAGCCGGCCAGCCGGGCCCGGCCCACCTCCATGTCCTGCGGCCCGGCGACCGTGGCGACGTGGCGAGCGCCGCGCTCGATCAGGTACCGGACGGCCTTGCCGGCGCCGGCCTCGTTGTCGACGTCGACGGAGAAGTCATCCGGTCTCGGGTTGCGCGGGCGGCCGCCGAACACGTACGGCATGCCACGCTCGCGCAGCATGGCCGGCAGCGGGTCGTCGTCGTGCAGCGAGAGCAGCAGCACGCCGTCGACGTGCTGTCCGGTCAGGTGCGCCTCGACCCGGCGGCGCTGCTCGGCCGAGGCGGCCATCGCGAGCCAGAGCTGCAGCGACGTCTCCATCAGCGCGGCGCTGATGCCGCGCAGCACCCCGGCGAAGAAGGGCTCGCCGAAGACCCGTTCCTGCGACTCGGAGACGACCAGGGCGACCGAGTCGGTACGCTGGGTGACCAGCGACCGGGCGGCGCGGTTGGGCACGTAGCCGAGTTCCACGATCGCGGCCTCGACCGCGGCCCTGGCCTGCGGGCTGACCTGCGGCGACCCGTTGAGCACCCGGGACGCCGTCCCCCGGCCGACCCCGGCCCGGGCGGCCACCGCGTCGAGAGTCGGGCGTCCCGGTGATCGAACGGGCTCACTCGTCATGAGGCGCATTATGACCCTGTGCGGCAATTGCTGTCGCCAGCGTGGGCCTAGGCTCACCGACATGATCTGCACGGCGTGCCAGGAGTGCCGGCACGAGAACTGCCGGGGCGGCTCGTGGTGTGACTGTCAACACGGGCCGGTCGAGCCCGCTGCGGCGGTCACCGGGCCGGCCGGGGCGGTGACCCTCGACCAGATCTGGCCGGCGAGCCGGCCCGGCCTGGAGCCGGCCGACCTGACCGGGCTGTACCCGCGTAACCCCGAACCCACCCTGCGGGTGAATTTCGTCGCCAGCATCGACGGCGCGGCGACCCTGGCGGGCACCTCCGGCGGCCTTTCCGGCCCAGCGGACAAGCAGGTCTTCGGCGTGCTGCGGATGGTCTGCGACGCGCTGATCGTCGCCGCGGGCACCGTCCGCGGCGAGCATTACGACGCGCTGCGCCTCGGCCCGCGCAACCGGGCCTGGCGGACGGCCCATGGGCTGCCGGAGTTTCCGCTGATGGTGATCGTCTCGGGTGCCCTGGACCTGGACGTCGACCAGCTGATCTTCAGTGACGCGCCGATCCGTCCGATCGTGCTCACCCACGCCGCCGCGCCCGCCGAGCGTCGCGCGCGGCTGGGCACGGTGGCCGACGTGATCGTCACCGGCGACACCGAGGTTGATCTGCCGACGGCGCTGGCCGCGCTGCACGAGCGCGGCGCGACCCAGCTGCTCTGCGAGGGTGGCCCGCACCTGCTCGGCGCGCTGACCGCCGCCGACCTGGTCGACGAGCTCTGCCTGACGGTCGCACCCATGCTGGCCGGCGCCGGCGCCGGCCGCATCACGGCCGGAAATCCGGGTCCGTCCCGGTCGATGTCCCTGCGCAGCATCTGCTCGGCGCACAGCATGCTCTTCCTCCGGTACGCGAAGCCGGACCGCTGAGGGCTGCCCAGCTGGCCCGGGCGGCAGGCCGATGGCCCTGACCGCGCTCCCGGTCAGGGCCATCGGAGGGGGCATTCGGACACCCGAGTCGGTCCGTGCCACCCAGTGCCGGAGCTGAGGTTCCGGCCCGGACGGTTCTGCCTCCTTTCGTGAGCCAGTTCCACCTATTCGGGCCGCCTGTCGCGTTGGCGCCGCCCGTAGGGGGGTGGGTGGCGTGGCCGGGCACCGATGGGGGGCCTCGGCGGAGGCGACGTCACCGGCAGGGGTGACGTCGTCTCCGCGGGGTCTCGGTGACCTGCCGGCGACAGGGCTCCGTACTCAGTTGTTGCCTCGGCGACCCCGCCGGCCGGTGCTGGCGCCGGCTGCGCCGGCTGCGCCGGCGGCGGCGCCGGCGCCAGCACCGGCGGCGGCCACCTCGATCCGGACGGCGTCGAAGGCCGGGGTCTGGTTGGCGCGTTCCATCATCGGGATA
>JAVHVY010000209.1:0-4892 GCA_032160305.1 Actinoplanes sp.
GTCGAGTGGACGTATACGACGCCACACGTTGGCACGGTGACCTCCCGGAGACCGAGGTGCGTCTTCCCCTACGACCTCGACCGCGGTTGATCGTGTCCTATGATGCCGGGTGGTGAGGATGGTGCGCCAGAGAAACCGCAATATCGAGTGTGTCAATGGCCGTCGGCGGCCACCCTGCTTAACGGACTGACCTGCTCGGTCGGCACGGTCACGACGCTGTCGTGTAGAGTCGAGAAGGCTTTTTTCCGCATCAGTTCTCACTTCTCGATCTTGAGCTCTAGGAGTCCCGCCGTGGCGAGCAACACCTCGAAGACCGCCCGCGCATCAGTCCGCGCCGGCCAGAGCACGGGCGGCGCGCTGAGCGTGCTCGGCGAGTACAAATACCTGATCCCGCTCGCCAACGGCCGCTTCGCGTACGTGCGTAACCTGACCAACGGCAAGACCGAGCACCTGAAGACCGACTCGGACGCTTTCGTCGAGGAGATCCGGGTGCTCGCGGCCGCCGGGCACGGCGCCAAGATCCGCGCTGAGCTGCAGAGCCTCGACTCGTCGTTCCCGAGCGACGGCTGGGCCGCCACCGAGAAGCGCCTCGCCGACGCGGGCATTTTCGAGGGCTGATCCCTACCGCACCGACGAAAGGCACCCTCCGTGCGGGGGTGCCTTTTATGCCTTTCTGAAAATCACGACAGGTCGATCACTGCTGCAGCTCGACGACTCCCGTGTCGAGGTCGTAGACGGCGCCGGTGACGGCGACCCGTCCCGCCTCGATCGCCTCCGGCACACCGGCCACCTCGTGCATCCGCGTCACCGTACGGCCCACGTGGGCCCGCATCGCCCGGTCGGCCGCGTCCGGACCGTCGATCCCGACCGCCCGCACCGATGGCGCGATCTCGTCGATCAGGTAACCGACGTCGCCGTCCGGGTACGCTCCCGAGCGCAGCGCGCCGACGGCGGCGCTGACCGCCCCGCAGCGGACGTGCCCCAGCACCATGATCAGCGGCACGCTCAGCGCGCCGACGGCGAAGCCGACCGAGCCCAGCACCGCCCGGTCGACCACGTGACCGCCGGACCGCACGACGCAGATCGAGCCAAAGGTCTGGTCGAAGATCGCTTCCAGCGGCACCCGCGAGTCGATGCAGCCGAGCAGGACGGCGTAGGGCCGCTGGCCGCCCGAGGCCGCGGCGGCCGCCGACACCTGGTGCCCGTGCTCGGGACGGCCGGCCACGAAGCGCTTGTTGCCCTCGATCAGCTCGGCCAGGGCGTCGGCCGGGGTGATGCTCGCGAGAGCGGGCTGAATGACCGTCATATGGGTAATTCTCGCTGAGAGACGGCCAGGTGGAAGGCTATGTCGGCGACATCACGCCCGGCGTTCGGTCGGCTTCCAGCCATGGGGACGGGCAAGATCGGACTGGAGAGTGGCAATTCTCGCGATCGCGCGTGATGCTTATTACCCGTGGGTAGAACGGGGGCGCACGACTCACGGAGGTGCCCATGCTCGAGCGTTCGGAGCTGGAGCTGCGCGACGGGGTCCTGTTGCACGTCGAGACGTACGGACCGGCCGCCGCCGGCGTAACGGTCGTGCTGCTGCACGGCTGGTGCCTGGACCGGCGCACCTGGCACCACCAGATAGCCGCACTGCTGCAGCGCGGCGACGTCCGGGTGGTCGCCTTCGACGCGCGCGGCCACGGGCACTCCGGGTCGACCCGGTTGCAGGCGGCGACTTTGGCCGAGCTCGGCGACGACCTGGCCGAGGTGCTCCGGGCGTACGCGCAGGAAGGTTCTGTCGTCCTCGCCGGTCATTCCATGGGCGGCATGACGATCATGGAGTACGCGCACCGCTACCCCGACGACTTCGCCGGGCGGATCACCGGGCTGCTGCTCGCCTCGACCACCGCCGAGGGCACCACCCACACCCGCTACGGGCTGCCGGCAGCGGTCACCAGGGTCTTCCGTGCGGCTGAGCTGACCGGCGCCGGGGTGCTGGCCCGGCTCGGCGCCTGGAATCCTCATCAAGCCTTCCTACCCGCATTGCAGCCCGCTGTCCGGTGGTTGCTCTTCGGCGACGAGTTCCTGCCCGGCGACCTACAGGTCACGATGTCGGCCTTCGGCAAGGCGCCGCTGCGGTCGATCGGCGGTTTCCGCACCTCGATCGGCGCGCAGCAGCGGCTGGAGACGCTGGCCCGGCTGGGCACCCTGCCGGCCGCGGTGCTCGTGGGCAGCCGTGACCGGCTCACCCCGCCGGAGTGCGCCCAGGCCATCGCCGCGGCGTTCCCCGGCGCCGACCTGACCGTCTTCGCCGGCGCCGGGCACATGGTCATTCTGGAACGCCCGGACGAGGTGTCGCAGGCCCTGCTGTCCGTGCTGGACCGGGCGGCAGCCGACCGCGGCCACGAAGGCTACGAACGGGCCGCCTGAAGCGCGCTCGTTCCGGCCGGCGGGCGGCCGCTCGATGATGTCAGAGCGCATCGGGCGACGGCACGGCGTCGGCAGGCGGGCGGGCTTCGCGGGACAGGAAGGTGGGCGGGCTTCGCGGGACAGGCAGGCGCCGAGGCGGTCGAGGCGCCGGGCCCAGCCGGAGCGCCGGACGTGTCAAGGGGGCCGCCGTCGACGCGGGTATCCGGATCGGAGTAGGTTTTATTGCTCCCTCGGCGCAGTCGCCGGGAGCCGGACGCGCAACGGGGAGCTTGGACAACTTGACAGACGCCACCGTGCTGCAGCAGGAGATCGCCGTCGAGCAGGTACACGTCGACCGGGTCTACGCCCGGCTCGCCGAACTGCGCCGCAATGCCTCGCGGGCCGAGAAGGAGGGCTACCAGCTTGCCGGGGTCGGCACGTTCGGCGCGCTCGTCGAACGGGATGCGATGGTCTTCCACGCCGCCCGCCGCCGGCACGCCCTCGACACCGAGTACGAAGGACTGGTCTTCGGCCGGCTCGATCTGACCACCGGTGCCGTGCACCATGTCGGCCGGATGGGCATCCGCGACGAGGACTCGCACCCGCTGGTCGTCGACTGGCGGGCGCCGGCCGCCGCCGCGTTCTACCGGGCCACCGCGGCCGAGCCGCTCGGCGTGATCCGGCGGCGGATGATCCAGTCCCGGGGCGAACGGGTCACCGGCATCGAGGACGACCTGCTAGATCCTGAGGCGGCACCGGACGACATGCGGGTGATCGGCGACGGCGCGCTGCTGGCCAGTCTCTCCAAGGCCACCGGCCGGGGCATGCGCGACATCGTGGCGACCATCCAGCGCGAGCAGGACGAGGCGATCCGGTCCAACCCGGGCGGCATCACGATCGTCACCGGCGGCCCCGGCACCGGCAAGACGGCCGTGGCCCTGCACCGCGCCGCCTACCTGCTGTATTCCGACCGCAGCCGGTTCGCCGGCGGCGGCGTGCTGGTCGTCGGGCCGTCCGGGGTCTTCGTCGAGTACATCGCCACCGTCCTGCCCTCGCTCGGCGAGGACACCGCCACGCTGCGCTCGCTCGGCACGCTGGTCGGCGGCTACGCGGCCACCCGGGTCGATCCGACCGACGTCGCGGCGATCAAGGGCTCGCTGCGGATCCGCCGGGTGCTCGAACGGGCCAGTCACGACGCGGTGCCCGGCGGCCCGGCCGAGCTGCGCCTGCTCTACCGGGGCGCGTTGCTGCGGCTGGACGCGAACGACCTGGACCGGATCCGGCGCAAGGCGCTGCCCCGCGGCGCCCGGCGCAACGAGGTGCGCGGGCACGGCTTCGACGGGATCTTCGACGCGCTCTGGTCCCAGGCCCGGCAGAACGTGCGGAATCCGCCGGAGAAGGCCGAGTTCGAGTCCGAGCTGTCCGACCGGAGCGACTTTCGGAACTTCCTGCGCGCCTGGTGGCCGCGGTTCACGCCGATGCGGGTACTGCGCTGGCTGGCCGAGCCGGGGCGGCTGCGGGCGTACGCGAACGGGGTGCTCTCCCGCGAGGAGATCGCGCTGCTGCAGGGGTCTTTCGACGGCCTCGCCGAGCTGGGCCCGACGATCGCCGACGTGGCCCTGATCGACGAGCTGGACGAGATGCTCGGCCGCCCCCGGCAGCCGCCGAAGCGCAGCAAGGATCCGTTCCACGTCCGCGACGGGGTACGCGAGGTGAGCACCTTCGCCGACCGGCAGGCCGCCGCCCGCACCGTGGCGCCCAAGGACGACGACTACCGCGACTACGCGCACGTGGTGGTGGACGAGTCGCAGGACGTCTCCCCGATGCAGTGGCGGATGATCGGCCGCCGCGGCCAGTACGCGTCCTGGACGATCGTCGGCGACCCGGCCCAGACCGCCTGGTCCGGCGACCTGGAGGAGCTGGACCGCTCGCGCGACCGGGCGCTGGGCACCCGCCGCCGGGCCACCTACGCGCTGACCACGAACTACCGCAACTCATCGGAGATCTTCGCCGTGGCCGCCTCGGTGATCCGCACGATCATGCCCGACCTGCCACTGCCGTCGGCCGTGCGCAGCACCGGGGTCGATCCGGTGGACGTCGTGGTGGAGGCGCCGACCCTACCGGTCGCGGTCCGGGAGGCCACCGAGAAGCAACTGGCCGACGTGGACGGCACGATCGGCGTGATCACCGCCGTGCCGCGCCGCGACGAGGTGGCCGGCTGGCTGACCGGGCTGAGCGAGCGGGTCCAGGTGGTGACGGCGCTGGAGGCCAAGGGCATGGAGTACGACGCCGTCGTGCTGGTCGAGCCGGGTGACCTGACCAAGGACCCGTCCGGCATCCGCACGCTCTACGTCGCCCTGTCCCGGGCCACCCAGCGCCTCACCACGGTCGGCACCGACCCGCGCTGGCATCCTTAGGGCCGGGGCACCGCCGCCGCGGAAGTCGGACGTGGCCGGGGTGGGCGTGAAGCGGGTAACACCGTCCCGTCGTCTGCTGCG
>JAVHVY010000220.1:0-12884 GCA_032160305.1 Actinoplanes sp.
TCGGTCGACGCCCTGGTGACCGACCGCGGCTGAGCTGCCGGGGGCGGTGGCCCTCAGGCGACGGTGAGCAGGTAGTCGTCGGCGTCGGGGCTCCACTTCAGGTCGACGGCGCCGCTGGTCGCCGCCGCCTTGCAGAACTGCAGGAAACTGCGGTAGCCGAGCTTCTTCTCGCTGAAGTCGGGGGCGATCTTGCGTACCTGATTCTTCAGGCCGGAGAGCGCCGCCGACCCGCCACCGCCGGAAAGGTCGAGGACCACGGCGCGCAACAGGGCGAAGGCGGCCTCCCGGTCGCCGTGCTCGGGCAGGGTGACCTCGGGGTCGCCCTTGGCCGAGCCGCCGGTCAGTTCGACCACGTTGAGTCCGGCGAGGTGCCGCAGGAGCTCACCGAAGGCCCGGAAGCCGTAGTCCGCCTCGTTGAACGTCGGGTCCTTGCGGAGCAGGGTCCGCTTGAGCGTGGAGGCGGTGACCGTGCCGCTGGAACTACGCTGCAGGCCGGCCACGGTCTGGGCGACCAGCGCGGTGAGGCTGTCGACGTCGCGTACCGGCGCCTCGGCGGCCGGCTGGACCTCGGCCTCCGGCGCGACCGGCCGCTGCTCCGCCTCGCGGGGAGTGGCCGGCCGGCTGGGCCGGGTCCGCACCGGCGGGATCTCGACCCCTTCGAGCCGGTCGTAGTAGAGGAACTCGTCGCAGGCCGGGGGCAGCAGCGCGGAGGTCGACTTCTCGACGCCGACCCCGATCACCCGCTTGTTGAGCTCGCGGAGCTTGTGCACCAGGGGAGTGAAGTCGCTGTCGCCGGTGCACAGCACGAAGGTCGAGATGTACGCCCGCTCGAAGGCCACTTCGAGGGCGTCCACGACCATCTTGATGTCGGCGGCGTTCTTACGGGAGGCGCCCATCCGCTGCGGGATGTCGATGAGCTCGACATGCGAACGGGTGAGCATCCGGCGGTCCTCGTCGAAGTACGACCAGTCCGCGTACGCCCGGCGCACCACCACCCGCCCCCGCTCGGCGAGGGCGTCCGCGACGGGCCGCAGCTCGAAGGTCATGCCGCCGAGGTGGTCACGCGCGCTGATGGCCAGATTCTCGTAGTCCAGGAACAGGGCGATCCGCTCTTCATGATCCACGCAGCTCAGGGTACGCGCGTCCGCCCCGCCCGGTGAACACCTGACGTCGCCTGAACAGCGTGGATAGACTTTCCGGGCCCGCAGGCCCGCGTCAAGGTATGGAGACACGATGAGCTCGGCCACGAGGAAGGGCTCGCCGGCGTCCGCGCCGCACGTCGCCGACAGCCACGATCTGATCCGTGTGCACGGCGCCCGCGAGAACAACCTCAAGGACATCAGCGTCGATATCCCGAAGCGCCGGCTGACCGTCTTCACCGGAGTCTCCGGCTCGGGCAAGAGCTCGCTGGTCTTCGACACGATCGCCGCGGAATCCCAGCGGATGATCAACGAGACCTACAGCGCCTTCGTGCAGGGCTTCATGCCGAACCTGGCCCGGCCCGACGTCGACGTGCTGGACGGCCTGACCACCGCGATCATCGTGGACCAGCAACGGATGGGCGCCGACCCACGCTCCACGGTCGGCACCGCCACCGACGCCAACGCGATGCTGCGCATCCTCTTCAGCCGCCTCGGGCAGCCACACATCGGGTCATCGCAGGCCTTCTCCTTCAACGTCGCCTCGATCAGCGGCGCGGGCGCGGTCACCGTCGAGCGCGGCGGCAGCACGGTGAAGGAGCGGCGCAGCTTCTCCATCACCGGCGGCATGTGCCCGCGCTGCGAGGGCCGGGGCTCGGTCACCGACATCGACCTGACCGCCCTGTACGACGACAGCAAGTCGCTCAACGAGGGCGCGCTGACGATCCCCGGCTACAGCATGGACGGCTGGTTCGGCCGCATCTTCGGCGGCTGCGGCTTCTTCGACCCGGACAAGCCGATCCGGCGGTTCACCAAGCGGGAGCTGCACGACCTGCTGCACAAGGAGCCGACCAAGATCAAGGTCAGCAACATCAACCTGACGTACGAGGGACTGATCCCGAAGATCCAGAAGTCGATGCTGTCCAAGGACGTCGACTCGTTGCAGCCGCACCTCCGCGCCTTCGTCGAACGGGCGGTCACCTTCACCACCTGCCCCGAGTGCGGCGGCACCCGGCTGAGCGCGGCGGCCCGGTCGTCCAAGATCAACGGAATCTCCATCGCCGACGCCTGTTCGATGCAGATCAGCGACCTCGCCGCGTGGGTGCGCGAGCTGACGGAGCCGTCGGTGGCGCCGCTGCTGACCTCTTTGCGGGAGACCCTGGACTCCTTTGTGGAGATCGGCCTGGGTTACCTCGGCCTCGACCGTCCGGCGGGCACCCTGTCCGGCGGGGAGGCGCAGCGGACCAAGATGATCCGGCACCTCGGGTCGTCGCTCACCGACGTCACCTACGTCTTCGACGAGCCGACGATCGGCCTGCACCCGCACGACATCCAGCGGATGAACAACCTGCTTCTGCAGCTGCGCGACAAGGGCAACACGGTGCTGGTCGTCGAGCACAAGCCGGAGACGATCGTGATCGGCGATCACGTCGTCGACCTCGGCCCGGGTGCCGGTGCCGGCGGTGGCGAGGTGGTCTTCGAGGGTACCGTCGACGGACTGCGCGCCAGCGGCACGCTGACCGGCCGGCACCTGGACGACCGCGCGGCGCTGAAGCCGTCGGTACGCACACCGTCGGGAGCGCTGCAAGTGCGTGGCGCCAGTGCCCACAACCTGCGGGACGTCGACGTGGACATCCCGCTCGGCGTACTGGTCGTCATCACCGGGGTGGCGGGTTCCGGCAAGAGCTCCCTGATCCGCGGCTCGGTCTCGGGCCGGGACTCAGTGGTGTCGGTCGACCAGGCGCCGATCAGGGGCTCCCGGCGCAGCAACCCGGCGACGTACACCGGGCTGCTCGAACCGATCCGCAAAGCCTTCGCGAAGGCCAACGGGGTGAAGCCGGCGCTCTTCAGCGCCAACTCCGAAGGCGCCTGCCCGACCTGCAACGGCAACGGCGTCATCTACACCGACCTGGCGATGATGGCCGGCGTCGCCACCGTCTGCGAGGAGTGCGGTGGCAAGCGGTTCCAGGCCGAGGTGCTGGAGTACAAGCTGGGCGGCAAGGACATCAGCGAGGTGCTGGCGATGCCGGTGGCCGAAGCGACCGGGTTCTTCGACTCCGGCGCGGCGACGGTGCCGGCCGCCCACAAGATCCTCACCTGGCTCGCCGACGTCGGGCTCGGCTACCTCAGCCTCGGCCAGCCGCTGACCACCCTGTCCGGCGGCGAGCGGCAGCGGCTCAAGCTGGCCACCCACATGGGGGACAAGGGCAGCGTCTACGTCCTCGACGAACCGACCACCGGCCTGCACCTCGCCGACGTCGAGCAACTCCTCGGCCTGCTCGACCGGCTGGTCGACGCCGGCAAGTCGGTCATCGTCATCGAACACCACCAGGCGGTGATGGCCCACGCCGACTGGATCATCGACCTCGGCCCGGGCGCCGGCCACGACGGCGGCCGGATCGTCTTCGAAGGCGCCCCGGCCGACCTCGTCGCCGCCCGCTCCACCCTCACCGGCCAGCACCTCGCGGCCTACATCGCCCCCTGACCGCCCGGGTGCGGCCCAGGCCGGCAGCCGGTGGCGTGCGCCAGATCCCCGGTCAGAGCTGGCCGGCCGGCTCGGGTGCGCGTACGGCGGTCCCGATCGTTGCGAGCGGGTCGCCGGTCGGGCCGGAGGTGAGGACGCCGAGCAGCCCGGTGAGTTGCAGGATCCGCAGAACCACGGGCTGCGGGTTCATGACCTGGAGGTGGCATCCGATGCGGGCGGCGGCCCCGCCCACGACGACGAGGACGGAAAGCCCGCCACAGTCCATGAACGGGACCCCGGCGAGGTCGATTTCGAGACGATCCGGAAGCTGCGCGACCAGGACGCCGAGCAGGTCGGTCTGCAGCGCTCCCGTGGTGGCGAGGTCGACATCGCCGACCAGGGTGACGCGGACAGTGCCCGGTGACGGGCAACTCGTCGCCATGCCGAAGCGCGCCGATGAGGTCACTGGTGAAGATGGAACAGACATTCGGTCCTCCGGCCCAACATCGCACGACAGGCGTGGCGAGAGGGCAGGGGCTGGACCCGAGGCCGGGAAAGCTCGACGAGACGGACACGTCGGCACCTAGCTGTCCGCAGCATACCCGTTCACGTTCCGTGTCGGGGTGCCCGGCGACCCCTCGATCGGGTTGCATCGGGTGGCTTCCCGGACCGTCGGTCGCGGAGAACTGCCGCGAGCGGGCAGGCAGGCAGACGCCCCCGTCGCGCTCACGAAGGCTGCCCCGGCATCCGGGACGGACCTACCTACCCCGGGACTTCCTGTGACACCTCCGGATGGGTGCCCCGGCAGGTTCGACACAGAGGCCGTACTGCATCCAGTTGAGTGGCGCCCGATGGCTGGTAGGGGTGAGGTTCGTACTCGACGGACTCGGCGACGACGTCGCGGTTCTGGAGCACGGTCTGCCGGGTAAAACAACTGTGCGGCACGCCGTTCGCGTACGCTTGCCGCAGGCCACTCGCCCGGAAAACGATCCGCCGCTTCGGGGCGTCCGGGCAATTCGCCTCGTGAATCGTGTGCGCTGGAGGGTAGTGCCGCGTCGTCACTCGGGTCTCGCCGTCGAGGGTCGGACCCAGTCGATGAACCGCGGATAGATGTGCTCGGCTTCCGGCAGGAGCCCGCGCTGGGCGAGGTCGCCCGTGAAGGCAACCACGTGGGCCGACATGTAGTACAGCAGCAGCGCCGGACGCCCGCCGAACTCGACCGCGAGGTCGCTCCTTCCCGGCGAGCACGGCCACGGGCGCGCGCAGTGCCGACATGCCCAAGACGGGCGGACCGGCAGGTGATGGGTCAACGGCATCAGCGGCGTGGGCATCAATGGCCTCCGTTCGCTCGATGGCTGATCATCGCCGCGCACGTGTCGGGTCGGATCGCGACGGGACTTGTGAAGTCCTACCTTCTGTGGTGAGCCGGGACTCAGCTCTTGCCGGCGTTAGATGTGGGCAGTGCGTCATGGTGATGGTTGCGCCGCATCCGGGGCACCACCGCCGCGTCCGCTTGACGAGCCCGAATCCCGCGGCGGTCCCGGCAAGCAGGCCGGCGCCAGCAGCAAGTCCGGCTATCAAGATCACCATGGCCTCATCTCCACCCCGGCCACGCAACGTAGCCAGTCCAATGCTCTGGGTTCGTATCGAGTCTGGCTCGGGGGCATCGGCATCAGAAGCGCTCGCGATGGCCGCTTGTGCGCCGTTGGGCGGTCATGAGGCGGACATAGGGCTGCCGTTTCTGGCCGATAGGTGCTTTGAGCTGGCTTCAGTGCGGGAGTGCGCCATACGGTCAACCCGGATCCATCAGGGAGGGTCAAGATGTCAGAGCGACGTTCGACGTTGCTGGCCGTGCTCGTCGGCAGCGGTGACCACACCCTCAGTGAGGTCATCCAGCAGTTTGAGCGATGCGCCCGCAAGAACGGTGAGGACGCCACACTCAGCGTCCGCACACTGCGACGGTGGCTCGCCGGTGACGTCCGCACGGAACCACGGCCGTCACAGCGACGCGTTGCCCGACGCATGTGGGGCTTCCCGATGGCTCAACTACTCGCGCCGACTCCCCTCGACATGCTGGTCTCGCCGGCCACGGGTCAGCCCTTGGACGATGTCGTGGACATGCGGGCGGGCGCCGGCGTGCCGGATGTAGAAGAGCTGGTCGAGCCGGATGAGCTCGTCAGCACCTTAGAGAGGCAGGTTGCGATGGCAACTCGGCGTGCGGCCCGGTTCACCACATTCGCCGAGATCGACAATGTCGGGCCAGAGGCGATAGCGCAGCTTCAGGACGATGTGGTTCATCTCGCTAACGCCTACATTCGCGATCCACTCGTGCTCATCATGAGCGACATGATCGACACCCAGGAGGCGGTGTTCCAGCTCCTCGAAGGACGGCAGAAACCCGCGTTCGCCCGCGACCTCTACCTGCTCGCAGGTGTGGTGTCCGGGATGATCGCCAAGGCAAGCCACGACCTGGGCCGGACCCACGAGGCCATGACCCACGCTCGCACGCTGTACGTGTGCGCCGACAATGCCGACCACCAGGGCCTGCGTGCCTGGGCGCGAGGTCTGCAGAGCCTCATCGCCTACTGGGCCGGACGCCCCCAGCAGGCCGTTCGCTACGCCCGGACGGGGGCCGAGGCCGCGGCTAACCTGCACGGCTCGGTGGCCGGGTGGTTGCCGGCGCTGGAGGCGCGGGCGTGGGCGGTCATGTCCGACCGCCATGAGGCTGAGGCTGCGCTCGGCGCAGCGGCCGACAAGCGGTCCGGGCACCAGCCGGACGATCTCGACGCCATCGGTGGCATCCTCGCGTTCCCGGTCGCCAAACAGAGCTACTACGCCGCCGGCGCCTACGTCTACCTCGACGGGCAGCAACAGCAGGCCGAGGACGAAGCGCTGAACGCCTTGGACCTGTACGAGAACGGGCGCCCCCAGGACAGATCGTTCAGCGACGAGGCCGGCGCCCGCGCAGAGCTGGCCCTTGCGCGGGTGCGCGGCGGACAGCTCGACGGTGCCAGGGAGGCCCTCGCGCCGTTGCTCGCTCTCACACCGGATCGGCGCATCGGCGGCATCGTCGTCAGCGCCGAACGGGTCCACCACGCGTTGGGCGCGAAGCGACATGTCAAATCAGCGATTGCCCGCGATCTCCGCGAGGAGATCGAGTCCTTCTGCCGGGTTCCTGCCGCGGCGCTGGCCATGTGATCCACCACCGATCCGATAGCGTCGTCTCGTGTATCCCGTCACCATCACCGGAAGCCTCGTCAACCTACGAGAATTTCGCGCCGACGACCTGTCGAACTCGATGGCGGTCGTCGGCGATCCTGACGTGACGCAGTCGCTCAGCTTCGACGCGCGCTCCGAAGCCGCGCAATCGGCACTACTGACCGCCGACATCGCTCGGGCCTGCAGCGACGTACGCCCTGACTACTACCTCGCGGTCACGAACCTGGCCGATCAACTGATCGGCTTCGTCCGGATCGGTCTGGGACGTGACCGCAGCGGCGAACTCGGATACGCGATCCGACGCGCCGACTGGGGTAAGGGTTACGCCACCGAGGCTTGCCGGCTCATGCTGGAATTCGGCTTCCGTGACCTGGGCCTGCACCGCGTCCAAGCCGCGTGTGGCCCGGACAACCGGTCGTCGCAGCGGCTCCTGGCCCGTCTCGGGTTCACCCCCGAGGGCCGAATCCGGGACCACGTGTTCACCAACGGCGGTTGGCGAGACTCGCTGCTCTACTCCGTTCTCGAAGGCGAATGGATACCCTCGACGGACGGCTGATCAGGTCGAGCCCGCAGCGCCGCCCCGTAACGCTTGCGCAACCGGGCGAGGGCGACCCTAGGTTCGGGTCGAGCGTGTCGCGACAGGTGTGAACACGAGCCGTCGCCCTGCCGTCGCCCCTGATGGGTCGAACCGGTCGGCGTGACGGCTCGTGTGTATCGGGATGCTCTTCGTATGCCTCTGCGCAGAATTGTCTCGGGCTCCGCACCGAGGTCACTGCCTGGCGGGCGCTGTCCCGAGGAGGCGCTGATGAACGACGACGACGGCATCGGCACACGGATCCGGCGGTACCGGCGCTCTCGTGGGTTGAGCCTGGATCAGGCGGCCGGGCTGGCCGGCATCAGCAAGCCGTACCTGTCCCGGCTGGAGCGGGGCGAACGCGCGGCCAACTCACGGTCGCTGCTGAATCGGATCTCGTCCGCGCTGCAGGTACCCGTGCCGGACCTGACCGGTCAGCCCTACGCCGCGCGTGGCCGGGCCCGCGCGGACACCCGGCCCGGGGTGGACGAGACCCGGCTCGCGCTGCTCGACCCGGGTGGGCCGCTGCGGCCCGAGCGGGAGATCGCATCCGTCGTCGACGGCCTGGACCAGCTGATGAACTCCTGCGATCTGGTGCGCCAGACGCGGGTGATCCCGGACCTGCTGCGCTGGACACGGCAGAGCGCCCTGGCGATGGATACGACGGCAGCGCACGAGCGAGTCGTGCTCGCCTCGTACGCCGCGGCGTTCCTGATGCGCAACCTCGGCGAATTCGATCTGGCCTGGCTGGCCGCCGAGCAGATGCAGGCGGCCGCGGAGCAGACCGGTGACCCGGCGACGCGCGCCCTCGCGTCGTACGCGCAAGCGCATGTCCTGCTCGCGGCCGGCGCGCCGCGCCGCGCCCACACCGTGGCGCTGGCGGCGGCGCAGGCGACCCCCGTGCCGGGGCCGGAAGGGCTGGCCGCACGCGGCTCCTGCCTGCTGGTGGCGGCCTCGGCCGGCGCCGCCTTGGGCGATATCGCCGCCGCCCGGACCCTGGTGGCGGATGCGGACCGGATCGCCGCAAGGCTCGACGCGCCGGCGCTGATCGCCCGGCACACCTCGTTCGCCGACTGGAACGTGACCATGCACCGGGTGGCGATCGAGGTCGACGGCGGCAATCCCGCGGGCGCCGTCGACGCGGCCCGGCCGCTCACCGAGAGGCCCGTGCACCACCGGGAGCGTATGTCGTATCTCTGGGTGGATGTGGGGCGGGCGTTCGAGCAACTGGACCGCCATCCGGAGGCCATTGAGGCGTTCCGGCGTGCCGAGCGCACCGCCCCGTTACGGGTCCAGCTCAGTCCCGTGGTCCGCAGCAGCGTCCGCGAACTGCTGGACCGCAGTCATCGGGGCACGGGCGGCGCCGACCTGCGCGGCCTCGCCGAGCGTTGCGGCGTCCTCGGTCAGGTGTAGGGGGTTGCCTGTCAGGCAACCCTGGGCCGCCGCCCGCACCCACGCTGGGTACCAGCATCGACAACCGCCGGGACGGCGGCCTCCCCGAGGCCCGGTGAGTCGGGCGAGCGAAAGGCCGCCGGCGAGCAAGCCGGTCCCGCGCATCGAGCGCAGTCACATCGAGAGGAGAACTGACTATGAATATGCCCCAGCTCAACGCTGCCCAGTGGAAGAAGAGCACGCGCAGCAACGGCAACGGCGGCAACAACTGTGTCGAGGTGGCACTGTACGACGACGGCGCCGCCGTCCGGCACAGCAAGGATCCGACCGGCCCGGCGCTCGTCTTCACGACCGCGGAGTGGGTCGCGTTCGTCGGCGGCGCCAAGGACGGCGAATTCGATCTCGACGGCTGACGTGACCTGGGCATCGCCTGTGCTCTACGCCGTCCCTCCGCGGCGTCGGCAACGCCGCGGGCAGCTACGACGTCAGCACCGTACCGCCGAGCGCCGCGAGTGGGCGCTCGGCGGTCCGCGGCGCGGTCAGGCGGCGCGGTCGCGCACCATGCCGTGCGGGTCGAGAACGTACTTGCGGGCCGCGCCCTGGTCGAAGTCCCGGTAGCCCTGCGGGGCCTGGTCCAGGGGGATCGGCGTGGCGTTGACGTTCCTCGCGATCTGCACCCGGTCGTGCAGGATCGCCATCATGAGGGCCCGGTTGTACTTCATCACCGGGCACTGGCCGGTGACGAAGGAGTGCGACTTCGCCCAGCCCAGGCCGAGCCGCAGGGACAGGGAGCCCTCCTTCGCGGCGTCGTCGACGCCGCCCGGGTCGCCGGTGACGTACAGGCCTGGGATGCCGATCGCGCCGCCCGCGCGGGTGAGGGTCATCAGCGAGTTCAGCACGGTGGCCGGCATCTCCGTCTTGGCGTCCGCGCCGTGTCCGCGCGCCTCGAAGCCGACGGCGTCGACCGCGGAGTCGACCAGCGGCTGCCCGGTCGCCGGCGCGTCCTTGCCCAGGATCTGCTGCACCTGCTCCACCGGGTCGCCCTCGGCCACGTTCACGGTCTCGCAACCGAAGGTGCGCGCCTGCGCCAGCCGCTCGTCGTTGAGGTCGCCGACGATGACCACGGCGGCGCCGAGCAGCCAGGCCGAGGTGGCGGCGGCCAGCCCGACCGGGCCGGCACCGGCGATGTAGACGGTGGAGCCGCTGGTGACGCCCGCGCTGACGCAGCCGTGGTAGCCGGTCGGGAAGATGTCGGTGAGCATGGCCAGGTCGAGAATCTTCTCCAGCGCCTGGTCGCGGTCGGGGAATCGGAGCAGGTTCCAGTCGGCGTACGGCACCAGCACGTAGTCGGCCTGCCCGCCGACCCAGCCGCCCATGTCGACGTAGCCGTACGCCGAGCCCGGCCGATCGGGGTTGACGTTCAGGCAGACGCCGGTCTTGCCCTCCTTGCAGTTGCGGCATCGGCCGCAGGCGATGTTGAACGGTACCGAGCAGATGTCGCCGGCCTTGATGAACTCGACGTCCGGGCCGACGTCGATCACCTCGCCGGTGATCTCGTGACCGAGCACGAGCCCTTCCGGCGCCGTCGTGCGACCGCGAACCATGTGCTGGTCGCTGCCGCAGATGTTGCTGGCGACGGTCTTGAGGATCGCCGCGTGCGGGGTACGGCGACCGACATTGGCCTTGTTGACCCCGGGGCCGTCCTTCATTTCGTACGCCGGATAGTCGATGTCCCGGACCTCGACGTTGCCCGGGCCCTGATAGACCACCGCTCGATTGGCTGGCATCGTTGCCTCCCATCGTGACAGTTTGTTATCGCGCCATCACGGCCATGTTTCCTTGATGGAGCCGGAAACAGAACCACCAAGGATGACAAGACCTGTCGATAGCGACATCGCTCATGAAATCCCCCACTTCCCCGTGACTACACCTCTGGCCCCTCGGCTGCGGTGACGCCGTTGCCGGTCCTCCCTGCGGCGGGACTGCCGCCGGGGGAGGGTGTGTTGCCGGCCCTCCACTAGGGACTATCATCCGTGTCGGCGATGTCGGTCTATGTCAGGGAGTGCGGCAATGACAGAAGTGCGGGCGTACCCGTTCAGTGACCCCGACCGGCTCCACCTCGATCCGCTCTACGCCGAGCTGCGCCGGCAGGAGCCGGTCGTCCAGGTCCGGCTCCCCTTCGGCGAGACCGCCTGGCTGGCCACCCGCTACGAGGACGTCCGGGTGGTACTCGGCGACGCGCGTTTCAGCCGGGCCGCCAGCGTCGGGCGCGACGAACCGCGGATGACGCCGCAGCTGATCGGCTCGGGCATTCTGGGGATGGACCCGCCCGACCACAGCCGGCTGCGGCGCCTGGTCGCCATGGCGTTCACCGCCCGCCGGGTGGACCTGCTGCGACCGGACACGACAGAGATCGCCGATGAGTTGGTCGATGCCATGATCGCGGGCGGGTCCCCGGCCGATCTGGTGGAGCAGTTCGCGGTCCCGCTGCCGATCCAGGTGATCTGCCGCCTGCTCGGCGTGCCGGCTTCCGACCAGGAGAAGTTCCGCACCTGGTCGGAGGCGATCGTCTCGACCACCTCGCTGGCCCCCGAGCAGATCATGGAGTATCTGGGCAGCCTGCACGCCTACATGGGCGGGCTGATCGCGCAGCGGCGCCAGGAGCCGACCGACGATCTGCTCGGGGCCATGGTGCAGGCCCGCGACGCCGACAACGACCGGCTCACCGAACAGGAGATGGTCGAACTCGCCTCCGGCATCCTGGCCGTCGGCCACGAGACCACGGTCTCCCAGATCCCCAATTTCGTGTACGTGCTGCTCACGAATCCGGAGCAGCTGGCCCTGCTGCAGTCGCGCCCCGACCTGATCCCCTCGGCGGTGGAGGAGCTGATGCGTTACGTGCCGCTGGGCGCCGGCTCGTCGTTCGCCCGCTACGCCACCGAGGACGTCGAGCTGAGCGGGGTCCAGATCCGAGCGGGCGAGCCGGTGATCGGCTCGTTGTCCTCAGCGAATCGGGACGGCGACGTCTTCGCGGACCCGGACCGGCTGGACCTCACCCGCGAGGTCAACCCGCACATCGGCTTCGGCCACGGCGTACACCATTGTCTCGGTGCCCAACTCGCCCGGATGGAGCTGAGGGTGGCTCTCGGCACCCTGCTGACCCGGCTGCCGGGCCTGTCCCTGGCGGTCGACGAAAAGGAGCTGGACTGGAAGCCCGGCCTACTGGTCCGTGGCCTGCGCAGCATGCCCGTGACCTGGTAGAACCGGCGCCCTCCCGGGCCGCGCGCAGGACGAGGCCAGTGCATTCCTAGCCCGGACCGGTCGGGCCGGCATCGACCCTGCTGACCTGCAGATGCGTGGTCAGCAGGGCGAACGTCGCGTGGACGATTCAGCCGCGATAGCCCGGATGCACGCCGGGTGCGAGCCCCTGGTGGTCGGCGATGATCCCGAGCAGCTCCGCCAGCTGCGCTCGCTGATCGTCGTCCAGCCCGGCCGTCAGCTCGTGCTCGTGGGCCGGTCGCAGTGCGCGTACACCCGCCATGATTCTTTCTCCCGCGGCCGTGAGATGCAGCGCGTGATTGCGCCGGTCACGGGCCTCGCGCCGGCGCTCGACCAGGCCGCGGCGCTCGAGCGAGTCGATCAGCACGACCACCCGGCTGGGCACGACGCCCATCTCGTGGGCCAGCGAGCGCTGGCTGCGGCCCGGATCGGCCGCGATCATCCGCAGCAGGCCGACATCGGCCGGCGTGACCCCGAGCTCGGCCACCCGTTGGGCGAACCGCTGTGCCGCGTGCCCGCCGACCTGAGCCAGCAGGAATGCGACGCCGCGCGGTCGCTGCGCCTGACCGGACTCCGCTATCACGTCCCGAGCATAGCGTTCGTGAACCATTCTGTGCTATGAACGGTTCATGGACATTAACTATCCTGACCTGAGCGGCCGGGTCGCCCTGGTGACAGGCGGCTCCCGCGCGCTCGGCGCACAAACCTGCCGGACCCTGGCCGCGACCGGCGTCAAGGTCGCGGTCGGCGGCCGGGACAAGGCCGCGGTCGCGGCCGTCGTCAGCCAGATCACCGACAACGGCGGTACGGCGGTGGC
>JAVHVY010000241.1:0-6421 GCA_032160305.1 Actinoplanes sp.
GCCTATCGCCTGCGCCAGGTCATCGGCAGGCTCCGGCCACGGCAACGGCTGCATCGACATCAGAGTACCGATCCTCCAGCAGATCCAGACAGGGCAAACGATCACGCCCATCCTGCCCGAACCCTCACACCAGCCCCAACCACGCCGAGACCAGTCAGATCACGAATTCGCCAGCGGAGTCCTCATCGACGCCAAACGCATCGTCGGCATCCGAGGCCGCGGCACCTTCGTCGCGAAACCCACCGTCTCGAAGTTCGCGCTAGCCTCCTTCACCGAGTCGATGCGCGCTGCCGGGATGAGCGCCCGCACCGAGGTCATCTCGGCCGGCCTCGAGCACGCCGACAACAGGCCGCCGAGCGGCTGGAGGTCGCGTCAACGAGCAGATCATCAGCCTGACCCGGCTGCGGTTCGGCGACGACACCCCGCTACGCCTGGAGTACTCCGTGCTGCGGGCCGCACGGTTCCCGGGCCTGCTAGTACTCAACCTCGAAGGCTCGCTCTACGAACTGCTTCGCAAGCGATACGACGTCGAGCTGTCCCGCGCCGAACTGAGAATCTCCACTGTGCTGGCCGAAGTCCTTGCCACGGCGTCGATCTACAACCCGCACGGCAAACGCGTCGCGCACACCGGCGCCGACAGCAACATCGGCTTCACCTTCGCCTGGACCGACCCCATCACCGGCAGCGAGGCCGCCGTGGATACCGCCGCGGTGGTCAAGAAGAAGGATCCGGCGGTGTCGCCGGAGGGCGTGGACGCCGAGTTGGTGGGCCGGCTGGTTGAGCAGGCCCGCGCGGCGGGCCTGCAGTTGACCGGTGAAGACGGGCTGCTGCGGCAGCTGACGAAGCGGGTGATCGAGGCCGCCATGGACGGTGGGATCACCGACCGTGGTGGTCTTCCCGAAGGGCACCGGCGTCACGCCGGCCGACCGGCTCATCATCGCGGCGGCCCGTGTCGCCTACCCGCGCGTTGGTGGTCCTCGACCCGATCGCCGAGCAGTGGCGTTTCCCGCGCAGCGCCGACCACCTGCACCCGACGGCCGCCAGTGGATCGCCGACCGCATCGCCAACGGCCTGCGCGCGCTGCGCTAAGCCGCTCGGGGCCACAGACCGGCCGCGAGGCCGCCATCCGTCCCCGGCCCGATGGGATGGTCTCGTCCTCGATCGCGTTCATCAGGATCTGCTCCGCATGGGTCTCAGGCCCGGCGTGATGAACTCGACGCCGTTGACCCGCTCGTAGCCGAGGGTCCCGGCCAGCGCCAGCAGCGCCGGATTGGTCTTGTTGTTGTTGACCGCGAAGCACTTCTTGCCGCCCAGGTGGGCCGTCACGACCGTGGTCCCCTGCGACGCTCGCCGGTCGCGGACGTTCTCCTTGTTCGGGTTCTTGAGGAAGGTGTCGTGCATCGCCGTCGCGTCGTCGAGCAGTTCCTCGTCGGTCGGGCAGTTGTTGTTATGGACCAGGACCGCGGCGCCGCCGGCGAGCACATAGTAGGTGTGGATGTCGGCGACGGTGAGGTCGCGCATGACTTTAGCGCCGGCGAAGTTGTCGACCTTGACGACCCCGACGGCCGGTCCGGGGCCGCCGCCACCACTGCCGGCGCCCGTGTTGTCACCCTCGAGCCGCTTGGCGTCGTGGGCCAGCAACTGGTGGCGTGGCTTGAGGTCCTTGGCGTCGACCCAGCGGTGGTCGGTGGCGTCCCAGAACGGGTGGTGCTGGGTCGTCTTGAGCACCGTCGTGCCGCCGGTCCTGGAATTCCGCACGGTGACGTCGGTCAGGGCACGGTCGACGTTGCGGTGCAGGGCGACGACTGGCTTGCCGGCCCGCTCGCCGGTGACCGGATCCTTCGCGGCCACCTTGTCGCCGACCGCGATCTCACCGATCGGCTTGGTACTGGCGTCGGCCATCAGGACCAGCGTCGCCGGGTCGAAGCTGTGCATCACCTGGCAGGCGCCACCGGAGGACGAACGCTCGGGTTCGGGCCGGCCGCCGCGCTCGTCGACGGCTCGTCCCCCACCGGCCCGCTTACCCGCGCCGGACAGCTTGGCGGCCACGCCGCTGCCGCCCAGGGCCTTGCCGGCCCCGTGCAGCGCGAGCTTGTTCACCCCTGCCCGTGAAACGGCTGATGCCGGCACTCAGGGCGCCGTCCAGGCCGCCCTCGAGCATCGTGCCGGCCAGCCCGGTGAGCGAGAAGTCCTCGTCGCCCCGGGCGACGTCGACCAGGTAACCCGCACCGGACGACATCGCCCCGGCGACCGCCCCGGCCAGGATCAGGCAGCCGACGCCGGTCGCGCACAGCGCACCGACCGCGACCGTCGCGACCAGCCCCACCGCCGCGGCCGCGACGAACTTCCACGGGTCCTTCTTGAACGCCGTGACGGTGTCCTTCACCGTCGCGACGGCTTTCTTCACCGCCTGTTTGGCGATGGTCTTGGCGCAGCTTTTCCAGACGCCCGAGGTGCATTTCTTGGCGGCCGTGTAGGCGTCCTTGACCGCGTGGTACTTGTTCTTGGCCCAGCGGACCGTGGAGTCGCGGACGACCCGGGCCGCTTTCTTCACGTACGTCTTCGCCTTGTGGTAGACGCGCTGGACGTCCTTCAGCGCCCGCCCCGAGGCGACGTAGTGGAACGCCTTGCTCGTCTGCCGGCGGCTACCTACCCACCCACCAGGAGTCTGCCGGATGGCGTACTCCCAGAACTCATTAGGTCAAGTGCCAGCCCGTCGCGCTCCAGGCGGGCGCTGGTGCATCCCCTGGGACCCCGAGACGCAGCAGATCTACCGGCAGAGAGTCGCTCGATCGTTCCGGCTCACGCCCAAGAACCCATCCCGAAGCTGACCTGAGCAGCCCGAGTGTTGCGACGTCGGGCAGGGACCGCCAGACCGCCATGAAAGGATCAACACCATGGGCGATAATCAGCTCGGTCATGAAGAACTGCTGACCACGCGATTGGCCCTGCGGCGCCCTACCCCGGCGGATATCGACGCGATCTACCGCATCCACCACGACCCGGCGGCGTGCGCCCACAACCGGGCCGACATACTCACCACCCGCGCCGACGCCGAAACCCTCTACCGCCGGTGGGACCAGCACTGGCATCACCACGGCTTCGGCTACCGGGTCATCCACCCGCGTGAGTCCGACGCCCAGCACGGTATCCGCGGCTTCTGCGGACTCAAGCTCATGCGCCTGCAGGACCGAGAGGTCCTTAACCTCTTCTACCGCCTGGACCCCGCCGCCTGGGGCAACGGCATCGCCACCGAAGCAGCGACCGCGGTCGTCAACTGGGCAACCACCCACCTGCCAGACCGTCCGGTCATCGCCCGCGTCCGACCGGACAACGTCGCCTCCGCCACAGTGGCCGGACGAACCGGACTGCGCCGCGCCGCCCACCTCGACACCGCCGGAGAAGACGGCCTCGACTGGATCTTCGCCAAGAACTGGACACCAGACCGGATGCAACCGCCCCGCTCGCCCATCAGGACGCGAGACTGACCGCTGTAACGATCCACACCCATCCCACACGCACACCCAGAGAAGGCAGTATGAAGCGCCCGACCATCGGACCGAGCTGGCCCGCAAGCGCTTCGAGCTGGGCGCCCAGAGTCTCCCCGCCGTCGCGGACCGTGATGATCACCGAGAGCGACTCAGAGTCCATGATCGCCACCGACGGTCGGCGTCGCCTGGAAACTACGTACCGCCACGTCGGCGCGGGTCGGGCGCATGAAGGCGAGCCCCGGATAGAACGGGATCCGCATGAACTCGTACGTCTCCGGGGCAGCGCACCAAGCGCCTCGAAGCCGCGCGCCGAATGGCAGGAAGGGTCGACGTCGTGCGCCAGTACGACTGAGTTCGCGGAAAGATGCGGCAGAAAACTCAGGAAATCGAAGGTGACGCCCTCCAACGAGTGGTCACCGTCGATGTACAGCAGGTCGATCTCGAGATCGTTAGGACACTCCCGCAGGTACTCGGCGGAGGTGACGCGATGGTGGGTGATCACGTCATGCAGGCCGAAATCACTCCAGACGCGGTCGGTGCGCTCGGCGTCGTCCCAGAAGCCGATGCCGTGCGAATGGTGGAAGTCATTGCGCTCCTTGGAACAGGAGGGGTCGATGAAGTCCAGCGTGCCAGGCACGCCGTCGATGCGTACCGAGACGTCCTCGCACTGTATGTCGGGGATGTGGTAGCCGTCGTTGTCCAGCAGCCCACGGCCGAAGCAGACCGGCGCGAATCCTGCCTTGGACCCGACCACGACCACCTTCCGGGGACGCAATGAGCGCACCAATCCGTAGAAGAGATAGCCGAATCCGAGGTTCTCGTTGCGCTTCGACGCCAGCTGGAAGCTCGGCATGGTGCGATCCAGAACCTGGTGCACGAACTCGTTGTCTAGCGAGTGCATCTCTGCTCCTTCGGTGTCAGACGGACAGATGCAAGTGGGTCCATTCGGCGTCGGCACGGGCTTTGGCGGGCAGTCCCATCTCCAGCAGCGCCGGCCACGTCCCGGCGGTGCCGTCCGCAGCCCGGCTTTCAACGCGTTCGGCGAAGGTCGCTTGCGTGCGCAGGACGATCCGGATGAGATCGTCCTCGGCCAGGCCTGCCCCGGCGGCGAAGGCGGCCAGGCGCGCCTTGCGGTCGGGCGGCTCGGGAAAGCCTCTTTCGTGGGCCCGCACGTCGTCCATGAACGGGGCGGTGAACCATGCCAGATGCCCGGTGTCGTAGAGGGGATCGCCGACACCGGCCATGTCCCAGTCGATCACTGCGCAGATGTCGCCGTCCGCGCCCCAGAGCAGATTCCAGGGCCCGAGATCACCGTGCTGGACGGCTTCCTGCGGGCCGGGCACAGCAGGACCCGCCTGCCAGCGGGCGTCCGGCCGGCAGGGATAGCCGGCCAGGGCCAGCCGCGACCGGGTAGCGAGCCGGCCCAGCCGCTCAGCCCCGAGATCGGTGCAGATCTCTGGCAGGAACGGCCAGCCCTGGTCGCGGCCCGGCATGTAGGAGAGGACTTCACGGCCTTCGCCGTCGAACCCGAACGGCTCAGGGGACAACGGGAAGCCGCTTTCGCCGAGGTATCGCAGCAGGTCCTGGACTGTCGTCGACCACGGCCCGGCCGGTCGGTGAACGGTGTCGCCGATCCGTACGATCCTGCGGTCCTGAAGCCCCGCACCGCTCAGCAGCTCCTCGTGCTCGTCAGTCACCGTGTTCCGCCTTTCATCAGCCATCTGCTACGCCACCAGTAGTCGGAGACCCGGGCGGCCTGCTCCGCCCATCCTGCGGGTAGGACCGCGGTGGTGGCCGGGGCGAGGCCGTCGACGGCCAGGCGCCCACCGTGCGTACGAAGGTGAGCCAGCAACCGACCGCACTCCTCGCGCATCGACACCTCGGCCGGGCGCATGCTCGCAGCGAAGTCGGCCATCCGGGCGGCAAGATATTGCTGACATCCGCCTCGCCACTTGAAATGGTGGACCGGCAGCGGTGGCGCACCGGACCGCAAGCCGGGAACCCAATGGTTACCTGACGAGAGAACCAGCTCGGAGCGGGCGATCAGCACCTTGCGCGAGTCGCCGCCGACGAGGTCGTGGGTGACGAAACCGCCGAGTGGGTACGAGTCGTCGAGCGATCCACCGGGGTCGGGTGCGAGCAGTACGGCCACACGGTGGCGGTCGGCCCGCCGAAGACCGCGGCGAGCCGGCGCACCATCGCCCTGGACCGGCATACCGTTCGCGCGTTGCGTACGCATCGGCGCCGGCAACGGGCCGAGCAGCGGGCGGCGGGCGAGGGGTGGCAGGAGAGCGGCTACGTGTTCACCACCGCCGACGGAGCGCCGTTGCATCCGGACTTCCTCACCCGCCGGTTCGGTCGCCTGGTGCAGGATTCCGGCCTTCCGCCGGTAAGGCTGCACGACCTGCGGCACGGCGCGGCTAGCCTGGCGCACTGCGCCGGGGCTGACCTGAAGACGGTGCAGGAACAGCTCGGGCACACCAGCATCGTGCTGACCGCCGACACGTACACCAGCGTGCTGCACGAGCAGCACGTCAAGGCCGCCGCGGCCACGGCCCGCCTCGTGCTGGCCGCGGCATGCCTGGTCCCGGGCACTCGGCGGCGGAAACGCCCTGCCGCCGGGCCGCAGAAAACCGCAGCACCGCAGCCGGCAAGCCGACCGAAACCCCGCCGGAGCAGGCGTTCCAGTAGGAAGGCCGGACGTCGGCAGGGGCGCCCATGTGCGTCCCACACGCGCCCCACAAAGATCAAGGGCGTATAGCCGTCCAGCTATACGCCCTGATAAAAGTCGTGCGCCGCGTAGGACTTGAACCTACAACCCGCGGATTAAGAGTCCGCGATCTTGACTATCGCGGGCTCTCGCGGCGTGCCGCCACGTGTCATTTTTGCAGGTGAAGCGGCCGATGCTATGCCAGTTCATGCCGTCGGGT
>JAVHVY010000246.1:0-3829 GCA_032160305.1 Actinoplanes sp.
GCCAGTAAATAGATAGAAGGTCACGGATGGTTGCGTTTGCGGAGGCCCGGGAGGGCCTGGCGAGGACACTGCTCGGACCCCGTGTCACGTTGACCGGTACTTGATACGCCGGTTCCCCGGCCCTTGATAGGTCGGTGGCGGTTCTGATCGCCGGACGATGCGTCGATCGGGGCGTGCCGCCGGGACGCGAAGTGAGCGCGGCTGGGGTCTTGATCAGATCGCAGTCACGCCGGCATCAGCCTTTGCACCACGACCGGCCACTCAGGACCGACCCATCACCGTTTCTGTGCAGGAGCCGAAACTTGACAGTCCCTTGCGCGCGGCCAAGCGTCGATCCGCGGCCGGGCGGAAATCGACGCCTGGATTTGGGAACGTGGCTGTCGGCGAGATCTTGCCCCAGGTGGGTCGGCGGACCACCTCCTGCGAGCGAGAGATCTCCCAGCACCACAGTGTCGTGAGCATCGGGGGGCGGTGCGCTACCGCGCAGGTGGTGGTACGAAGGCCGGCGCCCGGACTTGCCGGGCCCCGGCCAGAGGCAACGTCAGGGCCGGATAGCGGCGGCCAGCAGCACTTGGTGGAACGTGCCGCCGTCGGGCGGTGTCGAGGACACCGCCCAGGCCGCGTAGAACCGGCCGTGGCTGACCGCGGTGCCGATGTAGTCCCCGGGGAATGCGCCCCCGGCCTGGGCGGCGAACTGCAGGTCCGAGCGCGGTCCGACAGCCAGCGGGTCGCCGAACCTACGACCCGCGTCGTGCGAGACGATAACCTGCTGCCGCACGTATCGGCCGTCGGCCACCGCGGAGTCGCGGACGCCGTACGACACCAACACCGTTCCCCGGTACGCGGCGACATCGGCGTTGACCACCTCGGTCGTCGACGTTCGCTTGGTGTCGACGGTGACCGGGGTGCTCCAGCGGCGGCCGTCGGCGGAGGAGGAGGCCCGCAGTAGCGACAAGTCGGTCGACTCCCACACGGCGTACAACCGCCCGTTGACCGGGTCGACCACGGCCGGCGGCAGGCAGCACCGCACGCCCGGCACGTCGCCGCCCACGTCGGTGGCCAGTACGACCGGCTGCGACCAGGTCCGCCCGCCATCCCGCGAGGTACGGGCGCGCAGCGCCACCCCCGGCTCGGCCGCCGGTGCGGCCGCCCGCAGGTCGGCGCCCTCACGCTCCCGATCCGGTTTCCGGTCGGTGCCGGTGAAGTCCATGTAGACGTCGGTGACCGAGCCGTCAGGCCGGATCAGCGACTGCGAGTTCTGCGTGTCCGTCTCGTCGGGAGTGACCACGGCCGCCGCGCTCCAGGTCCGGCCGCGATCGTCCGACCAGCGGACGCGCTGCTGGGCGAAGTCGCCCACGAAGTAGCTCCAGAACTGGTAGACCCGGCCCCGATGCGGTGATCGGGCGCCGGTGTCCACTGCCAGCCAGTTCTTGTCGTTGAAGATGGTGCAGTCGTTCGTCGCCTGGGCCGTCACCGGCGGCGCGAAAGTGGCCCCGCCGTCCGTGGACCGGGACACCAACACCACACTGTGGCAGTCGGTCGCGCTGCTGTTGAACGCGATCGTGGACAGGTAGACGTCGCCGGTCGGGCCGAAGGCGAGGACCGGGTCGGACGCGCGTTCCCACACCCCACCGGCCGCGGTGGTGATAAATCGGACCGGCGCGTGCCGCCAGCTCAGGCCGCCGTCGCGGGTCCAGGCGTGCGAGATCCCCACCGCGCCCCCGTCCGGGTACCGGCCGTCATGGGCTACCGTGACCGCGATACGTGGGTCCAGCGGGGAGGCCGCGATGTCCGGCTCGACCAGGGTGTCGGCCTCGGAACCGGCGGCCGGCGCGACGTCCTGCGCCGCTGCCTGGCGGAGCACCAACACGGTCGGGGGGCGGGGCGCCGCCGCGGCCGCCGGTTGGGCCAGCGGCAGCGCAATGACGCCAGCGAGACCGCCGACCAACAGGAAAGTACCCCGGATCGATGTCATCGAGACCCCTCAGCATTGACAGGCATGCATGTGACTTTCCACGATGGATGCCCTCCAGACAAGGCCCTGCCGCGAGGCTCCTGCCGGCCGCCGCCACGTCCACGATGTGAGCTGAACGTGAGTTCGCTCGGCTGCGGCTACGATGTCGACCTTCGCGTCTGAGGCGTCCCGGACTCGGTGTTGATCATGCCGTTTGAAGGTGATGATCCGAGCCTGTGGGGTGCCATTACTCAGCGCTGGCACGGTGCAGGCGTGTTCGCATCCACCGGAGCGGGGACGAAGTCAGGCATGTGGGTCCTGTTCTTCCGCCGCATCCCGTAGGTCTTCGCTTGCCCGCAGCATCGCGCGAAGGTTGCGCCCTTTTGACGTCAAGATCCAGCCATCCGCACCGACCTGATCCAGCAAGCCCTCCATAGCAAACCTATCTAAGACCTTGCGAATCTGGTCAGGTCGATAGCCAGAGATCCGAGCAATAGCGCCGGTTGCAGGCGGCGATTCAGTGCCCAGCGGGAAGGACTCGAGCACCGCGTGCTCGATGGACGGGAGCAGCGCAGGCGGAATCGCAGTCTTCGCCTGCGCGGACGTCCGCAGCCGTCCAGGCTTTCCGTCTGCGTCCGTGAGGAGGTCGCGCTCGAAATCGTCGAGCAGCCGTAGCACCGCGCGGTTCAGGTAGACGCGGTTTCGTTTGCCCAAGCTGACCTGAACAACGATCCCGATCTTCTCTAGCCGGTCGATGACCTCGGTCGCGGCCGTAGTGGAGCAACGCAGTTCGTCACGCAATGACGTCACAGTGAACACTGGCGCGATTGTGGTCTGCTCACACGCCCGCCACAGATGCGAATCGGGACGCGCCTCCGACTCGGACCGCCAGCGGGTGATCATCGTCGCGAGTTGCTCCTCAAACCGTGCGGCCCCATCGATGGCGAGCTTGGCGGCGGAGGCGAAGGTGCCACACCACTGGTCGATGTGGCCCTCACGGAAGTCCACCAGCCCCTGGATGTAATGGTTACCGTACGCCGCAAGGACGAGGCTGACCGGCACCAACACTCGGGACGCCAACTGCCGTCGGGCTAGCACGGTGTGAATCAGGCAACGTCCGACGCGGCCATTCCCATCGACAAAGGGGTGGATCGTCTCGAACTGGGCATGTGCGATCGCGGCTTGTGCCAGGGCAGGGACGTCGTCGCGGTTGATGAAGCCCACCAGGTCTCGCATGAGGGGCTCGACGCACTCGGGTAGTGGAGGGATGTAGGCAGCGTTGCGAGGGCTGTCGCTTCGCCCGCCGATCCAGTTCTGTTGAGTACGGATTACACCGGCGAACTGGCTCGTAGCGCGGTCCTCACGCATGAGCAACTTGTGCATGTCCTTGACGTCGCCAATGGTCACATCGCGGTCGGTGGTGCCCAGGTCGATGGCCTGTCGCATAGCGTCGATGTTGGCTAGCACCTGCCGCGCCGTCTCGCCGGCGTGTTCGGGAGCGAAGGCGGCCTCGGCGAGACGGCGCTGACTGCATTCCAGGCCCTCGATGCGGCTAGACGCCATCGACTCGCTTCGCAGTAGGAGCCGAGCGAGGGTCGCCATGGCCACCAGGTGCTCTCCGTGGTTAGCCACCGCAATGGCGGCCTCAGCATCGGCAATGTCCGCAGCCGTCGCTGCGCTGAACGTTAACTTTTCCGTGTCGAGGTGATCAGGGATGTACGCGCGGTACGTGAACCCCTGCCGGGCACGGCGGCCTCCGGGCGCCGACAGATCCGGCACCCAGACAGCGTCTCTCCATCGACCCACATTACGACCATATCACTAAAATAGAGATCAAGACGGAGTATGGTTACGGGCTTTGGAGTCATTCAGACT
>JAVHVY010000256.1:0-4013 GCA_032160305.1 Actinoplanes sp.
GCACGACAACCTGGGCAGTGGCAAGATCGACCCCGATCTGGTGGTGGCCGCGATCCGCGCGGCGGGCGCCCCGGCGGTCGTCGAGACCCCCGGCGGAGCCGATGGCCAGGCGGCGGACATCGCGCTCCTACGCAAGGGGGCACTGGCCTGAGCGCCCACCACCGCCCGGCACCCGCGTACGAGGGAGACATGACGACCGATCAGCCCGCCCCCCGCCCCCGGGCCGGTGCCACTGTGGACGCGCCCGAGCCCCCGCGCGGGCTGAGAGGCCTACTGAGCAGGCGACGACCGCCACGCCCCGGTCCCCGGTCCAGCCCGGCACCCGGCTGTCCCCCGGAGGCTCCGCCCACCAGCCCCACGGCTGCGGAGCCAGGGGACCAAGATCCACAAGAGACGGTGGAGAATGCCGGGCGAAAGTGGCGTAAGCGCCTGCCCAGCGCCCGGCCACCCGGTGCACCAGCCGACCCGTGGACGGCCTTCGCGACCACCCCGGAGCGGGCGCCCGGCTGGGCCCGGCGGGGGGTCCGCGCGTTCGGTCGGGGGCTGATCGACGAGTACGCGCTGGTCGTCTACGGCAGCCTGGTGCTGGCGGTCGGGCTGACCTGGCCGACGATGCGCTACCCCCTGCACACCATGCCGCAGGATCTGGTCGACCCGTCCCGGCAGGCGTGGCAGATCGCCTGGTCCGGGCATGTGCTGCTGCGCGATCCGGCCGGGCTCTGGCAGTCGAACGCGTACTTCCCGGCGCCGTACAGCTTCGCCTTCGGGGACAGTCTGCTCGGCTACGCGCCCGCCGGGATGATCGGCGACGGGCCACTGGCGGCGGTGCTGCGCTACAACCTGCTCTTCGTGCTCGCCCACGCCCTGCTGGTGATCGGCGGTTTCGCACTGGTCCGGCAGCTCGGCGCCGGCCGCACCGCAGCGGTGCTCGCCGGAGTCGCGTTCGCCTGTGCACCCTGGCGACTCGCCCAGGAGGGCCACCTCGACATCATCTCCGCCGGGGGCATCCCGCTGGCCCTAGCGATGCTGGCGCGCGGCCACGGCTGGTCGATGCGCTACGGCTTCCGCACCGACAAGAGGCACGCCGGCTGGGCTGCCGCGGGCTGGCTGGTCGCGGTCTGGCAGGTCAGCCTCGGCTTCTCGCTCGGCCTGCCGTTCGCGTACGTGCTGGCTGGGATCTTGATCGTTGTGCTGGTCGCCGGGCCGATCCGATGGCTGCGGCGAAGACGGCCGACGCTGGGCTGGCGGCTGATGGTCACCGACATGCTCGGCGCCCTGACCGTGGCCGGCATCGGTGGCCTGATCGCGATCCCGTATCTGCGTTCGGGCGGCGGCGCGGCCCGGGCCGAGATCGATTTCTTCTCGCCGCCGCTGCGCAGCCTGTTGATCGGGCCGGCCGAGTCGCGGATCTGGGGCGCGCCGCATCAGGTGCCGCGCGCGTCGCTGGGCTGGCCCGCCGAGATGTCGCTGCTCCCGGGCTTCGTGCTCTATGCCTTCGCCCTGGTCGGCCTGGTTTTCTCGATCTGGACGTGGTGGCAGCGCCTGCTGCTCCTGCTGGGACTCGCCGTCGCCGTGATCCTCACCCTGGGCTCGACGTTCTTCGACGGCCGCTGGAGCTACCTCCCGCTCTTCGGGCACCTGCCGGCGTCATTCGGCGTGCGGATCCCCGGCCGGTTGATGCTCTGGGTGACCTTGCTGCTGGCGGTGCTGGCGGCCGGTGCGGTGGCCGAGGTGGTCCGCCGCGCGGAGCAGGTCGCCGCCCAGCGGATGCCGCCATGGCCGAGCCCGTGGCTGCGCCTGGTCACCCTGGTCCCGCTGCTGCTGGTTCTCGCCGAAGGCTGGAACGCGACCCCGCACCCGGTGACGCCCGACCAGCCCACAGCCCTGCGGACCGTCACCGGGCCGACCCTGGTCCTGCCCACGTCAACGGTCTGGGACCAGACCACGATGCTGTGGTCGACCACCCGCTTCGCACCACTGGCCAACGGCGGTGGCACCGCCTTCGCCGCCGCCCGCCAGGCCCAGCTGCGCCAGATCGTCGCCACCTTCCCCGACCAGGCAAGCATTGCCTACCTCAAAAGCCAGGGCGTAACGACGGTGATCCTGCTCCGCGCCCAAACCGCCGGCACCCCGTGGGAGCGAGCAGGCGACGCCCCCGTGGAAGCCCTGGGAATCCAACGAGACGACCTGGACCCCCAAACAGTCCTCTTCCACCTCTCCTGAACCCATCCCGTCGATCCCCAACAGAAAACCTCACACCGCAACAGGCCGGCGCTCCAACCCAACCCACCGACGCAAGGAACCCACCCACGACGCGTCAGGCGCCAGATCCACCACCCCGCCATCCGGATCATCGGCATAGTTCGCCCGTACAGCATCCAGCTCCGGTCGCCAGATCTCCCGGACCACCAGCCCGCACAGAATCGCCACTGTGATCAGCCGCAGGCTAGCGGCTAGGACGAACGTCCCCTCCGGAATGACCGGTTTCCCGCCGGCTCCCAGCAGCTCGGCGTAGAAGGCGGTGAAGTAGCCGAACTCGGCCACCGTCCACGCCAGGATCGCTCCCCACCGCGGCCGGGCCAGCACGATCAGCGGCAGCAGCCACAGCACGTACTGCTGCGACCAGACCTTGCTGAAGATCAGGAAGGCGGCCACGACCAGGAAGGCGACCTGGGAGAGCCGTGGCCGTCGCGGCGCGAGCAGGCTCAGCACGGCGATGGCCAGGCAACAGAGCCCGAAGAGGCCGTACGTGAGCCAGTTGAGCGTCGGGATGTGGTCGCTGAGCCATTGGAACGGCCCCTGGTCCCCGGCCGAGCCGGAGTGCCACTTCCCGTCCACGTACCGGCCGATATACCAGAACGTGCCCCAGTCGACCGGCCGGGTGGTGTTCAGCTCGAAGAAGCGGTTCCAGCTGGTCCGGTACAGCAGGAACACCGGCAGGTTCACGATCACCCAGGCGGCGACGGCCGCGCTGATCGCGAGCAGGGCGGACCGCATCCGGGACGAACGCAGGCCGAGGATCAGGATCGGCCCGAGCACGAAGAGCGGCCACAGTTTGGCCGCACCGCCGAGACCGAGCAGCACGCCGGCCTGGGCGGGACGTCGTTTGGCCCAGGCGTACATGCCGAAGGCGGCCAGTCCGATCGCCAGGAAGTCCCAGTTGACCGTCGCCGTGACGAAGAGGATCGGCGAGAGTGCGAAGATCGCCGCGTCCCAGGGTCGTCGCCGGCGCAGCGCCAGGATCACCGCGGCCGTGGCGACGGCGAGGGCCGAGAGCACCAGCGCGTTCGCGTCGTAGAACCATTTACCCTGGTTGATGCCGGGATATTTCTGACCGAGGGCGTGCACCGGCAGCCCGAGCGCGCCCATGAAGTAGCCGGTCAGGACCGGATACTCGACCGCGTGGTCCTGGTAGGGCACATTGCCCTCGTTGAGCCCCTCGGCGTAGTAGAGCGCCAGCACATCGGTGTAGCAGAAACGCGTGTACTGCACGTTCTTCTGCCAGTCGCCGTCCTGGCAGGGCGACTTCTGCACCCAGTGCAGCGCCAGCGTCAGGCAGGTCAGGGCGAGCACGATGCGTGCGGCCGTCCAGAAGCGATGGGGCCTGGCCTCCGGTGGCACGGCATGCTCGCCGAGCGGTCCGCCGATGGCCTGGGACAGCCCGCGCACGAAGCCGTCGGAGTCGGCGGGAGGGTCGGCTCGGTCGGTGTCCGGTGACGGCTGCACGCTCATGCCAAGGCATCATGCCGCATCGCCGCACCGTTGCCGACTCCGGACGCGAAAAGGCCCGGCGCGCGTCTCCCGAGCTGGGTGCGACGCGCGCCGGGCCTGACTTCGATCATTGCGTACGCGGGTCAGCCGCCGCCGCCTTGAGCAGTGAAGTTCCCCGTACCGGGGCCGGGAGGAATGGTCGGCGGCGGATTGGACGCGCCGTTCCCGTTCCCGTTCCCGTTCCCGTTCCCGTTGCCGTTGTTGTTCCCGTTGCCGTTCCCGTTGTTGTTGCCGTTCCCGTT
>JAVHVY010000281.1:0-27290 GCA_032160305.1 Actinoplanes sp.
TGGCCTGCAGCAACGGCCGGGGCGGCTACACCACCGTCTCGGGCGGCAAACAGGTCCACTTCTGGACCCACAGCGGCCCGCACGTCGTGCTGTCGAAAGAGCTGACGCACACCATGAGCTCCGCCAGCTTCGGCCTCACCGACCCGAAGAACCCGATGTACTACGCGCCCGAAGTCGTCAAGCTGTGCACCCGGATCACGTACTCGGGCGAATTTCTGCACGCCGCGCCGTGGAACCGTGCGCTGGGCCGGGCGAACCTGTCACACGGTTGCATCAACCTGAGCACGACCGACGCTCGGTGGGTCTACGACAACTTCATCGTCGGTGACATCGTCGACGTCAGACACACCCCGAAAGAGCTGCCGATCTGGAACGGCCTGGGCGACTGGACAGTGTCGTACGACAAGTACGGCCACTGAGCTCCGAGGGTCCCTCGGCCTGAACCGGTAGGTGGTGCGAGCAGGCGTCGGCGGGCCACTCCAGGATTGACGTCCTTCACTCGAACGACAAAGGCGCCGACGGCCAGGAAGCATTCGGCGTGGAAAAAGACTTCCCGGTAGCCGTAACCGCTTCCGGCACCGTCTCGATCGATTTCACCCGCGACAGCGCAGACCAGCCACAGGTCAACGCGATCGTCCTCGTACCGACCAGCAGCTGACATTCTGGTGACCCGAAGGCGGGGGCGCCAGCTCGAGAGTGCGGTCGGCGCCCACACGTCTTTCGCACGACTCCTCAGTTCAAGCTACCGCCGCCGATGAAGGGGGGTGGTAATACCGCTGGTCGAGGAGGATGTGATGCCGTCGAACCGGCCGAGGCGTAGCGGCGCCCCCGGCGCGGCGACGATCGCGCCCCTCGTCAGGTGCACCGCCGTGCCCGTGGCCGGAGAGCAGACGACCGCGCAGCGACAACGGGATGAGGCCATGTCCGGTACGAGAACACCGCGAAGGGCCGCGAGGCTGCTCGCCGTCGGCGCGGTGCTGGCCGGGATCGTCGCCAGCAGCGTGCTGGTTCTGCAGGCGTCGTATGCCGTCTTCAGCAGCACGACCCAGAACGGGCCTTCGACGCTGTCCGCCGGTACGGTCACCATCACCGACGACGACACCGGCAACGCCATCTTCAGCGCCACCGGCACCAAGCCGGGCAGCACCGCCATGTCCTGCATCAACGTTTCCTATGCCGGCACGCTGGCTGCCAACGTCCGGCTTTATGCCACCTCACCTACCGGAACCCTGGGGCCGTTCGTGACCTTCAGCATCGCCGAAGGTACCAGCGCCACCGGCGGTGCCTCACTGAGCTGTTCGAACTTCTCGCCGACGAGCACTCTGTTCAGCGGCACGATGAGTAATTTCGCATCCGCGAAAACCAATTTCGGCAACGGGCTGAGCACCTGGGCGCCGAGCGGCTCGGCCACTCGCTCATATCGCATCACCTGGACCATTCAGGATGACAACAACGCGGCCGGGCTCAGTGGCGGAGTCACTCTGGCCTGGGAATCGCAGAACATCTGACCCACTGGCGCACCGCGGTCTCTCGATCGGCGAAGAATCAAGACCGGGCGCTTCGGACAGCCCGGGCCACCAGGCGCGACTCCATCGCCACCTGCCGAAGCATCCCGCCTAGCGTGACGTCGTACCCCACGAAGAACAGGCCCGGCCGAGCGGGCGCACCCCCATGCACCCGGGGCACGCCGGTCTCGTCGAACAACGATACGTCGTCGAACAGATCGGGCAGACCAGTCTCGTACCCGGTGGCCGCGATGACCGTGTCGGGCCGCACGCTCGTGCCGTCCGCCAGCAGCACCGACGTCGCGGTGAAGCCCTGCACGGCAGCGACCGGGCGCACTCGCCCGGCCATGACGTCCCGGACGATGCCGACGTCCTGCAACGGCACGTAGCGCCGGGTGCGCAGCCGGGTCATCAATCCTTCTGTCGGACGGTCAATGCCGTACGGCCGAAGGTCCGGCATCTGCATCCGCGCCATTGCGGCGGCCATCGCGTTGAAGGCCCGTTCCGGCAGGCGGCCCAGCAGGATGCCGTTCATCTGCGCCGGCCAGCCCGCCGTCTCCCGGCGCACGATGTGCGGCGGAGTGCGGATCGCCAGGCTCACCGAGGTAGCGCCTCCCTCGGCCAGGTCCGTGGCGATCTCGGCGCCGCTGTTGCCAGGGCCGACCACGAGGACGTCCTTGCCGCGGAAGGGCTCTGCGTTGCGGTAGTGCGCCGAGTGCATCATCGTGCCCGTCCACGTCTGGAGGCCGGGCCACTGCGGCACCACCGGCGTGTGGAGATAGCCGGTCGCGACGACCAGGGTCCGCGCCGACTGCTCGGAGCCGTCCTTGAGTTGCAGCGACCAGCAGTCGGCGCCGGGCTTGACCCTCTCCACGGTCATCCCGGTCCGTACGTCGATGCCGAAATGCTCCGCATACGCCTCCAGATAGCGCACCAGGTCATCCCGCCTGACCCACCGGCCGTACCCCCGGGGGATGGGGAAACCGGGGAGGCCGGACATGCGACGGATGGTGTGCAGGCGTAGCCGGTCATACCGGCCGCGCCAGCTGGTGGCCACACCGGGGCCGCGTTCGAGGACGACGCAGTCCACGCCACGCGCCTTGAGCTGAGCCGCCACGGCGAGACCGGCGGCACCGGCGCCGAGCACAATCACGTTTCCCATTCGGAGAAGTGTGCTCGACGGTCGATCCGCGCGTTGCGCAGGGGTGCCGCGTAGTCGCTCGCCCAGGATCGAGCCGATCAGGGTCGCAACCCATCTCTTGATGAGCTGCGGATGAAAATCGCCTTAAGTCTGATCCCTGGTGGGAGCGCTCCCGTAATCACATCCGTAACGGATGTGGAACACCCGGCGGAAGGCACAGGTTCTGATGTTCAGATTGAGGTTAGGCAGGTCTGGCACTCAAGCGCGCCGGTGGCGGATCGGCGCCGTCGCTGGGGTCACGGTTCTGGTTGTCGGTGTCGGGTTGGGTATCGCCTCGGCTGACGAGGCCGTTCCGGCCCAGCCCGCCCCGGCGGCGGCCGTGGCCGGTACGCCGGTATCGGTCAACGGTCAGCTCAACGTGTGCGGCGTGCAGCTGTGCAACCAGGCTGGCGAGGCGATCCAACTGCGCGGCGTGAGTAGCCACGGCCTGCAGTTCTTCCCGAACTGCGTGAACGCCAACTCGCTCGCGGCATTGCGTAACGACTGGAACGCCGACTTCATCCGGCTTTCGATGTACGTGCAGGAGGGTGGCCTGGAGACCGACCCGACCGGCTTCACCAACAAGGTGAACGGGCTCGTCGATACCGCCACCGAGCTCGGGCTCTACGTTCTCGTCGACTTCCACATCCTCACTCCGGGTGACCCCAACGCCAACCTGGGTCTGGCCAAGACGTTCTTCGAGAATGTGACGGCCAAGCACGCGAAGAACAACAATGTAATCTACGAGGTCGCGAACGAGCCGAACGGCGTCAGCTGGGACGGCATCAAGAAATACGCCGACCAGGTCATCCCGGTGATCCGGAAGAACTCGCCGGACAGCGTCGTAGTGGTCGGCACTCGCGGCTTCTCGTCGCTGGGCCTCACCGACGGCAGCGACGAGACCGAGATCATCAAGGATCCGGTCGCCGACAAGAACGTCATGTACGCGTTCCACTTCTACGCGGCGTCGCATGGCGCTGACCGGCGCACGGCGGTGGAGCGGGCCGCGAAGGGCCTGCCGTTGTTCGTCAGCGAGTTCGGCACACAGACCTTCAGCGGCGACGGCACCAACGACTTCACCAGCACCACGGCATGGCTCGACCTGCTGAAGAGCAACAAGATTTCGTACGCGATGTGGAGCTTCTCGGACGGCCATGAAACCAACTCGGCCTTCAAACAGGGCACCTGCGCGGGTACGAACTTCTCGGGCAACGACGTGCTGACCGAAGCGGGCCGGTACCTCCGCAGCCGGATCCTCACCGGCGTCGGCAACCCGAACGGCTAACCGACGGCCGCGGCCCGGATCCGGTCACCGGATCCCGGCCGCGCCATGCGCTATAAACCGGTCCCAGGCTGGCAATGCATCGATAGGCATCATTGAATAGCGCCCATGACGCTCAGCAACAGGTTGGCCATCGGCGAGTCCTCGCCAGTGAAGGTCGGGCCCCAGAACGACGCCGCAGCGGTTCGGGTTGGCCGATCATGGAATCGCCGAGATGAAGCCGATGGTGATGTCGGCACCCGAACGACCGATCGTGGCCACCCGGTGCGGCAGCCGGTTGAGGAAGTCGCGGAAACTGCGGCAGCCGCACCTCAGCGAAGCGTTACCGTCAATGTCAGTGGTGGTCCGTAGCATCTTGGCCATGACGAGAACGGCACAGACGTACACCTATCTCCGCCCCTCTGCCGTGCACCGCGCGGCAGAGGGCGGAAGTATCTGCCTGGAGACCTCCGGCGGCGCCACCCCGGCCAGCCAGGCAGCCCATCCGCACTTCTTCCGCGGCTTCCTGACCCACCCCCAGGCCACCGCCGCCGGACTGCTGTGCGTCGCGGACATCGCCGCCGCCCGCTACTACCAGCCGCAGCTCGACTACTCGCGCGACCCGGTCGTCACCGGCAACGGGGACCGGCTGAGGTTCGAGTCGTTCTCCGCTTGCTGCGGGGTGTACGCGCGGCTCGACATGCTGGGCGACGCCCTCGACGGCGACGATATCGGGCACGGCACGACCAACGTCGACGTGAACATCCCGCTGCGGGACGCCCTGACTCGGGTGGGCGCGAGCGATCCGCTACGTCTGGAGGTCGGGCCCCACGAGCTGACCGTCACCACCTTCGACGGGCCAGTGGTGGAGAAGAAGGTGCCACTGCCCGAGCGTTGGCTGCGCGGCTTCGCCGAGGCCCAGGTGATCGCCTCCGGCTTCGACCTGCGGGCCGAACTCCCCACGGCCGAGGCCGTGCGTTTCCTCCGCGCGTTGCCCCGCCCCAGCGCCACCCGCGGCGCCTCCAAGGGAGCGCGCTGGGTCGTCCCGGCGAGCCGCTCGCTGCGCGCCACCACCCGGCCGGTCCCCGGCGCGGTCTGCCTGCCTGGGCCTGAGCGGCTGACCACGCTGACCCGGGTGCTGCGCCATGCGACGGGGCTGCGGATCTACGGCCCGACCGTCACGGCGGGCAGCGGCCCGGTGGCGAGCGCGTGGGAGATCGGACTCCCCGGAATGCGGCTGACCCTCATCCTGTCCCCGGACACGGCACGAGGCTTCTCCGGCGAGGGCGGCGTCCTCGACGCCCTCGCGGCGGACGAGTCGACCGAGGACGCCGACCTGGTGTCCGTGCTGCTCGCCTGGGACCCCGCCGTCGACATCGCCGACCTAGCCGCGCAGTCCGGGCTGACCCACCAGCGAGTACGGGCCGCGCTCACCCGCCTCGGCACGGCCGGTCGCATCGGCTACGACACGGCGGAGGCGGCGTACTTCCACCGGGAGCTGCCGTACGACACCGGACGGCCCGAGCGGGACAACCCCCGGCTGCGCGCCGCCCGCGCCCTCGTCGTCGCGGGCGCGGTGCGCCTCGACGGCGAGACGGCCACCGTCACCGTCGAGGACCACAGCCACCGGGTGAGGTCCTCCGAGGGGCGGCTGACCTGCACCTGCCGCTGGTGGGCCGAATACCGCGGCGGACGCGGCCCGTGCAAACACGCCCTCGCCGTCCGCATCGCCCGCCGCGCGGCCGCGCCCCGTACGACCGCCACCGCCCGGGACAATGCCGACACCCCCACCGGGGCCACCCGATGACCTCCACCCACGACTTCCCCGACTACCGGATCCCCGACGGGACCGCGGACGGCATCCGCGCCCTGCTGGACGCGGTGCGCGAGGGCCGCGTCGAGGACATCCCCAAGCTGCTCGGCGCCCTGAGCGACGCCGAGCAGCGGGACGGGCTGCCGGTGCTCAAGCAGTGGCGCAAGGACACCCCGCAATTCTGGCGGGGCGAGGGGCACCTGCTGGTGCGCCAGGGGCTGTTGCTCGCCGGAGCGGGGTGTTGCACCGGCGCGGCGGCCGCGGCCCAGTGGCTCACGAGCCGCGAACTGTGGTGGGCCGGGCACGAGAATCCCCAGGCGGTCGTCGGCGTGCTGGGCGACCGTGGCCCCGAGTGGCTGGCCGAGGTGGTGCGCCGGCTGGCGGAGCGCCGTACCGTCGGCGGGTGGGAGTATGGGCTGATCAAGCGGCTGTCGCTGATCGCTGGCTGCGAGCCGCCCATGACGGACGGCTTCATCCTCGGCTGGGAGGGGGACTACCAGCGCGGTAAGACGATCGAGGAAAGGCTGCGGGAGGATCCGTTCCTGAAATCGGCCGTCCCCCGGCTCTTCGAGGTGGACGAGGCCGGCTCGGACTTCCAGTACACCGGATGGCCCGACGCGCTCGCCAGACTCGCCCGGGAAGGGCTGCTCAGCCGCGAGATGCTGGTCGAGGGCTGTCTGTCACGGCTGCTGCGCGGTGGCCGGCTCGGCATCGTGAAGGGCTTCCTCGCCCTGCTGACCGTCCTGGACCTGACCGCGGACGAGCGGGCGGCGCACACCCTCACCTGGGTGCGGATACTCTCCAACGGGCACACGCTGGCGGCCGCCCGCGCCCAGGAGACGCTGGCCGAACTCGACGAGGCGGGCCGCTTGGAGACCGAGCACCTGGTCGAGGCGTCCAGGGCCGCCCTGTTCCGGCCCGAGAAGAAGATCGTGCGCGCCCAGCTGGCCCTGCTCGACAAGGCGATCAAGCGCGACCCGTCCCGCACGGACAAGCTGCTGCCGGTGGCCTGCGAGGCCTTCGACCACGAGGAGCACAGCCTGCAGGACAAAGCCCTCGCCCTGGCCGTCCGCCACCGCAAGCATGCGGGCGACGCCGTCCTCGCCGAACTGGCGGCGAGCGCCGAGCTGCTCCCCTCCGACCTGCGTGAACGCGCGGCCGAGGCGTTCGGCACCGTCGTGGCCGCCGGGGAGGCCGATCCGCCCGCCGCGGAGGGCGACGTCCTGCCGCCCGTGCCGGACCCCGAACGCCTGGATCACGCACCGCTCGCCCCTGCCGAGCTCGCCGAGGAGGTCGTCGCGCTGCTGCGCGGCAAGGGCACCCCGGCGCAGGAGGAGCGGGCGCTGAACAGTCTCGTTGTCCACGCCCACGCCGACCTGGCGGGGCTCCGCGCGGCCCTGGAACCGGTCGTCGCCGCACACCGGCAGCCTGCCTCATGGCTGAGCGACAACGTCTTCGCACAGGCACTCGAAGCCGTCGTCATGTTCGTCATGGGCGAAACCGCGGAGGAGGAGACGCGCACCCTGCGTATCCAGTCTGGCCTGGGCGCCCTCCGTTTCCGGTTCCAGGAGCACCAGTGCCCGCACACGGCGATCTGGTCCGTCTGCCTCAGCCGCGCGGCCGAGATCGGGGCGCGGCTGGAGCTCGGCGACCCCTTGCCGTTCCTGCTGGCCACGCCCACCTGGTCGACGGGGACCATCGACCCGTCGGAGCTGGCGGCCCGGCTCGCCGCGTACGAGGACTCGGGCACCGAGCCCGCCCCGGCGGACCTCGACCAGGCCCTGCTGCGGCTGGACCGGGAGGTGCCGCTCGAGGCGCGGGCAGCGTCGTACCGACTCACCTCTCCGGCGGGGCGGCGGCTGGCCGCATGGCTCGCCTCGGGCGGCCTGCCCGATCCCGCCCTCTCCCGGGAAACCGAGCGGCTGAGGCTCAGGAGCCCTCGCCCCGGTGTGCTCGTGCACACCGAGGCCCTTCCCGGGCATGAGGACTATCCCGAGCCTTTCCGCTCCCTGCTCGGCGCACACGACCCCATCGGCGATCCGTGCAAGTGCAGCGGCGGCGGGCAGTGCTCCCCGCAGGCCCTGGCGCTCCTGCCCCAGCATCGGGAGATCATCGCGGCGCGGATGCTGTCGACCTTCTCGGCCCTGGCCGAGTCCGACCACCTCGGACATGGGGTGCCCGTGCTGCCCGCGCTGGCCGAGTCGGGCGGGCCGGCCGGGGCCGCGACCCACCTGCTGGTGGCGTACGGGCTCGGGGCGCGGCGCTTCGAGGAACAGGTGTTCGCGATAGACGCGATGCTCGTGCTGGCCGCTCGCGAACAGCTCGACGCGGAAAGGCTCGGCCGGGACATCGCCGAGCTGACCGGCCTGCGCCGGCTCAAGCCGAAGCGGGTCGTGGCGGCGCTGCAGGAAGCGGCGCGCACCGGTGCGTACGCCACGGTGTGGGCGGTGCTCTCGGGCGCCCTCCCCGGGCTCCTGGCGGGAGAACCGGCACCCGCTGGCGGCGCTCTGCTCACGCTCGCGGCCGACTGCGCGGAGCGGTCCGGGGCCCGTGACGCGATACCGGAGATCGACGAGCTGGCGGCGCGCAAGGGCTCATCACAGCTGATCAAGCAGGCCCGGCGGCTCAGGGCGGCGCTGAGCCGGGACCAGGGCCCCGGCGTGTGCCCGGATCGCCCCGGCTCGGGGCGGTTGATCTCGGGGGTGGCCCCGGGTGAACGCTCAACGAAGCGCGGCTGATCCATGTCCAGCACTTGCACCAAGATCAAATATTTGTGGTGCTGGGACAGCTACACAACCTCGATCATGCCCCCTCCGCGACCGTTGCCCACGAAGTTGCGAGGCCTGACACGGCCGTCTCCCACACAACGAGTCGGAGAGCGCGGGGACTGGGCAACCTCCGACCTACCGGGCTTACCTGCTCACGCTACCCACCGAGCTCGCCCAGCATCCGCGAAAAGCAACCATTGATCCCAGTGCTCGACCCGATCGGGAGTCGCGATGCGAACATAGAACGTTTGTACGAATATGGTCACCGAATCCCCAACGGGCGGGCATGCAGGGAACAACCGGGTGTTCTGCCGATCCTTCGGTGTCATTCCCAGGTCGGGTCGTCGAGCGTGCTCTCGGTCAGCATGGTGGCCAGGTATTGGCATTGGTTGCTGGTGCAGTCCGGCGAGGGCCACGTGATGGCGACGACGATCCGGTACATTTGTATGTATTGATTTCGCAGACTGGACAACACCACGACGCAGTCGCCCCCTGTCTTCGCCTGCCAGCACAGGCCCACATACCACCATCGCTGATACGGGGTCGCGTCGTTGGTCATCTGGATGGTTTCCGGTGTTGTCGGCAGGCCCTGCACCGATGCGGAGGGCGGCAGGGACGGGTCCTGCCATGCCAGCTCGGTACGGGTGGGATCGAGGTAGGTGCTGATGCCCGGTGCCTGCCACGCGGCTTGCACCGCTGCCTGAGTGCGGCCCAGTAGCACGTTCTCGCCGGGCAGCTCGCTGACATAGTCCATCGAGCTGGACGCGATCTGAGCCGCGACCTGCATGTCGGCCTGTCGGTGCTGGAGGGTCGCGGAGCGGAGGAAGAAGACGGCCAGGCTGGCCATGACGGTTCCCACGATGCCGAGCGCGATGATGGTCTCCAGCAGCGTGAAGCCCTCGTCGGTCCGGCGGGTACCGTATGGGCTCATTTTTCGATCACGCTCGCCAGGCCTGACGTGCTGACCGGCGGATCGGCATTCCATTTCTGCAGGTAGTCGCCACTGCACGTGGTCAAGCCGACCCAGTCGGCCTGCACCGGGTTGCCCGCGGCGGGTAGCGGAGCCAGGCACTGACCAGCCCAGGAGCCGGTGCCCTCGATACGGTACTTCTCGTCGTAGACGGTCGCCTTGCCGCCCCGCGCCCACCAGATGAAGGCCGCCGTGGCCACGGACGCGGATGCCGGGCACGTGACCATGGTCACCTTGCTCGTGCCGGAGACGGGCGCTTTCATGCATACCTTGGTGCCGTCGGTTTTCGTCACGTAGACGAGGCCCTTGGTGCCGTAGCCGGGCAGGGTCCACACCTCGTTCCAGACATCGCCCAGGTCCGGATACTGAATGCTCAGCGACTGCTTGCACGGGAACGCCCAGGTGTTGACGCCGCTGAAGTTGAAGTCCAGGCACTTGCCGAACTGCTTGAAGTTCACCAACTGACCGGAGTCCGGCCCGGCCGCACCGGCCCCGGCGTCGCCGGTGACGTTCCAGGACTGATAGTTGGTCATGGTCACCGCCGCGCACCTGTGGGTGTAATCGTGGTTGAGATTTCCGGACGTGTCGTTCAGCACGATGGTCTGGCTCGCCGTCACGATGTTCCAGCACACCAAATTGGGTATCAGCCCCTTGTCGGTGCCCTGGAAGTTGCTGTACCCGTCGAATTTCCATTGTTGGGAGATGCTCGTGGCGAGCCCGCAGTCCTGCAGTTTGAGCTGCTGCCCGAACGCCTCTTTCGCACCCGCCTGAACGCACAGCCCGTTGGGGTAGAGCGTCGGGTCGGCAGTCATCAGTTTGATCGTCAGATCAGACATGTAGCCGAACTTCTGCTTGTCGACGGTAGTGCCGTCCGTGTTCGTCGCGCACACCGACATGGTCACCGGCGTACCGACAGCGGGCCCGTCGCCGGTGAGGCAGTAATCTTGGGTCGCCGCGGCCGTGCGGTACACCCTGATCTGCCCGCCGGGCATGTTGCCCACCGCCCGCAGCTTGAACTGATAGATACCGATCAGGGTGCGCATGTACGTCGCACCCGCCGAGGAACCCACCGCCACGACATACGCCCAGCGGGGAGTGACCAGCAACTGCGCGGCGCAGGTGACACCGTTCGCCTTCACCCAGGCGTCGCTCTGCTGGGCCGGGTCACTCTTCAGATACCAGATGGTGGTGGCGTAGCTGCCGTCCTTTCCGCTGAGCGCCCCACTCACCTGAGCCGCCGAGCCGGTGGTGCACGGCAACGCCGAGATCGCACCGATATTGCCGGTGCTCTCCGCCGCCCGCAAGGACGCCAGAGCGCTGGTCAGCCCACTACGGGCGGCGAGCAGTGCCGACGAGCGCACGACAGCCCCGTTGGTGTCGAGCGCTCCGCGCAGCGTCGTGGTCGCCGTCAGCGCGCCCAAGCCGAACCCGACGATGACCACCAGCATGGCCAGCGGCAACGACCCGTCGTCGCCGCGGCGCCGCAGCGCCCTCATGGCCGGCTCAGATCTGTACAGACACCGCTGCTGACGGTCGCCAGCGTGGTGTTGAGGGCGGTGAACGAGAATGTCGACCGACGCGCGGCCTGCGTTGAGTTGACCGCCGGCCGGACGGTCACGTCAACCGTCAACCGCTGATACGGATAGCTGCTGGAGCCGGCAGCCTGGAGGGTGAACGGTTGACTCGCGACGAGGAACGACGCTACGGCGACCCAACCGCTGATCTGCCCGCCCGCAGGCTCGGACCGCCGCTGAAGCAGGCCCGACGGCCCGTCCAGCCGCAACTGACTGCACACCGTCGTGCTGCCTGAGCCGGACGACCATTCCACGTACCAGTCGCCGGCGGCCGTCGCGGTCGTGTTCGGCTGACTGATCGCCGTCGCATACCGAACCGACCGGTCGAGCTGCTGAAAGGCGGTCTGCAACTGCGCCATCTCGCCCGACAACACGTCAACCCGGTTGCTTTCGCGGTACATCTGCACCATCCCCGTCGTGACCAAAGCCATTACCACCGACGTCACAGCCATCGACACCATGACCTCGACCAGGGTCATACCGGCGTCCCGTGGGACCCCTTGGGAGGGGTGTCGAGTGTCCGGCCGCCCATGCCCGTCACGCTTCGTCATCAGACAAGTCCCCTCAGATGAAAGCGCCTCCACCAATGCAATCGACAATCCGCGCCGGCATGTGAGGGCCAAGGTTGCTCACTTTGAGGCGCTGGTGTCGCGTGTCTGCAGTGATCGCGTGGCGGGGCCCGGGATGAGGCCGGCGGGATCAGCGCTCTGGCGGATCTACCCGCTCGGGCCGTCCGTCGGTTATCGACGAGCCCGCGGTGATCACCTCGACGCTGAACCCGCCGCGCGCGCCGGGCGTGGCGCATGGGTCGGCGCGACTGCTGGCCGATCACCTCACCCGCGGCGGATCGCCGGTCAGTTTCGCCGAGGTAGCCCGGATCTGGCGGGACTGGGGCCCGCGACCGCATCGCGCCGAGACTGTCATGTTCCCCACCGACCCGCAGCTCGACGCCAAGATCCGTGACGTCGTCGGCCCCTACCTGGACCCGCCGGCGGCTGCGATCAGCCGGCGCGAACGGACCGTTCCTCAACTCCGAGTTGATCAACTCTCGGTGGGTTCACACGACCGCTGGCAGTGCCATCGCCCCAGAGCATGCGACGATCCCGGCAGGATCAGGCAGCGCCCGGTACGTCGACGGTGGCGGCACGCTGTTGACGGCCGTTCAGTTGCGGTGGCCGTCGACCCGGATCCGGAACGACATGGAGGGTCCCGGCCCCGGAGCGGTCTTGCGTACCAGGGTGTAGTTGGGCGACTCCAGGCTCATGTCGAGTTTGTGGAACATCCGGGCTGCCGTCACCAGCATCTGGATGTCCGCGAGGGTCTTGCCGAGGCAGACATGCTGCCCGCGCCCGTACGGCGAATAGGCTCCGGCCTGCAGGTGTTCCGCGCGCGGCTTCTCATACCGGTCGATGTCGAACGTCTTGGCGTCCGGGAAGTACTCGTCCAGGAAGTGCGGCACAGTGATGCCGAGGTACACGGTCTCACCCTCGGCGATGGGGTGCCCCTCGAAGGTGAAGTCGCGGGTGGCCGTACGCATCTGGGCCACCGCGACGGGGTACAGCCGCATCGTCTCCATCAGCGCGCCCCGGATCGCCGGGATGCCGCGCAGATCCTTTTCCGTGATCTCGTCGCGGGAGAACAGCTCGTCGGCCTCGGCGCGTACGCGGGCATGGACCTGCGGATGCTTGAGCACGGCGTACACAAAGGAGGCAAGGGTGTTCGCGACCGTGTCCAGGCCGGCGACGTACGGCGCGGTCACGCCCATGACCAGATCTTCGGCGGGCATGGCGGCGGGATCCTCGCGGTGGGCGCGCATGATGTCGTCGACCAGGATGGCCGGGCGATCGCTCTGCTCGCCGCGCTCGTCGAGGATCTTGTGGCCCAGTTCGGCGACCCGCGCCTTCGCCCGCCGGTATCGCGGGTCGGCGAGCAGGATCTTGGGCCGCTGCCTGGTGACGAGAACGTTGAGCATATAGAGCGTGGCGGTACGGATGTCGCCCACATACTCCAGTCGGGACTCGCCGGTGAGCAACTGACCCAGCTGGTCGGTCACCACGTACTGCATGGCCCGCACGACGGGGACGGTGGCTCCCGGGCGCCAGGTCTTCGCAAGGTTGCGGTCGGTGATCGCGATCACCTCGTCGAGTCGGCCCGCGATGGCTTCCCGCGAGTACCCGCGCCGCACGATGTCGCGCAGTTCCTTGTGCGCGGCGCCGTCTTCACCCATGAGCGCGCGGGTGGCGCCGTACTCCTCTTGGAGGCCCTGCCAGAACTCCTTGGAGCGAAGGTTCTCCCGGCCCTCCTGGGTACCGAGGAAGTTCGCCGCTTCTACGCCGGCGATGACGACATACTCCTGGTTGAGGATCCTGACTCGAAAGACCGGTCCGTGCTCGCGGTAGCTGTCCACGAAGAATTGTGCGGGGTCTCGGGCCATCTGCAGCGCGCTGCCCAGAACGGGAAGGCCACGCACCACCGGCGTCTGCGTCGTCACGTCCCAGATGATATCGATGGTGACCGACGTCCGAACGGCAGGGCGTTCGACAGCCGAACCGCACGGGCGTCGCCACCATGCCCGCAGGCGCGGCTGGGCCCCGGTCGTGGGAGTAATACGGAGGTCAGATAACGCGCCCCACCTGCGCACCCGTAGAACGATCACCAAAGACCCGGAATCAGTCATCCAGTTCGACGCGTGTCCGCCCGGGTGCCTCGGCGCTGGGCTTGCAATAGAGCTGTCGGCTTCGCTCAGGTTTGGAGAAGGCCGGACGATGGCGTCGGGCATGGCACGGAAGCTTCCCCGCTGCCGGGCGTACAAGTCGAGGAGTGTCGTGGTGCCCACAAGAACAATGGCGAAGTCGCGCTGGTGGCGTGGAACGGCGGTCATCGGATGTGCCGGACTGCTGGCCGGTGTCTGCCTGACCGGGGTCGGTACGCCCGCGTCGGCCGATCCCAGTACGGGGGCGTGGGCGGAAGTCATCGTCCGGACCGCGTCCGCGGTCGACTCACTGCGGGCGCAGATCACGGTCCGGCAGGCCGGTGGCTCGGTGAGTCGCCCGCTGAGCCTGATCGACGGGTTCGCCGCGCGGGTGCCGACCGACGCGGTGGCGACGCTGCGGGGCACACACGGTGTCACCGGCGTGACCGTGGACGGCACAGTGCGCATGAAGGCAGACAAATGGATCGACGACGGCGAAAAGAACTCCGCCGTCGCCACCATCAAGAAGGCGGCCGGCGGCAAGAAAAAGGACAAGCTCCTGGACGTCGCCTCGCTGACCGGTGCCGGGATCGGAGTGGCGCTGATCGACTCCGGGGTCGCACCGGTGGCCGGCCTCAACCAGGCGGGCAAGGTGGTCAACGGACCCGACCTGTCGTTCGAGTCCCAGACACCCGGCTTGACGAACATTGACACGTACGGTCATGGCACCCACCTGGCGGGCATCATCGCCGGCAGCGACCCGGCGACCGTGCCGGACGCCTTACGGTTCGACGGGATCGCGCCGGACGCTCACCTGATCAGCCTGAAGGTCGCGGCCGCCGACGGTGCCAGCGACGTGTCCCAGGTCATCGCGGCAATCGACTGGGTGGTGACGCACCGCGCCGACCCGGGGCTCAACATCCGGGTGCTGAACCTCTCCTTCGGTACGGACTCGGCGCAAGACCCGAACCTGGACCCGCTGTCGTATGCGGTGGAAGCGGCGTGGCGCAAGGGCATCGTCGTGGTGGTCTCCGCCGGCAATGACGGCGCGACGGCGACCCGGCTCGGTATGCCAGCGGTCAACCCGTACGTGCTCGCGGTAGGTGCCGCGGACCCGCTCGGCACCGAGGATCGTGCCGACGACACCGTGGCGACCTTCAGCAGCCGCGGGAACGCCACCCGGCACGCCGACCTGCTCGCCGCCGGCCGCTCCGTAGTGTCGCTGCGTACCCAGGGCTCCTACATCGACACCAACTACCCCAGCGCCGAGGTCGCCGATGCGACCGGGAACCCGCGGTTCTTCCGCGGCAGCGGCACGTCACAGGCCGCCGCGGTGGTCTCCGGCTCCGTCGCGCTGCTCCTGCAGCAACGACCCGCGCTGACCCCGGACCAGGTGAAGAACCTGCTGGTACAGACCGCGGATCCGCTGACGGGCGCCGACCCGATCGCCGCCGGCGCCGGGCAACTCGACATCGCCGGGGCGGCCGGTCTGGCCACCCCCAAGGGCGCCGCGCAGAGCTTCCCGGCCGCCACCGGCTTGGGCACGCTCGAACGTGCCCGCGGCACCGCGCACATCACCGACGCCACGACCGGAACCTCTCTCACCGGGGAGAAGGACATCTTCGGTACGCCGTGGGTGGCGCACACTTGGGTCGCAGCGGCGAAGGACGGCAAGGCATGGCACGCAGGCACCTGGAACGGCAAAGTGTGGACCGGCAGCGGGTTCACCGGCACCTCGTGGGCCTCGAAGACCTGGAACACAGCGAACTGGACCGCGCTGACCTGGACGGGCCGATCCTGGGCGGCGAGCATGTGGGCCGGACGTTCCTGGGCCGCCGGCACCTGGAGCGGCCGTTCCTGGGCCGCCGGCACCTGGTGCGGACGATCGTGGGCCGGCCGTAGCTGGAGCTGAACCCGCGCGATCTCACGACGGTAGCCGGAGTGTTGGTGCTGCCGGTCCTGGTCCGGGTCGGGGCTCAGGCCGGGGTCAGCGTCGCGAACCATCGGTCGGCCTCCGTCCAGGCGTCCAGGGTGCGTAAGGCGGCCGCTTCGGCGACCGCGGCCAGGTCGTCGGCGGCCAGGACCGCCCAGCGAAACGTCGCACTCGGCGGGCCGTCCCCGTCGCGGATCCGCGCGGCGCCGGACCAGCTGCGGGTTCCGGGCCGGGCCAGTTCCAGATGGATTCGTCCGTCGCGGGCCAGCAGGTGGCGGCAGCGGCGCAGCAGCCGTGCCGGATCGCCGCCGATGCCGATGTTGCCGTCGGCGAGCAGCAGGTGCCGCCACCGGCCGTGGCCGGGCAGCGCCGCGAACACGTCCCGGCGCAGCGCGGTGGCTCCGCGGGCCCGGGCCAGCCGGACAGCGGCGGCGCTGACGTCGATACCGAGGGCGACATGGCCGAGCCGGTTGAGTGCGCTGGTGAGCCGCCCTGGCCCGCAGCCCACATCGAGGGCGGGTCCGGCGCATCGGGAGAGCAACGCCCGGTCGCCGGGCAGATGGCTGCGGCACCACCCGGCGGCGTCAACGCGATGCTCGGTGTCGCGGTCGTCGCGGATCGTCAGCCGCACCGGCTGTCCCCGGCCGGCGCGAGACAGCGCATCGTCGAAGACGGACAGAACCGAGAGACCGTGCGGCGCCGTCGCCGTGACGCTCACGCCGGCATCCCGGACGGCACCAGGCGGGGTACGGCATCCCCGAGCCGGTCGAGGGCGAGCAGGTCGTCGCGGCGCGGATGGGGCCGATGTCGTGCACGATCGGCCCGGTCGTGCTGCGCAATCGCCAGGCGAGCAAGGTGTCGCCCAGCCGGGCGTGCGGCATCGGTGGAGCCGTTGTCCGCCATGATCGCCCGGTATCCGGATCCGGCGGGCATCCGGGCCAGTAACCAGGCCAGCGCGGGGGCCTCGTGGAGGCAGGGCAGAACGACATCGGTCATGAGCGGAACCTAGCCGGGCACCCGGCTGCGAAGCAGCAGGATCCGCCTTACCGATCCCTTACGGGCCACCCGGTGCTCGGACCGTAAGCGGATTGCAAGGGTCTTGCGACGCCTGGCTTCGGTAGCGTCGCGACCGTGAGCCATCGCGTACTCGTCGTCGACGACGACCCGACCGTCAGCGACGTCGTTCGCCGCTACCTAGAGCAGCACGGCTGTCGGGTCCGGGTCGTCAGCGACGGTCTCACCGCCCTGGCCGCAGTCGCCGCAGAGATACCCGACCTCGTGGTCCTCGACCTGATGATGCCCGGCATCGACGGCCTCGAGGTCTGCCGGCGCCTGCGCCTGCAGCTGCCCGACCTGCCCGTCGTGATGCTGACCGCGCTCGGCGAGGAGGCCGACCGGGTGCTCGGGCTCGAGGTCGGCGCCGACGACTACGTCACCAAGCCGTTTTCGCCGCGTGAGCTCGTGCTCCGGATCCGTTCGGTGCTCCGCCGGACCACCACGCAGAACGCAACGGCAACGCCATCTGCTCCTGTCCTGGTCGACGGAGACCTGAGCGCCGACGTCGGGCGCCGGGTCGCTCGGCTGGGCGACAAGGTTCTCGCCCTCACCGTCCGCGAGTTCGACCTGCTCGCGTTCCTGCTGTGCCATCCCGCCCGCGCCTGGTCGCGCGCCGAACTGCTCGACAAGGTCTGGGGCTGGCAATTCGGTGACCAGTCCACGGTCACCGTCCACGTCCGCCGGCTGCGGGAGAAGATCGAGACCGATCCGGCCGCACCCCGGCGCATCATCACCGCGTGGGGCGTCGGCTACCGCTACGAACGGATGACCGGCGATGTCTGACCTGCTGCTGATCGGCCTCTACGCCCTCGCCGCCGGTGCCGTGGTCGGCCTGGTCGGCGAGATCACCCTCCGGCTGCTGCGGAACCGATCGATCATCTGGCACGTCTCGGTCCTGCTGACGATCACCGTCGTCTCAGTCGTCGCCGGGGTCGCCACGGTGGCCAAGGCCATGTTCCTTTCCGGTCACGACCTGCAGGTCGTGCTGATCACCGTGGCGGCATCGGCGGCGGTCAGCCTCACGGTCGGTGCTGCCTTCGGCCGTCGGCTCGCCGCCGCCTCGGTGTGGGCAGCGCAGGCCCGCGAACGCGAACGGCAGTTGGAGGCCGGCCGGCGCGATCTGGTGGCCTGGGTCTCCCACGACCTGCGCACCCCACTCGCGGGCCTGCGTGCGATGGCGGAGGCCCTCGAAGACAACGTGGTCGCCGACCCGGGGACCGTGCGCGAGTATCACCGACGGATCCGGGTCGACACGGATCGGATGGCCTACCTGGTGGACGACCTGTTCGAGCTGTCGCGGATCAACGCGGGCGCCTTGCGGCTCGCCCTGTCCACCGTGCCGCTGCGCGATGTCGTCTCGGACGCCATCGCCACCACCGCGCCGCTCGCCGCGCGCCGCCGCGTCCGGATCCTGGCCCGCGAGTCCGGTTGGCCGGTAGTTACCGGTGGCGAGCCCGAACTGAGCCGCGTCGTCGCGAACCTACTGGTCAACTCCGTTCGTTACACACCACCGGACGGCACCGTGATGGTGGACGCCGGCGCCGAGCGCGGCGAGGTCTGGCTGGCGGTCTCGGACACCTGCGGCGGCATCCCGGAGGCAGACCTGCCCCGGGTCTTCGACGTGGCTTTTCGTGGCGAACGCGCCCGCACGCCATGGCCACACGATGACGGCCCCGCAGGGGCGGCCGCAGGCGGCGGTCTCGGCCTCGCCATCGTCCGAGGACTCGTCGAGGCACACGGTGGACACGTGGGGGTTCGCAACACCCACGACGGCTGCCGATTCGAGGTTCGGATTCCCGCAGGAAGCCCTAACCACTGAAGAATCCACTCTCTGCCGCCCTTCGTTGGAACCGCACAGGTAGCAACGGATACCAACAGCGGGCAGGACTTCGCTCGCCTCACGGACCAGACGCCCATCCGGGCAGGCAGTCAGCGTCGTGGAGTTCTTTCCAACCGGTGACGCATCGACGCCAACCTCATCTATCATCGCCGGGGCACCGAACCCCGGGGCGCAACCGGTCTCCATAGCGGAGCCGCCGCCCGGCAGAGGAGATCCTGATGAAACCAAGAGCCAGACAATCCGGCATCGCGCTCAAGGTGGCGGCGCTGGGTGTGCTGGCGGCGACCGGCGCCGTCGTCGTCTTCTTCGTCTCGAGCGGGGGCCCCGAGACCAGCCTGCAGGACTTCGTGGCCATCCAGCGCGTCGCGCCGAACGTCGTGCTGCCCAAGCCGCAGCGCGACGCGTCCCTGGGGGTGTTCGCCGTTGACTGCGGCACCAACGGCAACGGCAAGTTCAGCCCGGACAACCCGGTCGCCCAGCCCGGCATCAAGAACGGCGCCGAACACGTGCACGACTTCGTCGGCAACCTCGCCATCACCGCCGACACCTCCGACGCGGCGCTTGCCGCCTCGGGAACCACCTGCAAGAACGGCGACCGGTCGGCATACTTCTGGCCGGTCGTGCGGATCGACGAGAACGTCCGCGCCGAACAGGCCGACACCGAGGCGGCCCTGGCCGACACGGTCCCGACGGTGTCCTGCCCGAACGTCGCCGACCGGCTGCCCGCCGTGCCCGGCTCCGCGGCCGGCCAGGTGCGGAGCCTGCTGGCCCGGCTCGACACCCTGACCGCCGCCGCCAACACCCGGCTCGCCGCCAGTACGGGACAGATCGACGCCGGCTTCAACAACGCCGTCCTCGACCCGCTGCGCGCCCAGCGGACCGCGACCATCAAGCAGATCAGTCAGGTCATGGCCCGGCACGAACGCAAGCCGGCCGCCCTGGTGTCCACCGTCGACTGTGCGGTCAGCTACGACGGCCCGCACGCCGGGCACACCACATCGAGCAGCACGGTCGGCGTCGCCACCCCGACCGTGTCCTGCCTGAGCGTCAAGGACAAGCTGCCGCCCATTCCCGACCAGGCCGTGGACGAGGTCGACCGGAACCTCGGCGCGTTGGACAAGCAGATCGCCGAGGCGAACCAGCGGCTGGTGAGCGCCGCGGACGAAGGCGGGAAGAGCTTCGTCGACAACGCGATCCTCGACCCGCTGACGGCCAAGCGCACCGCCGTGCTCGACCGGATCGCCGTCGCGATCGGCCGCCGCGCCGCCAAACCACAGAACCTGGACGCCCTCGCCGGCTGCGCCCTGGCCGGCGCCGCCGCGCCCAGGCCACCCGCCACACCCGCGCCAAGCGGCTCAGCGGCGGCCCCGCTGCCGGACCCGAGCGGCCCGGACCTGGAACTGCCCAACAACACCGGCGGCATCGTCCGGCCCGCCTCGGTCCTGATCGAGTACCGCGGCAACGCCACGAGCAAAGTCGTTCCGATGCCGAAATTCCTGCGCGCCCTGACCGGCGACGCCAAGCCGACCAGCCGCGGCCCCGCCAACGCCCGGGCCACCTGGACATGCTCCGGTTTCGCCGACCGACTCTCCGACAAGTACCCGATCTGCCCGGCCACCAGCAAGGTGATGCGGGTGCAGGACTTCCCCGGCTGCTGGGACGGTAAGAACATCGACAGCGAGAACCACCGCTCGCACCTGGCCTTCGCCGACAAGACAAGCGGCACCTGCCCGGCCGGGTTCGTCGCCATCCCGCAACTGCGGATCAGCATCTCCTACAACATCCCGCGTGAGGTCCAGGACCGCGGCCAATTCGCGCTGGACTCGTTCCCCGAGGAGAACCACAACCCGTTCTCCGACCACAACGACTTCATCAACGTCAACTCCGACCGGCAGATGACGAGGATCGCGGCGTGCATCAACGCCGGCCGGCGCTGCTCCTGAAGAGCCAGGGCTTGATCGTGAGGATCACGCTGCGTCCACCAGCGACGGGGGTCTCTACCAACCATTCCCCAGCCGGACACCCCTCACGACGTCGCCGGGGCCCTGGCCTTCATCTCGCTCGGTGTTCGCCGAGTTCCGGTTCCGGCAAAGGTGCGGTGCTGGGCATTCGGGGTCACGCGGTCTTTAGGTCACTGCGCGCGCCTGCTCGACTGTCTGCACCATCCAGAACACGGCGAAGAGCAACGCCACCACGATCTCCACCCAGAACAATGCGATGACGCCGGTGAGCATGAGGATGGTTCCGAGCGCGGCCGCCACCGCCAGAGACAGTGCGATCCAGGCGTATCCGTTGCGGTGCAGCTTGACTGCCTTGTCGTCTCTGCTCCGGCGCGCGTTCATCAGCGCCACGACCACCACGCAGACGAGCAATCCGATCGCCGAGGCGAAGTGGGCGTTGTCGATGAAGAAGGTGCGGGCGGCCAGAAACGTGATGCCCTCGGCCAGGAACACCAGTAGCGCCGCGGCGAAGGCCCACAGCGGCACGGTCTCCCGGTGCCTGCGGGCGAAGAGCAGCGTGGCCAATATGCCCAGAACGCCCACGACCAGCAGCGTGCTCATGTTGTTCTCGATGTTGGCTTTCGTCGCCGCGGCCAGCGCCGTGACGGTCGGGCAGTCCATGCTGGCGTTGCGCGGTCGTTCAGTCAGCAGTGACGTGCCGACCTGCTGGCAGGCCCGCACCGCGGTCCGGTAGTCGGAGCCGCGTGAGGTCGGCACGATGGCGACGACCATGGCGAACATCCCGCCCAGGTTGAGGAAGACGTCCTCGACCAGGCTGATCCCGAGCAAAGCGATCATTGCCGCGCCCAGCCCGATCAGCGAGCCGACGAAGATCCCCTGAGCGGGGGTGTAGTAGTAGGCGCTGACCGACGACAGCAGGTGGAAATGCTGGGTCCATGCCTGGTAGAAGACGGCCACTCCCAGCGCGACGAGCAGACCCACCATCGCCGTACGAAGGTAGCTGTAGGACTTCGCCCAGGGATTCTCGTACACGGTCATGCCGCGCTCCTCAGGGGACGGTGATAGAACCATGGGCTGTCCGCCCGCCTGTCGGCCACCGCAAGTCGGCAAGCCGACTGCTCCCGTGCGGTATCACCGCGGTGCTCCCAGGATACGCCGGATCGGTGCGGGTGCCATGCCGCGCCGTTGCCACTCACGCGGGTAGCCCAGCGACACCTCCTCGAACCGCACGCCGTCATATGAGGTGCTGCGTGGGATGTGCAGGTGGCCGTAGACGGCGGCGACGGCACGGTAACGCTTGTGCCACTCCGCGGTGCGGTCGGTACCGCACCATTGGGCGAACACGGGGTACCACAGGACGTCGGTGGGTGTGCGTACCAGCGGCCAGTGGCTGACCAGCACGGTCGACAGGCCGGGATCAAGGGCGTCAAGGCGCTTCTCGGTCCGCTCGACGCGGTCGGCACACCAGGCCTCGCGGCTCTCGAACGGGTCGGGATGCAGCAACTCCTCGTCGGTGCACACCACACCGGTGTCGTAGGCGCGGCGCAGCGACTCCTGTTTGGTGTCCGCCCCCGGCACGCGCCACGTGTAGTCGTACAGCTGGAAGATCGGCACGATCGCGACCGGGCCGTCCTCGCCCTGCCAGACGGGGTACTCGTCCTCCGGCGTGTCGACGCCGATCTCGCGGCACATCTGTACCAGTGCCTCGTAGCGCCGCACGCCGCGCAGCCGAACCGGATCGCCGGGATGGGTCCACAGCTCGTGGTTACCCGGCACCCAGACGACCCGCGCGAAGCGGGATCGCAGATCCCGCAGCGTCCTTTCGACGTCGGCGAACAACTCGGCGACGTCGCCCGCGACGATCAACCAATCACCCTCGTCGGCCGGGCACAGGGTCGCGGCTATTTCCCGATTCTTCTCGTACGCCACGTGCAGATCACTCACCGCGAGCAGCGCCGCACTCACCGCAGCGTCCCCTGCCGCCGACGAGGGCACCCGGCTCCGCCGATGCCGATGATCGCCGTCATACCGAAAGGCTATCGGAACACACCTCTGCCGCGCCCCGGAGGTGTGAGCCGACGGGACCTGTCGAACAGATACGGCAAACTCACGGGACAGCCGCTCGGTGGGTGGTGGTGGCGGCCGCAGCGAGATCCCCGCCGAGCTACTCACCAAGGGATTGACCGTGCGCGAGTACGAGGTGCTGCTGCTCCTGCACGACCGGCAGGCCAACGAGGAGATCGCGCAACGGCTGTTCATCTCGCCGCGCACCGTGGAGAAGCACGTGGGCAGCCTGCTGACCAAGACCGGTTGTGACGACCGGACAGCGTTGCGCGACTACGCCACGGACCTGATGCCACCGGCGGACATCCCGGCGAGAGAGTATCGGGGCCCCAGCGCCACGCGGGCGTCATAATGACCTTTCAAGCGGCCTTTCAGCGGCGCCGCTTGCTGCCTGGGACGGAATCAGATCTGGCTGAGATCGACCTCGATGAAGAAGGGCACGGCTAGTTTCACGACGCCGGTGAAGATGTCGCTGTCGCGGTAGCGGCCACTCGCCGGGTCAAGAACGTGCGTATAAACGAGAGGTGCACCAGTGGCGGCATGCTCAATACGCCAATAGAACTGAATACCAGCCCTCGCGTACTGATCAGCCTTGACGATCCGGTCGGTCGTCTCCGACCCGGGTGAGACCACCTCGACCACGAGAAGCACATGCTCAGGTCGTGTCGGAGTGACGTCGATGGTCTCCGCCCAGTACACCGTCACGTCAGGACGACGGTTGTTCAGCGGCACGTCCTGGAGCCGGACATCGAAGTCGGTGTCAGCGTTCCAGTCCGGTCCGGCGGCAACATCCAAGGCGTTCGCCAGAAGCCGGGCCAGGCGGTTATGCCGCTTAGAGGCGCTCGGACTCACGAGGACCATCCCATCCACGATCTCGATGCCCGCGCACTGCTCTTCCGTCCATGCCGCGTACTGCTCGGCCGTGACCTGCTGATGCATCCAGGCCGGCGCGACCATCTCGACAGTCATACACACCTCCTGGAATATGATCGGCTACCAGACTCAAGATACCGTGGGCCCGGTCAGTTGGTCTGGGCGGTGGCTTCGTCGGCACCGCGCCCGATCCGACGGCCAGCCCCAACAAGGCCGTGGCCCTGACCAACTGGACCCAATTCACCAGCATCTTCGCGTACGAAGGAAACGGTTTCCGCAAGTCCCGGTGGCGCTTCGGCACCGGACCACGAAAGCACGCCCCTGGCCCGCGCCGGCCGCACGGACTCTCGTCTCCCAACCGGTGCCGGGACCGTGGATGGACGAGCGCACCGCCTTGAAGCAACCCGCCGAGGTCAGCGGCCGATCACGTCCGCAACGAGCCGATCCAGCCGACACGACCAACTACGTGCAGTGACAATGCCTGGTCAGGACAGCATCCGGGTCTGCGGAGAACAGTGATGTTCGGAACCCCGTAAGATGTGGACAGTGGGGTGGGAGGCACTCGGGCAGTGGGGTGAAGACGTCGCTCGCGTCGAACCGCTCGCTGGCGGAGTCGCCAACGACGTGTGGAGCGTGCGCGTCAACGGGCACCTCGCGGTCGGTCGTCTCGGTGCCAGGAGCGACGCTGATCTCGCGTGGGAGACCGAACTCCTCCAACACCTCGACCGTGAACGTCTGACCGTGCCGGTGCCGATCCCGACCATGGACGGCCGGCTGTTCGCCGACGGTCTGGTGGTGATGACCTACCAGGATGGCGGACCGCCCAAGACGCAGGCCGACTGGCGTCGCGTGGCCGGCACGCTCCGCGAGCTGCATCGGTTGACGCGGGGCTGGCCGCAGCGCCCAGGTTGGCGATCGTCGACCGATCTCCTGCACGCCGAGACCGGGACGAAGATCGACCTCGGCGCGATGCCCCCGGAGAGCGTTGCCCGATGCCGAGCAGCGTGGGCGCGGTTCACCGGACGTCAGACATGCGTCGTGCACGGCGACCCCAACCCCGGCAACGTCCGGATGACCGCGAATCAGGTCGCGCTGATCGACTGGGACGAGTCGCACGTCGACGTCCCCGATCTCGACCTCGTGCTGCCCGACAACGCCGCCGGCCTCGACGACGGCGCGCACGACATCGCAGCGCAAGCGTCGGCCGCATGGGAAGCCGCCGTCTGCTGGGACGACGAGTACGCGGTCAAGCGGCTCGCCGAAGTTCGAGCGGTCTGAGAACGCGTTCGAGGATTGGGCTACTGGCGGTCGAGTGCGCACGTCGGCCGTTTTCGGCGCGTCCGGTCGCCAGGGAGATGAGCCGTCGTCATGGCTCGACCCAGATGGTCAGGCAGCCGTCGAGGCCGAGCGGCCGGCCGGTGGTGACCGGGCTGAACGCGATGCGGAAGAACGCCAGCTGCTGAGCCACCACACTTGCCCAGTCGATCGTGAGGCTGGCGTGGTCGTCTGTCCAGGTCTGGGCCGGAGTCAGAGGTCGAGGGCGACCACGCAAGAGCCCTGAGCAGCTGGCTCGATGGACTCCTCCTGAGGGTTGGTCCCGGCTGGTCGCCTGGATCTCTCCGGAAGAGAAGAAGGCGTTGAAGCACGTCGCTGTCGAGGCCGAGGTTTCGGTGGCGGACCTGGTGCGGGCGCTGGCGGGCGGTCTGGCTGGTGGGGTCATCACGCATGAGGAACTGATCGGACATGTCAGGAAGGGAATGCAGGTCATGGAGAAGATCCCCACGCTGTTTGAGCGAGATGGCCATTTCCGGGTGGTCGATCGCCCACGTGCCGAGTGTGCGTGGGTTTTCGACGGTGCGGGGACGGGGACGGAGAAGCTCGACGGCACCAACGTCCGGCTCACCGTGCGCTGCGGGCAGGTTGTGCGGGTGGAAAAGCGGCGTAACCCGAGCAAGGTGCAGAAGCAGCAGGGCATCGTGGATGGTTGGTACGTCGACACCGACGACTACTCCGCCGACGACAAGTGGGTCCTGGACGCGGCCCGTAACACCGACGTGTCCGACTGGCTGGACGGCGAACACGCGTGTGAGGCGCTCGGCCCACGCATCCAGGGCAATCCTTTGGCCTTGGAGGAGCACCAGTGCGTGCCGTTCAACCTGCAGGTACCGGAGTATCAGGACGTGCCGCGTAGCTACGCGGAGTTGCGGGATTTCCTCGCGAAGCTGGAGAGCAAGTTCGCGCCCGGCCATTTGGCCGAGGGTGTTGTGTTCCATCATCCGGACGGTCGTCGAGCCAAGATCAAACGGAAGGACTTTCCTCCCATCGTTTGATCCCGCGCGACACGCCGTGTGGCCTGGTGAGCGTCCCGTGTGACGCGACCGTTGTTGCTATTCGGTGGTATTGATGGCCGGTGATCACGTCTGCTGACACCCTCGCCGGCCAGCTACCGTCCCAGACTGTGGTCTGGCCGATCTCATAGCCCACTTCGCACTGGGTGCGTTTCTCGTTGAGTGACCTTCGGAGGCGGCCTATACACCTCGATAACCGCATGCGGCCGGAATCGGCAGGACTGCCAATCGACGCCGCGCGCCGAGCGGCGTAGGTCTTAATGCTGAGCGCGGTTCAGGGCTCGCTGCGGCCGCAGCTTCCTCGCCGGGCCGGCCGGCGCAGCGGACCAGAGGAGGCCAGGCATGGCAGATCTGATCAATATCGGCTGCCCCGACGAGACGACGGCCGAAACGGCAGCTGCGGAGGTCAGCAGGCTGGCGCAGACCTGGCGATCGTGCCGGAGGCAGTAGTGGTCATCAAGCGGGACCCGGACGGCAGACTCCACGTCACCACGACCCACCATGAGGTCACCACCGGGACGATGTGGGGAATGTTCTGGGGGGTGCTGTTCGACGTGCTGTTCTTCGTCCGCCCACTCGGCATGGCCATCGGCGCGGGGCTCGGCGTGCTCACCGGACTGCGGGACACCATCGTGACCCTTGCCGCACTGCGGATCAACGCGGTAGGCGATCGACGATGACCGCTGTCAACCTCGAGCGGAAACTGGTCGACGCGTTCACGTCCGGCAAACTCGATCAATCGGGCGAGGCAGCGCTCGCGGGGCAGGTGGCCCAGCTGCTGCCGATGCACTGGATGCTGCCCAACTCAGCCGCCGCGGCGCTGTCCAAACTCACGAAACACCTGGGCGGTCCGGCGGCCCTGGAAGCGTGGCTCGACAGTCATCCAGGGCGCCCCCGGCTGGTGGCGCGGACGTACCGTCTCATCGGGCTGCTCGACCAGCTCAGCGACCGTCGCGCGGTCGTGACCGCGCTGGCGGAGATGCGAGCGGAGGCCGGGGACCCTCCCGGCCTCCGGGGCTTCCTCATGCCGGCTACCACCGTTGAAACGCTGGCGAGCCTTGCCGAGCAGATCGAATCGATACTCGCCGACCACCCTGCCGAGGACGCGCTGCGGTTGGCGCCCGTTGACCTGCTGCAACGGCTGGCGCCGCGAGTGCGGGAGCTGGATCCGGACCTGAACGGTCTCGACGGGGAGCTGGCGGAGATCCACCGCAGCCTGGCGAAGACGTCCATCCAGGAGACCAGCAGACCCGCGAAGCGCTGATCCGCACACTCAACGCTGACTTGGCATTCTTCGAGCGGACCGTCCTGGGCGTGGCCCCAGTCGACCTCAGGTTGTCGCGGGCCGGCTGTGGCTGCGCGTCTCCGGACGCTGCTGGCGGCGCAGACGTACGGCGAACGCGAGCAGGGCAACGCCGAAGACCACGGCGGAGATACCGATCAGCGCGATGA